>CAJUFL010000122.1 GCA_910585605.1 uncultured Lachnospiraceae bacterium | reverse complement strand
ACAGTAATTAAGTGGCTTTCAGCCACTTTCACAGCTGTGCCGTGAATAATCTGGGATAAATATATGAAAACAAAATTGGGAGATGTACAGGCATATATTTTTACTGCAAAGGTAAAAGATATATTGCCAATTTATTATGTTGCCGTGCGTGGGCGAGATGACGTCGAAGGTGCCGTGCAGAGAGTGTTAAATAGACGAAGGATTAATTCGATAAAAGATTTTATTCTTGATGGTAATATGTTTTTTAATACTTTTATATTAAACTGGACAGATACAAATTATTCATTAATAGTAGATGACAGCTTCATAAAAATACCAATAGTCAATGGCGGTGCACAAGTTATAGATGGTCAGCATAGATTAGAAGGATTGAAAAGAGCAGTAGATGAAAGAGATGAGGTGGGAGAAGAATCAATAATAATTATTATGACAGAAAAGATGTCGACACAAGCTGCTGCCAGAATATTTTTAAATATTAATACAGAGCAGAAACCTGTACCAAAGAGTTTGGTATATGATTTGTTTGGCGAAGTCAAGGATAAGAATTCTTACATAGTTAGGGCAACAGACATTGCAAATGAACTAAATGATAATCCAGATTCACCATATTATCAATGTATTAAAAAACCGGGCTCGTCTCAAGGAGTAGGAAAAGTTGATTTGTCAACAGTAGTAAATGCTTTGAAAGAGTACACGGGTGATGAAGGTGTTTTTCAGCAGTATCATTTTGATGATTACGAAGTGCAGTATAAGATTGTAATTAATTTCTTTTTAGTTATAAAGAAATATTATGCAAAGGAAGGGTGTTGGTTAAAAAATACGAATCCGTTTATGTCGAATGCCGGATTTTATGCAGGTATAAAATTTTTGTGTGAAGATTTAATTGATAGATGTGTTGAAAAGAAGTCTTTTGAACAAGCAACAATATCTAATTTACTCAATTTGGATGATATAGGATTATTATATAGGGATGATATTAAAAACATGCAAGGAAAAGAACAGAGAAATGAAATTTATAAGTATCTAAAAAATTCTCTGTTAAGGGAAGTGCCAGAACAAGATGAGTATAAATTTTAAGAGAAATAGAACGCAACAAAAGTATGAGTCTTTTATTGGGATATCTTCGGTGGAGGAATTAGCACAAAAAAGTCAATTTTCAAAACGCATGTATTATCTAGAGAAGAGGCTAATCAATTAAGTATATTGCTTAAGCAGGACGCAATGGATTTTTTCCATAGTGCAACAGTAAGTTTCTCTGAAGGAATTGACGCAATTTTTGCCAAGAGATTTTCATGGGCCACAGTGAAACTTTATTATTCAATTTTTTATTTGCTACGGACATCTATGGCATGTAACGGATATGCTTTGTTACGGAATTGTAGTATGTATAGGCTAAAGATTGCGTCTGGAGAGAGCCCGTATGGAACAAATAATAAGAAATATAATTCCACACATGGAGGCACAATCAGTCACTATAAAGATATATTTTCAGGATCAGACATTTTATTAACTAACTTAATTGATGATGTGGATGTATATCAATGGATGGAAGATGTTAGAGATATAGTGAATTATAGAGAAGTGGGTTTTGAAGAACCAGAATGTTTAGAGGTTTGGAATAAATTTAAAGAAGCGCTGGATACTCATACGTTGTCAAATTTATTAAATCTTATAATAAACGATTCACAATATATTTATTGCTTTCAGGAAGAATATGCGGTAGTTGCAATACCAATTAAAAGAATGCAGTTGACGATTGCAGATTTGGGTAATAATGGATGCTTGCCATTAATTACATTAAATAGAAAAGAATATGCAAACAGTATAATAAAGGGTGCGGAAAGAAATATAAATATATTTAATTTCTAAGAAAATAAAATGGACAAAATCAAGCCTCCAAGTCAAACAAGATTTGGAGGTTTTCGTCTGCCCATTTCATTTTCGGAAAACCTACCCGAAAACAGTGAACTATGGTAAAATTGCAGTTAGCAGCAAATGCCATAGAAAAGAGCAGATCACAAATCAAGCCGAAACCGATCAAAGGCTCGTTTATCAACACGATTCTTATCTTTTTATGGCGGGTGCATCAAGGTGTATGTGCATCTTTATCGCACACTCGCCGCATGTTGAGACGGTGTGCCTCTTGAGCAACCGAAAACCTGATACGAAAGTCAGGATCGATGTGGATCTGGAAGACTACTACCGTATCAAGGACGCAAAGAAGAATCAGAACTGAAAATAAAACACCGAACTAAAAGCGAAAGCTGCTGATGCGAAAAAGCATTGGCAGCTTATTTTTTCGCTGAAGGGAGGTGGTGCCTATGATCTGGATCCAGTGATCTTGGAAATAATACAGACAACCAACGACAATCTGAGAAACGGAGGAAATCATAATGGAATAGGTTCCACAGGGATATCTACAAGGATCTTCATGACCTGCAGAAGAGCATTGATGAGAATGATCCTGAAAACTCTGCTTTGGATTCTTCTTCGCTGGAACTGTTCGAGGATATCAGCTACATCATGGCGAAACATGCGGATTCGCAGAGTGTTCCCGATACGCCGGATGAATGGCTGGATTAGTTCGGGACATTTTCCATTTATCAGGTGCTTCCTGAGATTATCGAGCTTTGGGGCTTGAATGTGCAGCTTGGCATTCATATCAGTGAGCTAGAGCTGCTGACCATTGGGACAGTCAATGACATGTATACGGAAATGAATAATGATGTGAACAGGGAGGCTTACAGCACTCTGGCATCTCAGTTTGAGTCTGGCAAGTTCCAGTGTGCACAGCAGGTCTGTGGCCTGAAAAAGCTTGTATTCCGAAAGCATAACCTTACGGATAATGGGTCCTGTATGTATGCAGAGGTTGTCAAGGTTCAGGTATGAAAGCTTCTGGTTTAGCTTTGAAACGTAAGCGCTAAGTAATAGGGTATCTCCCATAAAAAAATCCGAGAGTCCCCCCGGA
>CAJUFL010000121.1 GCA_910585605.1 uncultured Lachnospiraceae bacterium | reverse complement strand
AATCGGTAAATTAAAAAAATATTTCCGGCTAAAAGTTGCATATGTGCCACATTTTATTGCATATGTGTAAAAAGTTATAAGTAACAAATGAAAGCTTTTTCCCTTACTTATATGACAATCATATTGTTTCAAGAAAATGCAATAAAGCATCATATTGATGGGAATCCAGTTTTGAGGAAGCTTTAAGCAAAGAAAGTTCTCTTTCATTAAGTAGAATGGCCTGATGAAGATCTTCTAAAAAGAATTGCGATATGGAGATCCCGAAAGCATCACAAATTTTAGTTAATGAAGGAATAGTAGGTAACATATTTTTACGATACCAGGAAGATATAGTTGATTGTGTTAAACCCGATCTTTCAGCAAGCTGATATTCTGTCCAATGACGTTCTTCTCTCAATTCGTTTATTCGTTGTAATACATCTATCATGATAATCTCCACTAATGAATTTATGCGTTAATTATACTAAAAATTATCGTTGCATTATAATTCGTAAAGACGTATAATTATTACGATGATAAGAAGCAAAGACAAAGTAATGTATTTGAAAGTGTATGTGACTACAAAAATGTACATGAGGAAGTGAAAAAAATATGAATAGAATTTCAAAATATGATGTGTTAAGGGTAGTTGCTAGTTTTTCAATAGTTCTGTTACATGTATCTGCAAGCTACTGGAGTGTGGTGGATATACATGGAAAGGAATTTCTGGTTATGACAATTTATAACAGCATGACCCGTTTTGCAGTACCAGTTTTCTTTATGCTCAGCGGTCTTTTCCTTGTTTCACCCCGTAGGGAGAACCCCATGGCAGGAAAAAGGATTCTGAAATTGGTAATGCTTTTTTATGTCTGGTCAGCTTTTTATGCCTTTCAGGGGATTGCGGTCGATACGCTTAAGGGAGATTTCTCTATGGAAGTCTGGAGAGCGGCATTAGAGCGTTTTATCTTTGGGCATGTACATATGTGGTTCCTTCAGATTCTGTGTGGATTTTATCTGCTGATTCCGGTTGCGAGACAGATCAGTGCCAAAAAAGAAATTCTCAGGTATTATCTGCTCCTGTGGATTATATTCCGGTTTCTGATACCGACATTGACAGATGCTTTTCAGATGGCCACATTCCAGGCACGGATTGACAGTCTTGGACTTGATGTACTGGTTGGAAATTTTGGCTACTTTTTGATGGGCTACTATCTGAATATAACAGATATAAGGAAGGAAGCCAGGCTGCTTATATATGCATTGGGAATCGTCTCTCTTTTCCTGACACCATTCCTTACACTGCATGACTGCATTAAGTCTGGTACATATGTGGAAAGATGGTTTAGTCCGGGTTCACTCAATGTTCTTATTATGAGCATTGCCATCTTCGTTTGCTTTAAGTATTGCAGGGCATTTGAACATATAAAAAGGCCAGAGATATGGGGAAAGCTGTCCGGCTATACATTTTTTGTGTATATGTTCCATATGTTTGTGCTTGAGAAGCTGAATCTTGTGGGTATCACAACTGTTGCATATCCGGCAGTTATTTCCATCCCTGTAATGACAGTATTTATTTTCATAGTCAGCCTGATAGGAGCATTCGTGGCTGATCATATACCAGTCGTAAGGAAGATAGTTATGTTTCATTCAAACTGATACCAGTAAAAGCATATTTTGGCTTTAAGTGCTGATGGGTATATGGATGCCAGAATCTCCTGCTTCAAGGATTCTGGCATTTTGCTAATTGAGGTGTATTAGTGATAAAAGTTTATTGAGGAGAAAAAATGAAAACAGATACAGAAGAAAACAGACAGTTTCGGATTTTATCTGCATTAGGCATTATCTTTGTTGTGGCAGGACACTTGGGATATGGGGTATTTGACCTGGGAGGGGTGTTTCCTTATTATTCTTTCCATGTGTACATTTTCCTGTTTGTATCGGGATATTTTTATAAAGATGAGGCGGAAAAGAATATCGGAGGCTACATATGGAAGAAATGCAGGGTGTTGCTGGTTCCTTATTTTTTATGGAATCTTTTTTATGGGGTTTTAGCGCAAGTGCTTCATGGGATCGGATTTTCACTTGGGGAAGTCCTGTCGTTCAGGACGCTTTTTCTTTCGCCTTTTATAGACGGGCATCAGTTTTTATACAATTTTTCAGCGTGGTTTGTCCCGGCATTGTTTTTGGTTGAGATAATCAATGTGCTGATGCGTAAAATTTTAGGGGTTCTACGTTTGAAATATGAATGGCTGATCTTCATTGTTTCTCTGATTGTGGGCATGGTGACAATCCAATTGGCAATAGGTGGCCATGTATGGGGGATTTATAAGTTTCCGGGAAGGCTTTTGCTCATGCTTCCGGGATTTCAGATGGGAAAGATTTATAAAGAGAAGATAGAGACATATGATACGCTGCCGGATGGGATTTATTTTCTGATCGTCATAGGAGTACAGATATTGATTTCTATTTTTAATGCAGGGCTGGCATTTGGTGTTGTATGGGTTACAAGTTTTGCAAACGGGTTTGCGATTCCTTATCTTACGGTGGTCACGGGAATCGCATTCTGGTTGCGGATAGCCAAACTTATAAGTGAAATGCCTGTCGGTTCAGGAAAACTGGTTACAGTTGGGCGCAATACCTATTCCATTATGATGCACCATGTAGCGGTATTTATGTTGATCAAAGGGATTTTCTATTTGTGTAGCAGCCTGACACCTTTATGTGCCGAATTTGACAGAGAGCTGTTTTTTCATGATATTAATTATGTTTATCTGGCAGGAGGAACGGAAGCAAGTAAATGGATCTATCTTCTGTCTGGAATTGCAGTACCTTTGTTAATTAATGAAATGTTGGGAAAAGTGAAAATATTTGTGGGAAAGTTGATAAGTACATACGGGAGAGGATTATAAATGATTTTCTGTTTTCAACTGAAAGTTTTTTCGCATTTTATAAAAATACAAAGATATATTCTGTAAGTGAGACTGAAAAATACGGGGGCTGGATATTTATCTGATTTCGTTTATTGGAAGAGAGTAATCCAGGTAGGATTGGAGGTATTATTTATGCAAGGAAAAAGCTGATTTATCAAATTAGGATGCCGTGCTTTAACAAAACAGATATTAAGAAAATTGGGTGCGATAAAAACTGAATTGGCGTAGGCGTGGAACTCTGTACTATTATTTATTCTTACAAATACAATCGTTGGTTTTCATTAAAGAGCTATCTGACAATAAAGAGGATTGGGGGATATATTCCTTCAATCCTTTTTATAATCCATTTTTACC
>CAJUFL010000120.1 GCA_910585605.1 uncultured Lachnospiraceae bacterium | reverse complement strand
CTGCGTCCGTCCTCACTCGCCATGGAAGCGTCCCCAGTAAGCTAAACAAGAATTTAATAAAAGACGTGTAAGAGAAAAAGTCCTTTTGCGGGGGCTGTGTGTCCGGAAAGGGCACGGTCGCACCCTTCAAGGATGGCAGGGATTTGTTCGGGGGTACGAAGCCCAAGACCGATTTCAATTAATGTGCCGGAGAGGATTCTTACCATATTATAGAGAAATCCATTTCCGGTAAAGGTAAATAGAAGAAGATTGTTTGATTTATCTTCTTCTATGTGGATATCATATATAGTACGGATACTGGATTTTTTCAGGCGTTTATTACTGCAAAAGCTTTTGAAATCATGAGTGCCGAGCAGAAGCGAGGCTCCGTTTTTTATGGCAGAGATATCCATTGGTGATGCAATGTGGTGTGCTGTGTTACGTAAGAATAAATTTCCATAAGTAGAGGTGTCAATTCGGTATTGGTATGTCTTTTTTACAGCATTTAACCGGGCATGGAATCGGCTGGAACAGGATTCTATGTTAAGCAGACGGATGTCCTTAGGTAAAAAATTGTTTATTTCTGTAAGAAAAATGATACCATCATCATCTTTTAACAATTCCACTGAACAATGAAAATGAAATACCTGACCTAAAGCGTGAACGCCGGCATCTGTTCGACCTGAGGCGGTGATTTCTATTGGTTCCCCTATCATTTTTGAGAGGGTTTCTTCCAGTTTGCACTGTATGGTATTGGCTGTGTTTCCCTGTTTCTGCCAGCCATTATACCGGGTGCCTTCATAGGCTGTTACACATTTATAGGAATTCATGAAAAACCTCCTGAAATAGATTATATGGCTGCAAAGCTTATTTGAGTATAGCAAAAATTTATGATTTTGTCATTTTATTATAGGTGCTGGAATAAGGTTAGTAGAATAAGATAATATCGGAATGGATTATGAGGGAAAAGCAAAGAATTGATTATATATACTTTGTAAAATCATTGTCCAAGCGGGGCAGGGTTCGCTTTTTAACAAAACAGGAAGCAGGGGTTACAGTTCTTCAGGTGGAAACCACACCAGATTTAAAAGAAAGAACAATAAAAAAACTGAGAAGAGGTTTTAAAAAATATCAGATTAATCAGGTTGTGGCAGGAGCAGACAAGGAAATGGCAAAGGTGTTGGAATTGGAAGAAATGTTATTTCGGGGGAGAAAACAGGAATTGATAGAAAACCGCAGACTGCTTTTTCAGAATATGAAAACCATGAGAAGTCCGAATAAACGGAGCTCAGTATTATTTGTATTGAAAAGCAGAAAATGGAGTCATAGGGATATTCTGCCGCTTTTAGTTGCAGCGAAGGATTATTTTGAGGATTTATATATTGTTTTAGAGGAAGATTTTATTGGGATATCCCAGGTAGAAGAAAGATTATATGAGGAATGGGGAGTTGTCTTGCATATTTTGGAAAATGGAGAAATACCAGAGGAAAAACAGGATTTTGTATTATTTTTATTGGAAGAATGGGATAAGAAAATGATAATGCAGTACCAGTTTTGCAATGCATATCTGGTATTGGAAGTTGAGGCAGAAGAATTCAGGAGAGATCATATGGAGCACTTGGGAAAAGAGAAAAAAACAGATGAAAGAAAGGAACGGTTGTATGCCGGTTTTGTCTATGAAAAGGCAGAAAAAAGGCTTCCTTATCAAATGGCAGTTAATATTTTTTGCCAAAATCCGGTGCTTTATCAAGATTTTAATATTTCTATCGTTGCTATTTATGGTGTAGAATGATAAAATAGATATAAATATATTCAACCATATATATTTTTTATAAGGTTAAGTCATACTGTAACTATACATTGCATAATAAGAATTTGCACAAATGGGAGGGGCAGAAGTCAATCAACCATCTTGCAGTTGGTTACAAATATTGGGAGGTATTATTATGATATACGTGAAAGCAGAAGATTTAAAAGTAGGAATGAGATTGGCAAGACCGATTTATAACAAAAAGGGAACACTGCTTTATGGCAGGAATGACAAAATCACAAAACAGGGTATCGAAAGTGTTAAGAATTTTGGTCTGATTGGTCTTTATATTTTAGAGCCTGCGGAACCGCTTCCGCCGATGAGTGAAGAGGAGATAGAATTTGAACGCTATCAGACAATAGGAGTCTTTAGTATCAAAGGAGATTTGGATGCCATTATGCAGAATAAATCTCCTGCTAATCTGATTAAGCAGGCAGATGAATTGATCAGCAGATTTGGGAATCTTTATCATAAGATTAGTTTTAACCAGAATTTGCGAAGTCCGGAGGACTATGTATATAAGCATTCCTTGAATGTGGCAATTTTATCTGCACTCATATCCCATAGAGCGGGATTTGGAGTAGTGGAACAGACAGAGGTTGTGGTTGCGGCACTTCTTCATGATTTAGGAAAACTGAAATTGAAACCGGCATTAAAAGGGAAGACAGAAGCCCTGAATGATGAGGAGATGGCAGTTGTAGCAAGAGCGGTAATCACCGGCGTGGATAAAATATCAAATGCTTATAATCTGCCGGCTGGTGTAAAGGGTACTTTAATGCAACTTTGCCAGTTGCAGTATCTTCCAGAGAATGCACCGGATAAGATTTCTGATGTGGTTAAAGTGTTGATGGTTGCAAATGCTTATGATGAATATACAGCAATGCAGCTGGATATAGATCCTCATACAGAAGTGGAGGCGATTCGCATGCTTCAAAGCAGACCAGATTTGTATGATCCGGCAATGGTAAGGCATTTGGTAAATAGTGTCAAGATTCTATATCCGGGTGTATGTGTTGAACTTACTAATTTTGAAAAAGGGCTTGTTTTAAATGAGAATATCAATGATATATTAAAGCCGATTGTTCTTGGATTTACACATAATCAGATATATAATCTTGATAATGACAGTGTATTTGCAGAAGTACAGATTAAGAACATTATGAAGACAATGGATAACCGCATTAAGGTTGATCCGGAACGTCTTAAGGAGTATATGTAATTAAAAACCCTTACCTTCATCACCGATATGGGATGAAGGTAAGGGTTTTTTATGTACGGCTGTAATAATATTGGATAACATCACTCCTGGTTATAATCCCGATGAATTTATCGCAATCATCTACTACTGGAACAAAATTCTGCTGTAATGTCTTGGAAAGCAAGTCTTCCATGTTAGAGCTTGCATTTACCGGTTTATAATCATGACGGCGGGGTACATCAGTCAGATGCAAAAGTTCTTGCCATTTGATGCCTACCATGTCGTTATGTCTAAAATACCATAAAAGATCACCCTCGGTTAAAGTCCCTATATATTCACCGTCACTGTTCAGAATAGGAATTGCTGAATACTTGTGATATTCCATTTTCTCAAGAACCTGACGTAATGAGAAACTTTCTTCTAAAAAAGCAACTTCTGCTTTGGGTGTCAAAAAAAACAATATGTTAATTGCTACCACCTCCCATACAAAATATCTTCTCTCTATAATAGTATATAATAAAATAATTATAAAGACAATGACTGAAACATTCTTGAGTTTCCGCAGTTTTATCCACACTCCCCTGATTTTACTAGTATCATTAT
>CAJUFL010000119.1 GCA_910585605.1 uncultured Lachnospiraceae bacterium | reverse complement strand
ACAGCCAAGTCAAGGATTTACCGCTTTAGCGGCGTTTACGTCCTTGACTTGGCTGTTTGGCGTTGATAGTCTGGGAAAGGCATAAAGAAGAATTTGCCGGGCTTGTGTTCCTGCCTGCTGAAGATATGGAGTAATTGAAACGCCGGGGAATGGCACTGTATAAGCTGCCATTCCCCGGCGTTTTATTTAATTTATCACATTTGATATGCCATTTCTTTTACTATTTTAAGAAAATTACGGGAATTAGGACTATTTGATTTTTTCTTATAAAATACCCCATATGATATTGGTGCTGTTTCTTGCAACGGAATATAGGCAATATCAGAGCTAAACGAAACATTTTCGGGCAATATCCCCAAACCATATCCCGCTTTTATTAGAGTAATCATTACTTGTAGATTTTCACAGTAATAAATCATATCGTATGTAAGAAAATGCTCTATGTGATGTTGTATATCTGCCACTTTAGTCGGGATTTCATATGAATTACAAATAATATTTTTTTGTGAAACAATATCATTTATAGAAATACCTTTTTGTTCTGCAATTTTAGAAAACGCCGGAACAGCACAACATATCTTCATTCTTGCAAGTTCTATATAAGAAAAACCATCACGCATTGGTATATCATCTTTAAATGCAAAAAGAAAATCAATCTCTCCATGAATAAATAAGTTTAAAATAGACCTATGTGGAATAATCCTTAAAAACGGGTGCAACTCTGGGTTACTTTGCCTGCACTTAGAAAGGACTTTTGACAACAATACCATATCTGCTTCATTACTACACCCAATGGATAAAATTTGTATATTAGACTGTTCGTGATTTCTAATTTTTGCAGTTGCAAATTGCAGTTTCGTATAAATCTCCTTTGCGTCATTCAAGAAACTAATTCCCGCAGGTGTTAAGGTAACTGTCCGTGTAGAACGGTGTAAGAGTTTTGTTCCTAATTCTGTTTCAAGCGCATTTATCTGACGTGAAACAGCCGATTGCGTGATGTTTAGAATTTCAGCCGCCCTTGCAAAATTAAGATTTTCAGCTACTTGAATAAAACTTTCTAACTGTTGAGTATTCATCTTTTATCTCCTATTATTGCGTTTTTATCATCAATAATACCATTATTTCACTTCTCTTTCAAGCCCTCATATGCTTTAATTTATTTTGTAAACAAACATTTTGATAACTAAGAAAGGGGGTGGATTATGAGCGATATTCAATATACAAAATGGATATTAGGATTATCTAATCAAATTCGCCGTGCATTTAATGTTTCAACAGATAATAAAGGCGCACAAACCCGTATCCTGTATTTTGTACTGACAAATTATCCGAAAAGGGAGATTTACCAAAAGGATATTGAAGAAGAATTGAATATCCGAAGTTCCAGTATTTCAGTGCATTTAAAGAAAATGGAAGAACATGAGATGATTATTCGGGAAAAAGTTCCGTTTGATGACCGTTTAAAAAAAATTTGTCCCACTTCTGCAACTATAAAGATGAAAGAAGATGTTGACAAAGATATTCAGTCATTAGAAAACAGAATGATTTCCGGCATTAGTCAAGAAAGCCTAAATACTTTTGTTGAAGTGGTTCAAAAAATGATTAAAAATATGGAGGTAGAAAATGAACAGTAAGACAATCACGAAAGGAAACCCTTTAGAAACAGAAAAAATCAGCAAACTAATTGTGACATTTGCCATTCCCAGTATTATTTCTATGGTTGTCAATGCGTTATACAATATTGTTGACCAAATTTTTATTGGGCAGGGTGTAGGTTATTTGGGTAATGGTGCAACAAATGTTATTATGCCATTGACCGTTATTGTTATAGCACTTTCTCTGCTTGTTGGGGACGGAGCAGCCGCATATTTGAGTTTAAAATTAGGAGAGGGCAACGGAAATGCAGCGGCAAAAGGTATCGGGAATGCTCTTTCCGCAACAGTTTTAATTGGCATTATATTATGTATTGTTTTCAACGTATTTTTAAAGCCTTTGTGTATTCTGTTTGGTGCAACAGAAGATATTCTGCCGTATGCAATGGATTATGGCAGAATTATCTCTTTTGGTGTACTGTTTTCTGCCATTGACTCAAGCATGGCAGGCATTATCAGAGCTGACGGCAATCCTAAATACAGTATGGCAGGCTTGTTAATTGGCTGCATTACGAATATTATCCTTGATCCAATTTTCATTTTTGTTTTTCATTGGGGAGTAAAAGGCGCTGCATGGGCAACTATTTTAGGGCAGATATTTAATGCGCTTTTATATATTGCTTACCTCAGAAAATTTAAAAGCATTAAATTAGACAAAAGTTGCTTTGTTTTCAATAAAAAGGTGTTAATTAAAGTAAGCAGTCTCGGAATATCCAGTTTCATTACTCAAATTGCTATTGTATTAGTAATGGCAACCACAAACAATATATTGGTATCTTATGGTGCAAAATCAGTATATGGTTCAGATATTCCTTTAACAACGATTGGCATAACTATGAAAGTAAATCAAGTTGTATCTGCCATCATAATAGGATTATCCACAGGCTCACAGCCAATTTTCGGATATAATTATGGCTGCGGTCAAAAAGACAGGGTAAAGCAGACTTACCGCATTATCCTATCAGTTGCCACAGTATTCTTAATATTGGCTTTCTGCATTTTCCAGTTTATGCCTATGAGTATTGTAAAACTTTTTGGTTCGGAATCTGACTTATATAATGAATTTGCCATAAAATGTTTTAAAATATTTCTTTTAGCCTGCCCTATAAATGGATTACAAATGGTAACAGGAATATTTTTTCAAGCAATCGGGAAACCGACACAGGCAACTATATTGTCTTTAACCAGACAAATCATTTATCTTCTTCCTGCAACCATTTTATTACCAACGATATTAGGAGTAGAGGGTGCTTTATGGGCTGGACCAGTTGCGGACGGATTAGCTTTTATTACGGCTCTTATCATGTTGAAAATATATTGGAAAAAACTTTAAAAAGGAGGTTATCTATTATGCAGAAAAAAATTATCACTATTAGCAGAGAATGTGGAAGCGGCGGACATACAATCGGGCAAGAACTTGCAAAAGAATTAGGTATACCAATTTATGATAAAGAAATTATAAGCATGGTGGCAAAAGAAAAAGGGTATACAGAAGAAATCATTGAAAATAAGGGAGAACATATGACAGGAAGTATGCTGTTTAATCTTGTCAATAATTTGTCCCACGCAAATTCAATTCTTTCCGGCAACAATATATCATTACAGGATGAAATATACTTTTCGCAGGTAAAGGTAATCCGTGAATTAGCAGATAGAGGGGTTTGTGTCATTGTTGGACGATGTGCAGACCACATATTAAAAGAATACCCAAATTGCTTAAATATCTTTATTCATGCGGATTTAGACTTTAGAATAAAACACTTAATGGAACAGGATCACATATCAAGCGAAGAAGCAAAAAAACGTATCAGCAGTACGGATAAAGCACGCTCCTATCACTATCAATATTATACCGAAAAGAAATGGGGAAATTCCCAAAACTATCATCTATGTTTGGATAGCGGGACACTCGGAATAGAAAAATGTGTATCAATAATCGAAAATATATGTATTGATTAGTAATGCAATAATTTACAACAGGTGGAAACATGGGAAAATTACTGTTGCTGACACTTGATGAACAAGAAGAAAAAGTGATTGATAAAATCATTTCAGCATTAACCGACTGCATACAACTTGAAGTTATGCAGACTGTCCCCGCCCCCATTCTATCTTTTCCGGGACTGGAAATAAGGCAGAACCAACACCGGGTATTCCAAGACGGGGAGGAAATAAACCTTACCCGTCTTGAATACAGTACCCTTGTATTCC
>CAJUFL010000118.1 GCA_910585605.1 uncultured Lachnospiraceae bacterium | reverse complement strand
GGACCGACCGGTTATGAGCCGGTTGCTCTAACCAACTGAGCTAAAGGTCCATATACCCTTTCGGGTCATATGCATTTTAATAGCATCATGCAATGACTCCGACGGGAATCGAACCCGTGTTACCGCCGTGAAAGGGCGATGTCTTAACCGCTTGACCACGGAGCCATACTCTTGCTTAAACACTGGATAACCTCTGTTTCCGTGCCAAACAACCTTAACAAACGATATAATATCATACTTTTAAAGCTTTGACAAGGGGAAATTTTATATTTCTCAACAGGATTCTCCCTGGCCAAAAAACCCCATCTTTCTTGCAGCATTGATACAGGTATGATATATTGTTTTTGTCTGTCAAGTACAGTGTTTTCACGGCATACTTAACCAGAAACAATCAGTATACGGAGGCTTTAAAATGGAACTGCATGCAAGTATCTTTTTTCCTATAGAAATCATTGGAACCGTGGCCTTTGCCTCCTCCGGGGCAATGGTTGCTGTACGCAAAAAATTAGATCTGTTTGGAATCATCGTCCTGGGTGTCATCACTGCCGTAGGTGGCGGGATGCTCCGTGATCTTATGATCGGCAATATTCCTCCTAACATGTTCCAAAACCCTGTCTATGTGTCCACCGCCTTTGTAACGGTGCTTATCCTGTTTTTGCTGTTCCGCCGCTGGCCCTTTTTACTGGAAAGCCGCTATATGGAAACCTATGAAAAGATTATGAACATCCTGGATGCTATCGGTCTTGGCGCCTTCACTGTCACAGGAATCGAAACCGGAATTGATGCAGGTTACGGCAACTATCGCTTTTTAGTTATCTTCCTGGGCGTCATCACTGGCATAGGCGGTGGAATCCTCCGTGATATCATGGCCGGAGAAACGCCTTTCGTCTTAAAAAAGCATATCTACGCATGTGCATCCATTTCCGGTGCATGCCTGTATGTTTTCCTTTTACAATTTATCCATTCCGACTACGCTATGCTGCTTAGCGCCCTCCTGGTAATCGCAATCCGTATCCTGGCAAGCCACTTTCGCTGGAATCTGCCTGGAATAAAAACTGATTAACATCCACAGCAGCAAAAAATCGAAGCTACAACAAATAAAAATTCCAACAGATTATTTCAATTTATAATAGCTTCCTTTCAATTTGCCCTCTTTTCTCAATACTCCTGCCTCAACCAATTCCTTTAAGACTTTTAATGCTCGGGAATCCTTCACATTCAACAGATTCTGGACTTCCCTATTTGTTATTGCCCCTCTTTCCTCTATATATTGAATAATTTTTTCATGATTGCCATTCAATTTATCCGTACTTTT
Source organism: uncultured Lachnospiraceae bacterium (assembly GCA_910585605.1). Lineage (GTDB taxonomy): Bacteria > Bacillota > Clostridia > Lachnospirales > Lachnospiraceae > CAG-590. Next base: position 2,639 of record CAJUFL010000118.1, on the reverse strand, counting down.
CCGTACTTTATCCGTACTTTTCCGTACTTTATCCGTACCTCTCATCAATTTATCCGTACTTTTTCCAATTCTCGTCTTATCTGAAAACCGAAATAAATTGATACGAAAACTTCCTGCAATTTCCGTCAACTCTGGATCTTGTAATCCAAGTTCTCTGCACCGTCTAATAATTCTCGGAATCCCGCTCCCCCAATGTTCCATAACATTCATATAAGTAAACGCATATACCAATGCACGATTCCTCGGTATGGAAATTCCTTCCCTAATATCCTTCAATCTTAAACTTCCAAACAGCATCCCTGGAGAAGTCACTTCTACACGATCATCATACACTGCTACCTGTATATTTGAGGGATGCAGATAACTGCGATGAACCACAGCATTACAAATCATCTCCCTGATACAGTCTGTTGGAAGTTCGTATATATCTGTTCGATACAATCCATTGATTTCCGAACTCATATGAATGTTACGCAAAACATACTCGTATGCCGCATCCAACTGTGTCACAATATCCCCATCATATTCTATCCGATCAATAAACACATCTCTATCTCTCCCCTTGAATACGGCACATTGAATCTTTGCCTGTGGAAGTAAATTATGTGTCATGAGCAAAAAAGCATTCGTGGGGTAATAATTGTCTCCCCGTTTTACCAAAAATCCCCAACTTAACAAATTTTGTCTTGTCAACCGATGAAGCCTCTCTGCCATTTCTTCAGATCTACAGTGTTCCGCCGCATATTGATACATCTTATTGCACAAATGGTTAATCTCATCCTCTGTAACGCTTCCTTCTGGTGCCGCATAGGTCTGATCAAAACATCGATTAACACCTTCAAACTCCAATTCCTTCAACACAAACGAATCTGCCGGCCGAGTAGTTCCTGAAACCCGGATATAAGTCCCGTATTCCTTTCCCTTTGCCGTAAGATAGTATGGACGCTGACCGCCTGGCATTATACTTACAACAATCACAACCTTGTCCTCAACAGACGCCAATGTCACAATTGGCGTAATCATCGGTGTACAACTATCACAAATCGCCGCAGTGATTCCATCCATTATGACAAAAGCATCTTCCTGATTAATTCCAATCACTTTAAATGTACTATCCTCCACACCAAATACAATTTTTCCGCCACTGCCATTTGCAAATGCAACTACTGTTTTCATATATACTTCACTTTTTTTAGGAACTTCTTGTTTAAACTCAATATACTCTGATTCGCCTGACATGATATCCTTTACAGTCGTAAAACAGCACCTCCTTCCACTTCAAAAAATACCAACTACATATCATCAAATAAGATATTTTTACGCAGCGCAGAATCTAATATCCGGCTTTTTTCACTTAATAATGATAAACCTCTTTCTGCATCTATCTGTTCTTGACAGTATTCTAAAACCTCTTCTTTATAATTTGTGAAATCACTAATTATATATGCCGGTATTCCTTCCCTCAATAATTGAATTATAGCATACTTAGCCACTCCTCCCGCCTGCATATTACCCATCACTTTTTTTAAAACTATATACATTTTTGTATTATCTAATTCTTTATTTATATCATAATCATCAAAAAATAATCGTTCACTTTCAATCCCATATTTTTCTAAGAACCTTTTCCGAATTTCTTTATATTTTTTCATTTGTATTGCAAGCCCATCCGGTAAACGCACTCTATAATTGTTGATTATTAAATCATTTAATTGATCATTGTAATCTTTAATTTTTAATTTCCGGATGGCTTCATTTTTTAGTCCATAAATTAAAACTAATTTAACTATCAGAGACGAAATATAATTTGAATATACTCCTTTTTCTTTTCTTAATATTTTTTCGATATCTATACCATCGATTAGTTTGTTACACTCTTCCAAAACCTTCTCCGCCGTTTCTCTCCCAATCGGTTCCTGCATATCGGAATCCCGCAAGCGCAATTGTTTTATTTTACTCTCAAATGCTTCTTTAAATTCTTCTTTTTTTATACTATCCTGAAAATAATCATTTGTTTTTCCATATTTATTTGAAAGGAATTTATAAAAATTCCCTAATACAGTATAATAAATATCGACTGCCGCCCGGCTTTTAAGATTACCAGCTTTCACATAATATTCAACACTCTGTAATAATTTATTCTTATCCATCACATTTAAGAAAAAGATATAAGTGACATCTACCTCTCTAAGCTCCAAAGAAACAAATTCATAAAAAGCGTATATCTTACTCCTATATGTATTTGCAGTTGCTTCTCCTTTTTCTTTCTTTTGATTGTTCAAAAATTCTTTTACCTCATCAAGGAAGTCCATATTATTTTCCTTTCGTATGTTATATCTACTTATTTTACAAATTTTATTGTATTATATTATTTATATTTTTGCAATACATAATTTTTCCTTGTCATACTTCAACAAACAACAGATCTATTCCGTTTCCTTTTTAGTCTACTTAACTCAATGTTCAATCATCTTTCAATAAAAACCTCGCATAAAATTTATACAAGGTTCCATTAAGCTGAATGTCACGCATTTTATTTCCCGATGTAACACAATACACGATCCATTCATACATCCACTGCAATAAAAAAACCCGTAAACATAACGTTTACAGGTTTAGCTCCCCGAGTAGGGCTCGAA
>CAJUFL010000117.1 GCA_910585605.1 uncultured Lachnospiraceae bacterium | reverse complement strand
GCGGGGACGGACGAGAACAGCAGGGTATTTCCCCACAGCGGACTCCACCAGCCCCGCATGTTGAAAGCGTCCCCCTTACTAAGATAAACAAGAATTTAGAAAGATAAGGAGAACAAATGATGGTTAAGATGATTATGCATGGCTGTAATGGTCATATGGGACAGGTTATTACAGAATTGGCAGCACAAGATCCTGCTGTGGAAATCGTTGCAGGAATTGATGTGGCAGATAATAGAGAAAATGGTTATCCAGTATTTACTAATATTTTTGACTGTAATATAGAAGCAGATGTTATCATTGATTTTGCAGTGGCAGCAGCGGTCGATAATTTGCTGAAGTTCAGCAGGGAAAAGAAGATGCCAGTGGTCCTTTGTACAACAGGACTTAGTGAGGAACAGCTTTTGGATATGAAAGAGGCTGGCAAGGAGACTGCAATTTTAAAGTCTGCGAATATGTCACTTGGTATTAATACATTGATGAAACTTTTAAAAGATGCAGCAAAAGTATTTGGTACAGCAGGTTATGATATTGAGGTAGTGGAACAGCATCATAGATTGAAAGTGGATGCGCCAAGTGGAACAGCACTGGCACTGGCAGATTCTGTGAATGAAGCACTTGGAAATGAATATCAGTATGTGTATGATAGAAGTGAAAGAAGAGAGAAGAGACCGGATAAGGAAATAGGTATTTCTGCGGTTCGCGGTGGCACGATTGTAGGAATCCATGATGTGATTTTTGCAGGAACAGATGAGGTGATTACTTTTAATCATACAGCATATTCTAAATCTGTGTTTGCAAAGGGTGCTATTGAGGCTGGCAAGTTTCTAGCGGGTAAGCCGGCAGGAATGTATGATATGTCAGATGTGATAGAAGCAAAATAATAGTGCTTTTTAAGGAGCTGATAGGGAGCTGTCACAGGTTCAGTGAATAAGTGGCAGCTCTCTATTTCTGTTTTTCCAAATCTATTGCATTTTCCCTGTTGCTATGCTATTCTTGTTTCAAGCAAATAGTTTCTGATTTTCTTGTGAGGATTCATAGTGGATTTTCATTCTTCTGATCTAATAAACTCTTGCTTATATATCTCATTTTACTTCAGCTACAGTAGGCAGGAGATTGAAAAATCAGGCTATATTGCAGTATTTCCTGCCGGACAGGAGGAATATGAAAAATAATATACAGAAAACAGTAGATGCGTTAAAACCGATTGATGATGAACTTTTTCATAAGTTGGCGGAGGATGCTGGCTTTTGTGAGGAAATTTTGCAAGTGATTTTAAAGATGCCGGATTTACAAGTAATCAGGGCAGTTCCGCAAAAAAGTCTCCGTAATATTAATGGCAGATCGGTAATCGTAGATGTGCTATGTAAAAATTCTAATGGGAATTATTATAATATTGAAATACAAAAGAAAAATGACGATGACCATCAAAGAAGAGTTCGATACAATGGTTCTAGTGTGGATACTTATATAAGTGAGAAGGGAATAAAGTTTAAAGAAATTCCAGACGTATATGCAGTATTTATATCAAGTTTTGATTATTTTGGGGGACAAAAGACTATATATCATGTGGATCGCGTTTTAAGGGAGACTGGAGACATTGTGGATAATGGTTTTCATGAGATTTATGTGAATACGGAAATAGATGACGGAACGGATATTGCGGCTTTAATGAAAGTATTGAAGAACCATCAGTTAGAAAATGATAAGAGATTTCCAAAGGTATGCAGCAGAATTCGTTATTTTAAGGAAGGAAAAGGTGATAGTGATATGAGTGATGTTGTTGAAGAATATGCAAAGGAATATGCAAAAGAATATGCAAAAGACGTAGTAAGAGAAATGATTGTATTGGATTTAGATGATGCATTAATACAAAAAGCAACAAAATTAACTCTTGATGAAATCTTGTCTATTCGCAAAGAAATGAAAGAATAATATTTATAAACCCTGACTGTGATGTCAGGGTTTTGTATGTGTCATATATATAGTTTTACTATTTGGGTAATAATAAAATATAAAACTGTGCAAATTTAAAATTGAGTACCGGAAAGGATAACAATTATGAAGGATGGATTTGTCAAGGTGGCAGCAGCGTCCCCTGAACTTAAAGTGGCGGATTGTGATTATAATGGAGAGCGGATTCTGGAATGTATCAGGGAAGCAGAGCAGGAAGGTGTAAAGATTCTGGTATTTCCAGAGTTATGTATTTCAGGTTATACCTGTGGAGATTTATTTTTGCAGGATGCTCTTCTGAACGGATGCATTAGTACATTAAAAACTTTATTACAAGCGACAGTAGATATGGACATTTTGTATGTGGTAGGAATGCCGCTTGTATACCGTAATAAACTTTATAATACAGCAGTATTTTGTAAGGGAAGAGAAATCTTAATGATTGTGCCAAAGACAAATATTCCTAATTATCAGGAATTTTATGAGGCAAGACATTTTGAAACAGGTTTTCAGGATACAGAAACGATTATGGAGCTTGCGGGATGTGAGAATATATCCTTCGGAACAGATAATCTGTTAGTGTGCGAGAATGTACCGGGACTTGTGATAGCAGGCGAGGTTTGCGAAGATTTGTGGGTGCCGGATTCCCCATCTATCCGTCATGCTTTGGCGGGAGCTGTCATTATTTGTAATCCCTCTGCCAGTGATGAGATTGCAACGAAACCGGAATATCGCAGAAGTCTGGTAGCCATGCAGTCTGCAAAACTGATTGCAGGATATATTTATGCGGATGCAGGAAATGATGAATCTACGCAGGATTTGGTTTACAGTGGGCATGATATTATTGCAGAAAACGGAAGTATTTTGGCACAATCTGAATTATTTGAACACAGACTTACGATAGCAGAGATTGATATAAAACGCCTGGTGGCAGAACGGCGTAAGACAACAACCTATCACAATGAGTGGAAAAGGCAGGATGGTTTACAGTGGTATGATGAAACATATTTCAGTTTTGATTTGACTGAGACGGAGATTACCAGAAAAATAACGCGGACACCTTTCGTTCCTTCGGATGATTTTATGAAAAAACAGCGTTGCGAGGAAATACTGACATTGCAGGCAATGGGGCTTCGCAAAAGACTGGCTCATACAGGGTGTCAGTCTGCGGTGATTGGTCTTTCCGGAGGATTGGATTCCACATTGGCATTACTGGCCACGGTAAAGGCATATGATTTGCTGGGCAGAGACCATAAAAATATTATTACAGTCACGATGCCGGGCTTTGGAACCACTGACAGGACTTATCAGAATGCATTGGACCTTGCAAAATCTCTTGGAACAACGCTGAAGGAGATATCCATTGTAAATGCGGTGAGACAGCATTTTAAGGATATTGGACAGGATGAGAATGTTCACGATATCACATATGAAAACGGACAGGCCAGGGAACGCACCCAGATACTTATGGATATTGCAAACCAGTACAATGGAATGGTAATCGGGACAGGAGATATGTCAGAGATGGCACTTGGCTGGGCAACTTATAATGGAGATCATATGTCTATGTATGCAGTAAATGTTTCCATACCAAAGACATTAGTTCGTTATCTTGTGAACTGGTATGCTGATGAAACGGATGAAAAAACATCTTCTGTATTGAGGGATATTCTGGCAACTCCGGTAAGCCCAGAATTATTACCGCCAGAAAATGGAAAGATTGCACAGAAAACGGAAGATATTGTCGGTCCATATGAATTACACGATTTCTTTTTATACTATATATTGAGGTTTGGTTATGCTCCGTCAAAAATTTATCGTTTAGCGAAGCTGGCATTCGAAGGGATATATGATAATGAGACTATATTAAAATGGATGAGGGTTTTTTACAGCCGCTTTTTCTCCCAGCAGTTTAAACGTTCCTGTGTTCCTGACGGACCAAAAGTCGGTACAGTTTCCCTGTCTCCAAGAGGAGATTTACGGATGCCAAGTGATGCCTGTGTGGCCCTCTGGATGAAAGAGATTGAAAATTCTTGTTTATCTTACTAGGGGACGCTTCCATGGCGAGTTGGTGACGGACGC
>CAJUFL010000116.1 GCA_910585605.1 uncultured Lachnospiraceae bacterium | reverse complement strand
TTTTTTGCATAGAAAAGGAGCTGTGCACTAATTACTTTTAGTGCGACAGCCCCTTCTTATTTTTCAAACTTTTATGAATTGACCCTTGCAAGAAATGACTGTAGCCTCGGACTCTTTGGTGAGCTGAATATTTCCTCCGGACTTCCTTCCTCTTTGATTCCCTTTTCGTCTAAAAACATAACACGGTTGGCAACTTCTTTAGCAAATCCCATTTCATGGGTCACAACAACCATAGTCATTCCGTCACATGCAAGCTTTTTCATCAATTCCAAGACTTCACCCACCATTTCGGGATCCAGAGCTGAGGTTGGTTCATCAAATAACAAAACTTCCGGGTTCATGGCAAGAGCACGAATAATCGCAATTCTCTGCTTCTGTCCACCGGATAACGTATCCGGATAGGCATCTGCCTTATCCGACATTCCAACCCTGTCTAACAGCTTCTCAGCCGCTTCATCTGCCTCTTCCCTGCTCATCAGTTTCGTCTTAACAGGTGCCAGTGTAATGTTTTCCCGAATCGTCAGATTAGGAAACAGATTGAAATGCTGGAATACCATTCCTACCTTTTGCCGCATTTTATTTACATCTACCTTTTTATCCATCAAATTAACATCATCTATATATACGGCTCCCGAATCGGGAATCTCTAACATATTAAGGGTTCGGATAAAAGTAGATTTTCCACAGCCGGAAGGACCTATAATCGCAATGATATCTCCTTTATGAACCTCGGTATTGATATGCTCTAGTACCACATTATCCCCATATGATTTCGTCATATCTTCCACTTTAATAATACAATCTTTATCGCTCATTCTTTTTCAGACTCCTTTCCAGCTTATTCACCCCTGCTGTCAATATTAACACGATTACAAGATAGATACATGCAACGGTAATAAGAGGGAAAAATGCCTGATACGTATTGCCGCGGATAATGTTGCCCGCCATGGTTAAATCCTGTAAACCTATATAACCGCTGATAGCCGTCTCCTTAATCAGGACAATAAACTCATTCGCAAGAGCCGGCAGCGTATTTTTAATTGTCTGGGGCAAAATGACATACCGCATAGTCTGCCCATGGGTAAGACCCAGACTTCTCGCTCCTTCAAACTGTCCGATATCCAAAGACATGATGCCACCTCTTAAAATCTCTGCCACATAGGCACCGGAATTAATACCAAATGCCAGAACAGCTACCAAAATCTTGCTGACGTTGGCAGACGCAAAAATCACATAATAGATGATCAACAGCTGAATCATAGTCGGAGTTCCGCGGATGATGGTCAGATATACCCTGCTCAAAAAATTTAAAATTTTTAATTTGCCTGTCTTATCATGAGTTGCCCTTATAATGGAAATAATAAATCCAATGGCCACACCAAGCATTACCGCTAAGAATGCTATTACCAGTGTATTACGAAGACCCTTTAATATATATGTATAACGATTATCCTCAATAAAATTCTGATAAAAGCTGTCTTTAATGGAAAGCAGCGGATTATATTCACCGTTCCGGATTACAATCACTTGTTTCGCTGTGGTATAGGTATCCGTAAAATTAATATTCTTTAAACGATCCTCGGTTACGGTCATTCCTGCCACCCCGATATCTGCCTTACCCGACTGTACAGCATTGATAATGGAATCAAACTCCATATCTTCTATCACTAACTTCATATTGAGCTTATCAGCCACCGCCGTTGCCATATCGGCATCAATTCCGGTAATCTTATTATTTTCATAAAACTCGTACGGCGGAAACGCTGCATTTGTAGCCATGACCAGCGTACCATTTTCATAAGAAAGCCCTTCCGGACTTTCATACTGAAAACTATCATCACCATTAATATAATGGTCAATGATTTTTTGCAGCGTCCCGTCTTCCTTCAGTTCTGCCAATGCCTTATTGATATCATCACAGAGCCGGATATTTTCCTTTGCAACACAGATTGCATATTCCTCAATCGTAAATTCTTCTTCCAGAATGCTAAGATCACTGTTTCTTTTGATAAAAGCCTTGGCAGGCTCCTCATCAATCACTACACAGTCAATCTTTCCGTTTTTCAAAGATGAAATCGCATCATTTCCTTTGTTATAACGTTCAATAACAGTTCCCGCTTCATCTCCCTCATAATCTGAAACATATATGTCACCTGTGGTATTAAGCTGTACACCGATTTTCTTACCCTCCAGATCATCAATGGAAGAAATATCGGATGGTTCCATCTGTCCGCCACATCCGGTTAAACACAGAACAAATGCAAACAGGCATAAAATCTTAAGTTTTTTCATTTTATTTTTCTCTCTTTCTATGAACTGCATATCATATAAATCCTAATTCTGCAATCCTTACAGTTCTACTTTGGGCAGCTTGCTGATAGCCTTTTCCAATTCTTCATCCGTAGGAATATAATCCTGCATCTCACCGTCATTATATCTCTGATATGCAACCATATCAAAATAACCGGTTCCGGTTAGTCCAAATACAATATTCTTTGCCTCACCCGTTTCCTTACATTTGAGTGCTTCGTCAATAGCAACCTTAATCGCATGACTGCTCTCTGGCGCCGGCAGGATACCTTCTACTCTTGCAAAGGTCTCAGCCGCCTTAAACACTTCTGTCTGTTCCACGCTTCTTGCTGTCAGAATTCCCTGATCAAACAGTTCCGAAACTGTAGAACTCATTCCATGATAACGAAGTCCTCCTGCATGGTTAGCTGACGGAATAAATCCACTTCCTAATGTATACATCTTGGCCAGCGGACAAACCTTTCCGGTATCGCAAAAATCATATGCATAGGCACCTCTGGTAAGACTCGGACAGGAAGCCGGTTCCACTGCTATCATTTCATATTCTGCTTCTCCTCTTAAAATCTCTCCGGCAAACGGAGAAATCAAACCGCCCAGATTAGAGCCACCACCAGCACAACCGATAATCATATCCGCCTTAATTCCATATTTATCCAATGCCGCCTTTGTCTCCAGACCAATCACGGACTGATGTAAAAGAACCTGTGACAAAACAGAGCCCAATACATAACGATATCCTTCCTGACTCGTAGCTGCCTCTACAGCCTCTGAAATCGCACAGCCAAGGCTTCCTGTCGTTCCCGGAAACTCTTCATTAATCTTACGTCCCACATTAGTATTCATAGATGGTGACGGTGTCACTTTCGCACCATAGGTACGCATCACTTCCCTGCGGAACGGTTTTTGCTCATAAGAACACTTTACCATATATACCTGACAATCCAGGTCAAAATAGGAACAGGCCATAGAAAGAGCAGTTCCCCACTGACCGGCTCCCGTCTCGGTGGTAACACCCTTTAATCCCTGCTTTTTTGCATAATATGCCTGGGCAATCGCAGAATTCAATTTATGGCTTCCCGATGTATTATTTCCTTCGAATTTGTAGTAAATATGTGCCGGAGTATCCAGTTTCTTTTCCAGACAATATGCACGTACAAGTGGAGAAGGACGATACATTTTATAAAAACTGCAGATTTCTTCCGGTATATCAAAATATGCCGTCACATCGTCTAATTCCTGCTTTGCAAGTTCCTGGCAAAAAATACCGGAAAGTTCTTCCACACTGACCGGCTTTAACGTTGCCGGATTCAAAATCGGTGCAGGCTTCTTCTTCATATCTGCACGCACGTTATACCACTGTTTTGGCATTTCCTGTTCTTCTAAATAAATCTTATAAGGAATTTTCTGATCCATACTCTACCCTATCCTTTCATTAATAAACATATAACGATAAGCTAACTTATTTCCCGTACTTTGTCAAGTCCCAGATAAGGCTTTACACTACCTGCACTTAGCATCTTTCGCGGCAGTTTCCAGATATCAGTGCAGACATATCTGCTTAGTTCGTTGCCAGCAGGAATAAAAATTTACCTGATCACATCATCAGATACACAAAATATGCGGCATAACCCAGCAGCATGACCACTCCTCCGGTACGTTTTAATTTTCCGTCCTTGAACACACACAGCCAAAGCAGTATACCCGCTGCTGCCGCAATCAACGTATCAATAATAAAGCCGGGAAAAAATACAACCGGCGTGATTAATGCTGTCGTACCAACAACGAACAATATATTGAAAACATTACTGCCTACAATATTCCCGATTGCAATATCTGCTTTTCCCTTTATCGCGGCAGATACCGAAGTAAACAATTCCGGCAGGGAAGTACCCAGTGCCACAATCGTCAATCCAATAAACCGTTCACTTAGTCCTGCTGCCTTAGCAATTGCTTTTGCCGCATCAACTGTCACATCACTGCCCCATACAATCAGCACCAGTCCGACAACAACTAATACCATTAACAGCCAGACCGGTCTTTTTCTGGTCTTCTCCCCTGCCTCTTCTTTATTATTTTTTGCCATAAAAAACAGATAAGTAGTGTCTGCTGATTAAGTAGCTATCTGCAACTTCCAACTCTTACATCTGCTCC
>CAJUFL010000115.1 GCA_910585605.1 uncultured Lachnospiraceae bacterium | reverse complement strand
TTGTAAGCCCATTTTCTGTGGTAGAGATACGGGTATTCTCCGCATCATAAGTATAGCTTACTCCACCTGCTTCCACAAGACAATTTCTACAGTCGTAGGTTAAGTCCTGTGATTCTTATCTCATACCATAATAGGGAAACAGAGTTATTTAAGTATACTACCTTGATAATTGAAGGTAATTTTTTCCATCAATTATCTTTAATTCTATCATTTAAAATGCATAAAACTCTTTCTAATCGTTGCAGTAGTACTTCATTTTCCTCTTCTGTTTGATTTAAAGAATATATTTCATTACCAGTATCTTCATGCCACAACAACTCATATTCAGAATAACCATTGCTTATACGAATTATACTATACCACCAACCATCAATTTTTTTCTCTATAACAAAATTATATTTTTCCATAAATAGTTTTGCTATATAATCATTTCCATCAAAATAATCATAATTAACTAATAAAAATTCAACTCGGTTATCCTTTTCCGTATTGATATATTTTTTACATATAACTTCCACTTTTACTCCAATCCAAGTGACCTATTTACTGATTTTCTTGAACGCTGTGAACTTTGTATTATCGCATTATAAATATCATCACCTGTTAATCCTTTATTAAGTTGTTTTTGTACAACTTCACTCCATGTCAAATTCGGGTCAGTTCTATACAATGATTCAGCCAACTCTCTGTTCGCCATCAATTCTCTCGCAGTTGTTCTATACTTATTGCGTAAGAAAAAGGCTTGATACGCTTGTTGTTCAAGCGGTTGACTATTATCGATTAAATCCGGCATTTGCTCTTCTTGTGATAAATACCACTTTCTAGCTCCAACATCACTTAACGAATGATATTTCATTTGTGGTATTACTGAACCTTCTGGCGTCACATAAAAGTCTATCGTTTTACCGCCCTTATTCTTAAATGAACCAAATGCACCACTAACTTTACTTATAACCTTCCCAACTGCTTCTTTTACTGCTGTCTTTAACTTCGGCATTGCCTTACTGGCAAAGTTCTTTAGCTTTCCTGCTCCCTAGTTCGCTACTTTTCCCATTGCGTAGCCCGCCAACAGCGTTCCTGCCATATAGACAATCTTTTCAGTGGTCGTGTTATATTCCTCTGGGCAGTCTGGTAAGTATCATGCATCGCTTTCATTCCGGCTGTTGTATTCCCTATCTTTCCGACTGTCCGGCACGCTCCCGCAATCCTTTCTGCTGTTTTAATGGCTTTTACTGCCTTGCTGGCTTTTGCTACTCCGGCTATAACTGTTCCTAATTGCAATATAGCATGTTTGTATGACTGTTGCCAACCATTTAATCAGAGTTTTATATGGACTTTTTCAAATAAACAGAAGCATCATTTTTCCTTTTTTATAATCGGAAGTATCATTTCCATCTATAAAGAACACTGGAACAGTTTCCGATACTGCCTGTTTGTGCTAACCTGCTTTTATACAGTATTCGCACTGTCTGATGTATATGGCATGTTTGCAGAGTATAATGTTACCCGCTTCGAAAAAGACTTGGTACAAAGTATTCAAAACCCATCTGACAACGTAGTTTCCTACCTTGGAAACTACCTTCCCCTCAGTTATCAGGATTCCAAGTCTTGTGCTGTGGTGCTGGCAGATTTAAAGGAAAAATATACGACAGAACTGGGAACAACAGACACTGAATTAATTGATGATTATTTCTCTGTAGATAATTTCTTCTTTGATTATGATTTTTCGGGAGACTATACCTTAGAACCTGCCGCATGCCTGTATGATCAGGATATACCGGCATCCCCGTTTATGTGGAAACATTTTAATTTTGTGGAAAATATATGTTACCGGAAATGTAAAGATTTTCAGAATGGATATACCTTTTATGGGGAATTGGGGAAATGATATGATTGGGGCAGTCATCCGGCTGTGGAAGGAATTTTCCAGAGTCGGAGACTGCCTGTTGTAGTAATTCTCAACCAAAATGAACTTTTACTCGTGTTGAACCGTATAAATTTGTTCTTTAGGCAACAACAAACTTATATATATTCCCTTATTTCTTTTAAACCTTTACATAACCCATGATGTCAGTAATATTTACTATCCATTCGTCAACATACCTTTGTATTGCATTCCCTCTCAGACTAAGTTGTATTGAACGATACTCTAAAAAATTTCCAAACAAGTCCCTCCCCATATACTATTTTATTTTTACGATTTTTTCTATAATTGAATACTACTTAAAAATAATAAACAAATAAAATTAAAATTTTCTGCTATTATTACTCTTCTGCTATTTCCTTCAACCATTCATTTAATGCCTCTTTACTCTGCAACTTCCGTTATACAAAAACCTTTCTGCATTTCTGACGGTGGTCAGCAGGGTCATGGCGCCCATGTTCTCATAGTAATAGGCAAAATACTTCTTCGTTCCTCTGTTATACTGTGATGCTAAACCTTGTAAAAAAATCAGGTAATTTTGCGTATTAAATTTATATAATATTCAATAATTTACATTGCAATTCATTATCACTCAAAACGTCAATATATTGAAATACAAACGTCAATAGTTCCATAACTTTCTTAAAAGCAACATTACTTGAACCGACCTCGTCATATCCTCCACTTAATATTTCTATAGTTCCACTAGGTAACTTCTTCAGAGGATATTCTTTGAAAAATTCATTTATTGCATCCGCAAATTCTTTATCCAATCCTGCACATACAGTTTTATTAAATGGTAACACTTGTGATTTAAAAGAAAAATTTTCTCTTCCAAAATTAATAAATATATTTGTTGTTGCTTTTTGATCATTTGTATATTTCATACATACCATTGCATAGTTACTAATATGACACGGATTCAATTTCACTTCAATACAAATTGTTCCAATATGCCAATTAGTATTATCTGCTTCTACACTCAAATGCAGAGTATCCTGACTTACATACTCAAATGGTACTTCATCTTTCCATATACATATTTTTTTATACCCATTATCACTTTCAAATAATAACATATCTAATTCCTTTCTATGCCCCAGAATATAAACCATGCATTATTAAAAAACTTTGGATTTTGTTTTATCACTTCAGGATGATAAAAATTAAATTCAATTGCATTATAATATGATTTAGCTGCTTCGTGAGCATCCTCGTAGCCCATGCCATTCTTCATCATATTAGATTCATATATCTCATGTGCATAAAAATCTAAATCAGCTCCACTTATTTTTGTATTATTCTTATAAGCTGTCTCTAATCTATTGATCATTGCATCGTTAAATTCAGCTGATAAATCATCTGACAAATGGTTTTTTACAGTATTCAGTCCCTTTTCTGTAACATATTTCTCTTGTCCCCATAAAGATGTTTTATTCTTCGGAGAATAGCTACCATCCTCTCCCCCACACATATTATGCACCAACACTCCAAGTCCTGACACATAATAGGTATGGAAATCCTCCACCTCAAAATTATAAACCAGTACAGGTTCTTTTAGTGGTTCAATCTCTACCTTATCAACAGGCAGATTTTCCCCATCTGAAGTCCGGATGATGTCTCCTTTCCTTAACTCTCCGGCAGATACAAACCCTGTTCCTTCTACATAAAATGGATGCTCTACAGTTGTCTCTATCTCTTCTTCCCCGACAAAGACATGAACTAACGTGGTCTTCTCATGGATATAGGTGCGGACTACTTTTTTGTACTCCTGTTCTCCGGTTTCTGGATTTTCTGCAAGGACATAATCTCCACTCTTAATATCTTCTATGTTCTTCTCGCCATTTACCGTCTTTACCTTTGTTCCTGCGATGAAACATCCGATTCCGTCACCTTTTGCACATCTTCCTGATTCAAGGTCTGCACTCCTCTGGCTACTGGTGTTCAGGCTGATATCCGACACCTTGGACAGGCTGTTTATATCCGACGCCAGACTGGATACATCTTTCGCCAGGCTCCCTGCTGTCGCCACGGAAATTGCAGCCATAACGGTCGCTCCCACCATCTTTGCCGCTATCCCGAATGTCATATTCCCGCCATTCGCAGCATACTGGAGCTTTGCATCCCCTGCCATTTCAAGAGCCGTTGTTGCAGTCTGCACCGTGGTATAGACTTTCCCCGCTATCTGCAAGGTTTTTCCAATGATGCTTCCTGCCTTGGCAAATTTTGTTGCCTTAGTGATTCCCGCTACTGCTGTTCCAATGACCGGCAGGGCACATGCTATGCAGATTCCGGCATTGACCCAGTCTCCTTCCATCGCATAGATTGCTGCATTGATGATATCTGCCCCATCAAAGAAGAGTCCCGCAATATCCAGTGCCGTATGAAGCCATCCAAATTTGCTCTCATTCCCCTGGTCATTTGCATTCTCCCCGCACAGTCCGAATGGATCCACCATGCTGACCGGATTTCCCTCACAGTAGGCATAACGGTTCAGACTTTGGCTGCTTCCGATATCTCCCACTTTGATATCCTGATTGATAAAACGCTTGATATCCGGATTATAATACCTTGCACGCATATAGTACAG
>CAJUFL010000114.1 GCA_910585605.1 uncultured Lachnospiraceae bacterium | reverse complement strand
TCCTGCTTTGGCGTTTTATCCGTCTGCGGTATTATTTCTGCCGTTCTTCCCCCGCTTGACTCTGCAATCGGCTGTAACAATTCTTTCTCAAAAAGCTTTGCCGACAATTCCCTTCCCTTATCCAATACTTTAGAAATTAACAATGCCAGTGCCGTAGCAGCAGTTATAATAATACTTCCCAGACGTTCCGGCTGGCTGCCGAATATATCAACGGATTCTCTGATGTGGTCTGTGATATATTTTTTCTTTATCTGTTGTATCTCCGTTTCAGAAACACCGCTGACAATTGCCCTGTCTACCTCACAATTCCAGCGCATACGCATTTCATTATCGGTCTGTATCTGTTCCGCTTTCGGGTTATTTTTCCCTATCTTCTTGGTAGCAAGATACAATCTGCTGTTGTCGAACACATGGAGTTTTTCTTTGTCATCTTTTACAAGAAGGTTGATAAGGTCGGTATAGAAATGCTTTACCTCGTCAACAAAATTCTCCTGCTTGAACAGCTTGTTCTTGGCAGTAAAGAGATTGCGCTCATATACTTCGCCTTTCTTCACGATTTTACAGCCTTTGCGGACATTTCCGTTTTCGTCAAGTATCTCTTTTTTGGTGCGGACGTGTTTTCCCTGCTCGTCATAAAACATATTGCGTATAGCGTTTTTTTCTATGGGTTCTGGCAGCAGTTCCCGTTCCGAAAAAATAAGGTGGATATGATAATTCGTCTTTCGTTTGTTATGGTGCAGTGCTGATACGCACTCCACGCCATATTTTTCTTTGAAGCGGTCTGTAAAAAGCTGCAACAGCTTGTTTGGCTCATAAAGATTAGGGAATGATTCGGGCAGGGCAATGATAAATTCCCTCGCCTCAATACACGTCCCCTCTGTACCGCTTTTTTGAAATTCCTGCCGGTTGCATTTAGCAAGCTCCGTCCAATAGCGGCGGTCTGTAGTTTCATAGACCGCATACAGGTTTTCCTGCTTTGCGTGGCTGGATATATAAGTGATCCTGCCCCTGACATCAGGCAGCTTGCTCATGCGGATAAATGAATGTCTTTGTATTGTGCTTTGTCCTCCCTCCTGCAAATGACAGTACCAGATTGGGGAAAGCAGAGATATGGTAGGACAGACTGTGAGCGGGCGTCATAGGCGGCACGTTTACGAAAATATCCGCCTTATGGCGGAACAAGTCACGCTGGCGTGACTCAGCTCCCCGCAGGGGCGAAATCCCCATTGCATAAACGAAGTTTGTGCAATGGGGATATTTCGCTCTCAAACGCTGAGGGCTTTAAGAGAAAGGAATCTCTCCTATAGACACTCGGATTATGCCTGCAAATACTGCCACCATGATAGCAAAAAATGATGGCACTTTTCCATTTGTGATGGCAAAAAACGCTATCATTTTACCTAAAATGATGCCGCTATGATAGCAAAAAGTGATGGCGCTTATGATAGTAAATATGCAATCATGCCATCAAAAAATGCTGCCATACATGATAGTAAAAAGTACTGTCTGAAATTTCTTTCAAATGAAAATGGAAAAAGTCAGTTGAACTTTTACAATCATTTTATGCCGCATTGAAAACACTATCAAAACATCAGTTAACTTTTTCAACTGAAAATACAAACATCAGTTAATTTTTTAAGTTGATTTTCCAAAATGAACTTATTTTTTCAACACATTTGTTCCGCTTTCTCCAAATTTCCGCTTGTACCCGAAGGAAGCACATGATATAATCTATTTGCGTGTAGGTATATCATGGCTTCGGTCTGATACATACCATTGGGCGGTTTCGTAAGAAGCCGCCTTTTATACTGCTGATTTTCGTGTTACTGCTTTTACATCGCCCTTATCCCGCAGGTTCTTCCCCTCGTTCACTTCCATGAACTTCTCTAAGATGTCGTTTTTGATAAGTGCCTTTCGCCCGACTTTTAAGACTGGCAGCTTTCCCCATTCCACAAGGTTTATCATGGTGTTCCTGCCGATTCCCGTATACTCGGATGCCTCCTCTATTGTCATTGCAATTTTCGTTTCTGTCATCAACTTCCCTCCTTTAAAATTGCATTACGCAATTTTTCATGTACTGATACTATACCTCTTTTATATCGTTCTGTCAAGCATTAAGAAACTTTAATAATTATTTTTAATTTGCATATTGCAATAGTGATTTTTGCGTGGTATAGTATGAATATACCGAAAGAGGTTTTTTACAAGATAAACTAGGAGAAAATAAAATGAATACAATTAAAGAACAGTACGAGATATTTATGAATACGTGCAATAATGCAGAATATGAAAAGGCAGAAATATTATTAAAGGATATTATCGTTAATGTAATTAGTAAAAATGATATACATTTAGAAATAGAGCAAACACCACATTCACGTGATACATTTGATTATATTGGCAAAATAATCAACGGAAAAAACATTGAGGATATAGTCATTGATTTAAAGATATCAAAAGGAAAATTATCAACAAATCAAATCAGTTCTTTATTAGTAAATGCTATGACCAAAGATATTAAAAATATAGTTTTGGTTAGCAATAATGAATTAACCCTTCAAGCAAAAGAAACTGCCAGTCTGTTTAGTAATAAAGTTGGAATCAATTTTCAAGTTTTCGGGAAAAAAGAACTTGATGCATGGTTTTACGGATTTAATGATGAAAATCAATTTGTACACAGTAAAACTATTCATGAAATTATAAAAGAAACATCAAGACAATTGGCAAAGATAATTGCACAAAATCCAGAACAGTTTATGGATATTGAGTGGCGTGACTTGGAACGAATAATAGCAACTGTATTTTCCGATTTTGGCTATAATGTTGAACTTACTCCATCAGCAAAAGATGGTGGCAAAGATGTAATAATTTGGTATAGAGGAGAAAGTTATATTGTTGAAATAAAACATTGGAATGCAAAAAATAAAGTCGGAGGACACTTTATTTCCGATTTTTTAAAAGTAGTTATTAAAGAAAATAGAAAAACAGGGTTATATTTATCTTCGTCAGGTTACACTTCTAATGCTTTTGAGGCATTATCAAAAATAGAAAAAACAAAGTTTAGATATGGAGACAAAACATCTATGATATCATTATTAAAAATGTATGAACGTGTGAATAACGGAATATATATTCCAGTTAATGATTTAGAAGATATTATGGGTAAAATTTCAAAAGGTTTTGAGCAGTAAAAATTGTAATAACTATACTTGCATACCTCTTTTCTGCTTTTGATTTCCTTACAAATCGTATTTAGACAATTTAGGTACTATACCTCTTTTATATTTCATTGTTGGGCATTAGGAAATTTAAATATTTATTTACGGCTTGCATATTGCAATAACGGTTTTTGTGCGGTATAGTATGGACATACCGACAAAGGAGGCGTATTGACATGAAAGACAAAGAATTATGCAAGCTGATCGGTAGCAGGGCAAAACAGCGGAGGGTGGAGTTAGGACTGAACCAGCCTTATGTCGCAGAGAAGATGGGCGTAGCCACTTCCACAATCGTGCGCTATGAGGCGGGGACAATCGACAACACAAAGAAGCTGGTCTTGGAAGGTCTGTCAGAAGCCCTCCATGTATCTGTGGAGTGGCTGAAAGGGGAAACGGAAAAATACGAAACGGACATTACGGATAAAAGGGAATTATTCATTCGTGATGTGATGTCCTCCATTCTCTCAAAGCTGCCTTTTGATATGGAACAGGCAGAGTCAGACTTTACAAAGGATTTACTGCTGCTGATGTTGAGGGAATATGAATTGTTCGTGGACTCTTTCCAGTTTGCCTGTAAGAATTTCAAGGACAATGCGGAAAATGCCGCACTCGCCCAGACAATGGGGTTTGAATCGAATAAGGAATATAACGAGATTATGTTTCTCAGGGAAATCACCCACACCGTAAATATGTTTAATGATATGGGCGATATTGTACGGCTCTATTCCAAAAATCCCGCAACAGCCACAACAAGGCTTGCAAATCTTCTTTCTATGGTACCGGGGGAAGAATCCGAATCGGTATAGCGGAACAATCGGAGTTATGATATACTTACACGCAGAAAGCATTTCATCAGTTCCGATTGCCCCTACGCAACGAAGTTGCGTTTGCGAAAGGAGAACAGATTATGGCAAAAGGTTCTGTAAGAAAAAAGGAAAGAAATGGTATTACCGCTTCTATGTGGAGGACGCAAGCGGCAACTTGGTACAGAAAGAGTTTACGGGTACGGAAAGCAAAAGCGAAACGGAAAAGCTGTTAAGGCAGGCTATGGAGGACTACGAGGAAAAGAAGTTTATTGCGAAAGCTGATAACATCACACTTGGAGAGCTGCTCGACATTTGGGCGGAGGAAGAATTAAAGGTTGGCACACTCAGCAATGGTACGGTGGAAAATTATCTCGGTGCAATACGGTGTATTAAGAAACACCCTGTTGCTGACCGCAGATTAAAAGCCGTAACAGCGGAGCATTTGCAGACATTCCTTGACCTGCTTACTTTCGGAGGGATATATCCCGACGGGAAAGTGAAGAAGGGATTGAGCAAAGACTATATCCACTCTTTCTCGGCGGTTTTA
>CAJUFL010000113.1 GCA_910585605.1 uncultured Lachnospiraceae bacterium | reverse complement strand
ATTTTTTGCATAGAAAAGGAGCTGTGCACTAATTACTTTTAGTGCGACAGCCCCAAAATCTGCTGCCGTCTACAAAAGCAGGCTACATTTTATACACATATACACAAATATTTTACGCATTCACTGCTTTGAATGCTTCCTCCAAACATTCTCTGCTATGCGGTATCTTTTTACTCCTCAAAAGGAATAACCGCTCCATCGTATGTATCGTTAATATAAGTCTTAATCTCCTCCGATTTCAGCACATCAACCAGTGCTTTGATTGCCGCATTATTTTCATTTCCTTCTTTTACACCGATAATATTCACATATGTCTTAGCTGCCTCAGAATCTGACTTTTCATATGCCAGTGCATCTTTTGCTACAGAAAAACCGGCCTCTAATGCGTAATTACCATTTAAGACAACAAACGCATTTTCTTCTACAACTCTTGCCACCTGTGCTGCTTCCAGCTCTATAATCTTAATATTACGAGGATTCTCAGCTATATCATTGACTGTTGCCGCCAGACCAGCACCTTCTTTTAATGTAATAATACCGTTATCCTGCAATAACAGCAACGCTCTTGCTTCATTCGTTGTATCATTGGGCACTGCAATGGTATCTCCATCTGCAATATCATCTAAACTATTCTTAGTTCCCGGATAAATGCCAAAGGGTTCATAATGAATACCGCCAGCATTTACAATGTGTGTCCCTTTTTCTTCATTGAAACTGTCAAGATATGGTATATGCTGGAAATAATTTGCATCATACTCCCCACTCTCAACCACCTCATTTGGCTGAACATAATCCTCAAACTCCGTTACCTGTAAATCATATCCCTGCCCTGCCAGGATCTCCTTTGCTTTCGCCAGAATTTCCGCATGAGGTGTAGGCGATGCCGCAATCTTAATTACTTCCTGCTCTGTATCTTCATCCTGGGATGCCTGTGTGTCTGTATCCTCTGATGCTGCCGCTGTAGTCGTTTCCTCCTTTGTGGCTTCCCCGGTGCCTCCACCACATCCTGTTAAAACGCCTGTTACTAAAACTCCTGCTACTAATAATGATAATAATTTCTTTTTCATAACTTTTTCCTCTCTACCTTTTTATTTTCTTTTATCCAGCCTTGCTGCTGTAAACATTCCCAGGGACTGAAAAATCTGAACCAGCACAATCAATAAAACAACCGTTGTAATCATGATACCGGTCTGCCATCTGTAATATCCATACCTTACGGCAATGTCACCAAGTCCGCCGCCGCCAACCGTTCCTGCCATAGCTGAATATCCCAGAATCGTTCCGATTGCAATAGTAACTCCTGTAATAAATGACGTTCTTACCTCCACCAGCAGTACTTTAATAATAATCCTGCCATTTCCTGCTCCCATAGATCGTGCGGCCTCAATCACGCCTGCATCTACCTCTTTAATAGAAGATTCTACCATTCTCGCAATAAACGGAATCGCCGCCACAACCAGCGGAACGATCGTCCCCGTAGAACCGGTACTCTTACCCACAAGTGCTCTGGTAAATGGTATCAATAAAATCAGTAATATCAAAAATGGAATGCTTCTGACAATATTCGCAATTACATCCATTATCTTATACAACACAGGATTTGGAGAAAGACCTTCCTTATCTGATACCGCTAATAAAACACCCATGGGAAGTCCAAACAAATACCCAAATGCAGTAGACAAGAGCGTCATATATAAGGTTTCGCCTATTCCCTTCCCTATCATCTGTATCACTTCAGGTGTCCACATAATCAACCGACTCCTCTATTTCAATTCCATGCTCTTTCAGATAAGCTTTCATTGCTTCTTTTTTTGCACTATCCTTCTTAAATTCCAATATCATATCTCCCTTGGCAACGCCTCCCACGTTTTTTGTAGAGGCTTTTAAAATGTTTACTGGTTCTTCAAAGGTCAACACCAGATTTGCAATCACCGGCTCAAATGCAGAATTATCTTCACTCTGGCTACTCTTTTGCCTTACATATTCCCTGTGCTGTCCCCGCTATGATAGTCAGTTTCGCCTCATCAAAAAAGCATCCAATTGACTGCATAAGATTATTTTTCTTGTCAAAGTTCATGCGATATAATGTTGTAGTGAACATTTACGACTGCAAACTTGTTATAGTTCTTATTGATGGATATAATATTATGGTATGTTGGGTAGTCAGATATGTTTGAATATATGGCAGCACAGGAAAGCGAAAAAATAGAACGTATCACTTCGGTGGGTACGGCGGATATCTAAAAAAATCAGATTGAGGGCGCAATAAACATCTATCGGATATGGCTCATTCTGAAAGATGCACAAAAGCCTGTTGATAATCGAAAAAAACTAGGAACTTGACCACTTTTTGACTTTTAAGCTTTATAATATTTTAGATTAGGAGGTTTTTGCTATGGCATATAAGATACTCATTGTTGATGATGAAAAAATGCTGACTGAATTATTATCAAGCCACTTGCAGGATTGTGGATATGAGACTTTTGTAGCGGAAGGTGCGGAGCAGGCAATATCAATGCTGAATATATATCCAGATTTAATTTTGCTTGACATCAACATGCCCGAAATGGACGGATTGGAGCTATGCAAGATTATCCGTAATAATGTCACCTGCCCTATTTTGTTTTTGACAGCTCGGATTACAGAACAGGACAAGGTAAACGGTTTGCAGGTCGGCGGCGATGACTATATAACCAAGCCTTTTAGTTTACAAGAATTGACCGCAAGGGTGGCGGCTCACCTGCGGAGGGACGAGAGAAGCAAGTGTACTCCTAAAATCGTATCTTCACAAGGCTTAATTGTAAATCTTGCTGAACGCAAAATTTTTTATGGAGAAACGGAGCTGAACTTATCAAATCGTGAATTTGATATTGTCGAGTTTCTGATGAGTAACGCTAACCAGATATTTGATAAAGAACGGATATACGAAGCCGTATGGGGCTTTAATGCTGGGGGCGACAGCAATGTTATTAAAGAGCATATCCGAAAAATCAGAAATAAACTGACTGAAGCTACGGGCAAGGAATATATAGAAACAGTTTGGGGGATGGGATATAGATGGAAAAAATGAAGAAAGTAAAATCTATAAAAAGTGCATTTATCTGGACGGTTGCCATTACAATGATAATTGTTTTTACATCCTCTGCTTTGACAATTTATATCTGTTACCGTGTGCAGAAGAATATCCTCCCCGACTCACAGGAAATTTGGCTGCATACACAGACTATTATGACAGATGGGACGGTATCTGAGGCAAAGCAAAGATTGATACTTGATGAACCTTCTAAAGTGTCTATACTTACCCCCGCTAAATCGGAAGAAGAAAAGTTAGGGGATACAGAATTTACAATAGAGAGAATAGAATCCAGCTTCTCTACACTCCGCCCAAAACAACAGTTACTATATAGAGCAATAAGCATTTCTATGGTAGGGCTTCCTTTTATCTATTCAGTTATAGGAATCATGTTATGTGCATGGTGGTTTTATAGGAAAAAGCTATCGCCGCCAATTCAGATTCTTGCAGATGCAACAAAGCATATAAAGAGGCAAGACCTTGATTTTATGGTTACTTATAACAGTAACGATGAATTAGGCAGGCTTTGCACAGCTTTTGAAGAAATGCGGCAAGCTTTGTATGATAACAACCGACAGCTATGGAATATGATTGAGCAGCGGAGAATTTTACAGGCATCAGTGGCACATGACCTCAGAAATCCGATTGCGATTATAGAGGGCTATGTCGAATATATGCAGCAATGCTTTACAAATGGAAGTCTGAATGATGGGAAATTGCAGCATACACTATCCAATCTTGCGATAACCTCAAAACGACTTGAGCGTTATACAGACTATATTCGTGATTTGAATACTATTGAAGAAACCGAAACAAAGTATTCTGTCGTTCAGTTACCAGTTTTTTTGAAAAATGCTACAGAAAGCCTTTCACTTATTGCAGGACAGCATAGCTTGGAGATTGAATATCATTCTACAGTATCCGAATGTCAAGTAAAATTAGATGAGCAAATATTTTACCGTATTGTTGAGAATATCTTTTCTAATGCCATTCGATATGCTAATAGCAAAGTGAGTTTCCTATACACATTTATTGATGATGTACTTACTATAACCATTACAGACGACGGCAAAGGATTTTCAAAGACAATGCTCCGCAAAAAGAATACCTTTCTTTATTCTGAGGATAAAACGGGTGAACATATGGGATTGGGATTGGCTACAAGCCGTGTCCTTAGCCAGAAACACGGCGGATGTTTAGAACTTTCAAATATTGCTCCGAGTGGAGCTTCTGTAACAATTAAACTTGCAGTCAACAAAGTGGGGTGATATTTTTATTGGAGTAAAAAGTGATTGGCAAAGAATCAAATCAAGATTTATTTTGGAGGAATTGAAATGGATAAAAAAAGAACGATGAATTGGATAACAGCAATTATAGTTGCCATTGGATATTTAACAATAAGTATTGTGCTTGATGCGTGGACATATTCTTGGATTATATGGGTAATTTATGCGATTTATAGATTTGTTGCAAAATAGATAAATCGGGATTTCATAAGGAGAGGATAATAATGGTTAAAGAAGTAAAATGGACAAAATATTTATGGCTGAGTTTACTTTCAT
>CAJUFL010000112.1 GCA_910585605.1 uncultured Lachnospiraceae bacterium | reverse complement strand
ACAATAAATTTCAACTTTTTTCATTTTTGCTATTGACATTTATTAGCTGGACTAATTTTACAAATTTATATATCTGATATAAGTATACATAAAATTTCTATTTTTTTCAATTCTTGATAAGACTTTCTAGTTTATTTTTTTCTTATCTTCCAATACTATTCATACAGCATAAAAATGCTGTTTTATATAGACACGAAAAGAAAAAGGAGGCGAATATCATGAGTAGTAAGACTAAAAAGGAAGCAAAAGGTGCTTTAGACAAATTCAAATATGAAGTGGCAAACGAAATCGGTGTGCCGTTAAAAGACGGTTACAATGGAGACCTTACTTCATACCAGAATGGTTCTGTAGGCGGCTATATGGTTAAGAAAATGATTGAGGCCCAAGAACGCGAAATGAGTGGAAAGTAATCTTCCCCTGTTCGTAAAAGTACACTAGAAATCCGAAAAGTTCTCATCATCAGGGCATATTTTTGTTTCAGCAAAAACAGCCCGTCTGATGAGGACTTTTCTAATTGTTTTTTATAACTGAATGCTATAAACACTGTCATCTTCAACCAATTTTTCTAATGGATACTTTTCCTTTTCCAGATATGCCACTGCATCATTTGCCTGCTTTAAGATATCTGCATGATTATAAATATCCCCCAAATGAAAAAGCATATCCCCGCTTTGTCTGACTCCAAAAAAATCCCCTGGACCTCTAAGTTTTAAGTCTTCATTGGCAATATAAAAACCGTCATTTGATGTATTTAATATATTAAGACGCTCTGCTGCCTCCTTTTTTTCCGAAGAGCAGATCATGATGCAATAGGACTGTGAATCGCCTCTTCCCACACGTCCCCGTAACTGATGCAGCTGTGCCAGTCCGAATTTCTCTGCATTTTCAATCATCATTACAGTGGCATTTGGATTGTTAATTCCTACCTCTATGACCGTCGTAGATACTAAAATATCTATCTTTCCAGCTCCAAACTCAGTCATAATCCCATTTTTCTCATCCGGCGTCATCTTACCATGCAAACAGGAAATTACAACCTTCTCTGGAAATATATCCAACAGGCTCTCCCGATATTCTGCTACATTTTCTGCCTCCACATTCTCACTTGCCTCCACCATAGGACAGATTATATAAATCTGATGTCCTTCTTTTATCTGCTCTAGCATAAACTTATAGGCTGTAGGACGGTATTTAGGTCCGACAACACAGTTTTTAATCGGTTTTCTGGATGCAGGCATATCTTTTATTACAGAGATATCCAGATCTCCATACATGATAATTGCCAGTGTTCTGGGAATCGGTGTAGCACTCATGACCAGAACATGAGGTTCCTCACCTTTCCTTGAAAGTGCCATTCTCTGCCTTACCCCGAAACGGTGCTGTTCATCTGTTATAACCAGTGCAATATTTCGGTAGATTACCTTTTCCTGAATGAGTGCATGGGTTCCAATCAGTACATCAATTTCCCCCCTTGCCAGTGCTTCATAAATCTTTCTTTTCTCTGATAATCTGGTAGAACCGCAAAGCAAAGCCGTTTTTACACCAAAAGCTTCCAGATCTTTACTGACTCCTTCAAAATGCTGCATTGCCAGCACCTCTGTCGGTGCCATAAATGCTGCCTGATACCCGTTTTTCACTGCTGCAAGCAATGCTGCCTGGGCAACTACAGTCTTACCTGATCCCACATCTCCCTGAACCAGCCGGTTCATTACTGTACTTCCCGATAAATCAGCCCTAATCTCCTCCAGTGCCTTTTTCTGACCCTTAGTCAGTATAAAAGGAAGACCTTCTATAAACTTCTCTGTTTCTGTCCAATTTGTAAAAGGAAACTGATTTCTGGCTTTGACCGTTTTTTCCCGTACCATCCTCATATGTACCAAAAACCAGAAAAACTCTTCGAACACAAGACGGTTTCTGCATTCCGTAAGCTGTTCCATACTCTCTGGAAAATGTGTGCCTGTCAGAGCCTCTCCAAACGGCATCAGAGAAAACTTTTCTATAAGCTCCTTCGGCATCCGTTCCTCAATTTCTCCCACTAAATGCAATGCACTATTTACTGCCTTTGTCACTATTTTATTACTTAAACCTTCTGTCAAAGGATAAACCGGCTGCAAGGAAGATATTAATGTTTCATATTGCTTTACGGTATAGTATTCCGGATGCTCCATTACAAGCTGGTGATTCCGTATAACAATTGTTCCTACAAATATAAAGGTTTGTCCGATATGAAATACCTGTTTTAAAAATGGGGAATTATACCATACTAGCTTTACGCTTCCTGTTCCATCTTTTACCGTACAGGTGACCAGCGTAAGGCTCCGTACCTTTTTAATATCTACATAGGACTGAATGGATGCTTTAATCGTAACCCTTTTTCCGATTTCCGCCTCCCGCACATCAACCGGTTCTTCATAGCTTAAGTAATTACGGGGATAAAGCTTTAATAAATCCTCAATAGTATATACTTTTAATTTTCCAAATAAGAGTGCTGTTTTGGGACCAATCCCCTTCAGACTATCAATAGGTTCTTTTATATGCATATCATTTCCTCTCCGCCAACGCAAAGAACTGCCACACTAAGATTACATTTTTACTTAGTGCGGCAGCCCCTGATATTGAATCCTGCTACTCTACAGATATAATATAATAATAAATCGGCTGTCCGCCATAGTTAAATTCCACATCGCAATCCGGATAGGTATCTTCCACATAATCTGCAAATTCTTTTGCATCTTCCTCTTTCACATCCGCACCATAATATATGCTGATCAATTCAGAATCTTCATCCACCATCTGTGATAACAATTCCTTCGTAGAGGTCAATAAATCAGTAGATACTGCCTTGATTCCCTCATCATCTATACCCATAATATCACCGGCATTAATAGATTTTCCATCAATGCTGGTATCCCTTACTGCATAAGTAACCTGACCTGTCTTGACATTTCCCATTTCCTCTGTCATCGTGCTTAAATTCTCTTCGCCACTCTTTGATGGATCGAAACTAATCAGAGCCGCTACACCTTGCGGTGCTGTTTTGGACGGAATTACAATAATTTCCTTATCCTCTGTCAGAGACTGTGCCTGATTTGCAGCCAAAATAATGTTTTTATTATTAGGAAGAATATAAATTGTATTGGCATTTACCTTATCAATGGCATTCAGCATATCTTCTGTACTTGGATTCATTGTCTGCCCGCCCTCTATCAGGTAATCCACTCCCAGATCTTTAAAAATATCGTTCATTCCTTCTCCTACAGAAACGGATATAAAACCGTATTCCCTGCGTCGATCCGACATTATCTTCTCTTTTTCCTGATTTTGGGAAGCTTCCTTCTCTGCCGCCTGTAAGGATGCCATTTTTTCAGCTTCCATAATCACTTTTTCCCTATGTTCTTCCCTCATATTATCAACTTTCATACTAGTTAACGAACCATAGGTAAGACCTCTTTCAAATGCAAGCCCCGGATGATTTGTATGCACATGTACTTTTACAATCTCATCATCAGAAACAACAACTAAAGAATCTCCAATCGACTCCAGATAAGCTTTGAATTCCTGTTCAATCTTCTTATTATACTCTTTTTCCAGCATAATAATAAATT
The DNA here is from genome assembly GCA_910585605.1 of uncultured Lachnospiraceae bacterium. Classification (GTDB taxonomy): domain Bacteria; phylum Bacillota; class Clostridia; order Lachnospirales; family Lachnospiraceae; genus CAG-590. The sequence goes on along the minus strand of CAJUFL010000112.1, from coordinate 1,187 downwards.
CTGTACAATAGCCATACTTAATATGAGAGGTATCAATCTCTTTACGGTCAATACCAGCAGAATTGGTCATTTTAAGACCAGATGCATCCGGTGCCGTCTTTCCCTCAACAGATCCTGCATCAAATCCATTTGAAAAATCATAAGACACTTTGCCTGTAAGTGCATCAAAAGCACCCTCCAGAATCGTCATGAGTCCCTCTCCACCGGAATCTACTACGCCTGCTTCCTTTAATACCGGAAGCATCTCCGGTGTCTGATTCAGCACTTCCCTGCCATATTCCAATACCTCTGTTGCAAATTCCAAAAGACCCTTTTTAGATTTGCTAAGCTCTGATGCCTTATCAGAAAGACCTTTTGCAACAGTTAAAATCGTACCTTCCTTCGGTTTCATAACTGCTTTGTAGGCAGTTGCAACTGCACGGTTAAATGCCTTTGCAACATCCTCTATGACAACCTCTTCCTTTCCTTCTAATTCCTTACAAAAACCACGAATCAGCTGGGATAAGATAACACCCGAGTTACCTCTTGCCCCACGCAGGGAACCAGTAGACATTGCCTTTGTCACATTTGCAAAGGTTGGATCACTAATAGCCGCAACCTCCTTTGCAGCAGCAGTAATGGTAAGAGTCATATTGGTTCCGGTATCTCCATCCGGCACCGGAAATACATTTAACTCATTAATATAATCTTTCTTTTCTTCAATCCTTTTCGCACCTGCTAAAAATCCATATTGAAGACTTTTCGCATTGACACTCATATTCTGACTCATATACCCTCCTAATCAATTACCCGTACGCCTTCTACAAAGACATTAATATTTTCAACCTGCATACCGGTAAATTCTTCCACTTTGTAACGAACCGTTGACATCAGATTCTCTGCCACCGTGGAAATACTGACCCCATAGGCCACTATAATATGAAAATCAATTGCAATTGCATTATCCTCAGCAACCCGGACATTAACACCTTTGGAAACACTGTCTCCCCGAAGGAGTTTTACAAATCCATCCTTCATGTTCACAGTTGCCATTCCGACAATACCAAAGCATTCAATTGCGGAAAGTCCTGCATATTGCGCGATAACTTCACTTTCAATGATGACGTCACCATTGCCTGTCTCTACTTCTATCTTCATATAAATCTCCATTCCGCCGCCTTTCAGTTGGCGGCACAAATAGTAATGAA
>CAJUFL010000111.1 GCA_910585605.1 uncultured Lachnospiraceae bacterium | reverse complement strand
AGTTTTGGATATTTCCATTGTCTACCATATGGGAAGCATATCATTTACGGGCTTTCTCGGCTTTCCGTGTCTGTATCTGCCGGAAACTAAGACACCCTGACAAAATATGACAATATTGCCCATTTTCCAACAGCATTTTCAGACAAATTCTTCTCACTTAAGAGGCTCTATCATATACTTTTGAAACTTCTCCGGCACTTCAAAGCCTTTTAGATGTTCTTAGTCGGTAAGCTCTTTGTTCCTGCTTGAATCAACACAGTAAACCAGTTTGTTATATCCGCAAAGATTATGCATCCCTTCCTATATGGTAGTACCAACTTTTACGAAAAGACAATCTGGTTCTTTTTTCCAATATCTACAATAGCGATTTCACAATCATAAACAGCAATTACTCCCGAATATTTTTGGGATAGTAATTCATAACCACATGGCAACCAAACACTTTGCAATTATATTACACTGTCTACAATATCCAAATCAAGAAATTGTCCATACGCACTACTAATAGTTTTATCATCATCCGAAACCATCGGTGTCATATTCATGCCGTCTTCTGAAACAAAACGATCCGATTTTCTTTTCGCACGTTTTCGGATTTCATCAAAAACATCAATAAACTGGTCACTTGTATTGATTTGATATACTTCTTGAGTGGGTGTTAATTTTCTAAGCACTTGCATATCTGCTTCTCTACTGATTCCAATTGGAAAAACATGTAATTCATCTTTACTCACACGCTCTCGAACCCAATTAAATTGCCGTGTAGGATCATCACCACAAGAAAAAGCTTCACCATCCGTCATAAAAACTAACATCGGTACATAATTGTCATTATCATTATCTTGTAACTCTTGTATTTTATCATCAATAACACGTAACGCTAAATTCAACGCCTCAGACATAAATGTCTGTCCACGTGCATGAAATTGAGTAGCCCTTTCTGGGTCAATACTTTGTATATCTACAAATGGCTGAATACGATGTGCGTGGCGGTCATAAACTATCACGCTAATAAGAGCTTCCGATGCCAACGCGGAGTCATCATCCTGCATAGCCTTAAGCATATTCTTCATTACTTTACTTAACAAATTAATACGAGACCCAAAACTACCAACAGGTGTATCCATTGAACCACTAACATCAACACAAAAGCAAATCGGAATACGCGGGCTTGTTCGCATTCGTTCATTATACATCTGATCATACTCTTCTTTAAGATGATACCCTGCATCATTAGAGCGATTATATTCAGACATAAATACACTTCCTTTCTGATAATTATCTTTTATCAAGACTGCTTTCTTTTACATTCCGGACAATTATTTGGAACGCCCCAATTATCTATGCCAAAACGTTTATCATAGTCCTCTTTTTGGCCAAAAGTAAAATCAAACGAACAGCCACAATTCCTACAACGCAATTTTTTATATACTTGAGATCGTATATGCTTACACTCGCTACAATACCGCTGCTTATGCCAATCAGAATTCTGAACAGTTGCAATCTGATGAAAAATCGCCATTTTCTTTGAATAAATAAACTTTCTATCCACCGATGTATGATACGAACTAATACACTCAAAATATTTGTCAGATGGTGTATTAAGGCACGAATTACAAATCCGATAAGGCGTATCAAAATACTTACGATAAAAATAAAACTTAGGGTATTCAACCCCACAATATTGGCACTTAAAAAATTGTGTCTTGGCATCTCTCTTAAATGTTTTTGGAAAAAGTTCAAGTGACTCCATATCATAAGGATGTTCCAAATCTTTCCTCAATGATCGCACTTCATGTAGCCAAAAGCGAGCAGACTTACGCTTTTCAGGTGCATTAAACTCCTTGCCGCTCATAAAAGTATTATAAAAGTCTCCTTTTAAACTGCCCAAATGGCTCCATACAAAACGCCACCGCCCACTAGGACGATCCACATCTCTATTTCCAGGTTGCCCACTCCATGAGAAAGGAAATCTCATATTAGCAATGCTTTGAGCCATATCCGCATTTTTTTCTTTCGCATACGGTGTTTTTCCTGGCATCATAAGCATGAATACCAGTTCTGCAACTTCATAATTTTCTGTTTGCTGTGTATATAAGCGTTTACGAATTCCACTCAGTTGTAACTCTGGAGGCTGAAAAGTAATATTCTGCGATACACAAGGATACCCCTCAATCTGATAACAATCCATATCTACAAAATAGACATGGTTTTTATCTTTCACAAAAATAGACTGCGGATTAATGCAACCAAAAAATATGTGCCTATCTTGTAAAAATATAATATGTTCCAATATACAAATTGTCAAATCACATAAATCTTTTTTGTTCCAGTCAGGAAAATGTAACTTAAGTTGTTCCTCTCCAAGAACACTCTGCATCAAAGGAATTCCCTCTGCTTGCGGTATCAATGCTCCTACGAAACAACCATTAACATCATATAACTTTGAGATAGGCCATCCTATTCCTCTACGTCTAATAGGCTTTTGTAGCATTAGTTCCGTCTTATCTTCAAAATAAGTAGTTGTCAGAACATTAGGTGCATAGATTTTAGCAAATATATCTGTTTGATTTGTTCTGTAGGTAATAGACATTGCATTACTCATAAATTCCTGAAGTAATATTATTTCATTACCTTGATCATCGTATACCCTTTCCCCTTTACCAATGTTGCTATGTACTAACCTATTTGCCCGATTATATTGAGTTATTGCGGTCATTATCTTAAATTGTTCATTGCCTGACACAACCGACTGTTTTGCCACCATTCCATTATCTGTAAAACCGGATAACTTTCCTCCATCGTCAAGCGTGAAAAAACGAAGTTCCTTATGCACTTTATAAGCTATACTCTTAACTTTTTTGGCCTTATCTAAAGACTTTGATAAAAAAAGATATGGTCCTTGAACATTTTGTTGAGCGAATAATTCCTCATAATTCTTTACATCATAATATATACTTACGTTTTCTTTCTCAATAAGCATAGGATGAAATACCTTTTGTATATCATCAGGAATTAAATTATATTCGAACCCTGGCACAAATACAGAGCGTTTATTTGCACCAGTGGTATTATATGCATGCCACTCGCGTATAAAAGCTATAAATCCTTTGGTACACATTAACTCTCCCTCTACCATTATCTTGATTTCCGAAGAGTTGAAAAGCATCGACGGACTTGCCCCATATTGAGGCCACTTCACTTTAGACTTTTCTGTGTAGCCAGCTCTCCTATTATCCCTTGCTACACTACCTTTATTTCTTTGATATGTTGCACGGGTATTCTCAGTAGATGCAGACGTCAATCTGTCATTAGCCCATGCAGAATTCATCTGCTGTTGAAGTGGCACAATTTGTTGAGACTCTCTCTTTTCGACTATTTTGTCATTACCCTCTTTTCTATTTTGTTCAAAATTAAAAATGCTCATTTACTCGCCTCCATTTCTTATTCCACCGTCTTGCAGTATCCCTAATCTGTATATCTGTAGACATAATCAATTCATAATATAAGTTTTCAATTTCAATCTGATTATTGCGAACACGAGCCAAATCTAACAAATATATCCCACCTCCTCCATCACGATAATCATTCCATAGTTTTCTTGCCAATGTTTCAGCTTTGTAAGAAATACTAGCACCATCTTGTTCACGCACTCTCTTAAAATCTTCCCGAAGTTGATCATATAAAGAATTGGGGGATTTTTCAAATAGAAAAACCTTATTGCCCGGCATTAACCCCTTTGAACTAAGTTTTTCTTCTATTCTTAACGTTACATCTTCTATTTTAGGATTATTCATATCCGAAACTACATCCAAAAATTCTGCAATATTGGAGGATATATCTTGGCACTTCTTTAAATCTCTATTTAAATTTCCCCAATTTTGCGGATCTATTTCTTTTAGCGTTTCTTGTAATTTTTTAAATTCTCCTTGCCAATGCTTGACATATTCTGCTCTAATTATTGGACTGTATATTTCAGAATTTATAACTGCCGGGAAAATTTTATCCTTGTATTTTCTATCCCTCATTACTTCTAATACTTCATACATACAATTTGCAGATTTTAAGTAAAAATCAGAAATTATAAGGATTACATAATCCATTTTACTAATTGATTGCATATATTCCTTTATACTATTCCAAGAACCAATTTCTATTTTGTCTCTATGTAGTTCAATATTTTTTCTGTTAAGAAAGTAATCATAAATGTCGTCTGCTATCTCATCATCCTTCCAACAATATGATAAAAATATATTTATTTCTTTCAAAAGAAACCTCCCTTGAATCCCAAATAATAACATAAAAAATACAAAACACTATATGTATCATAAAAGGCATCACTAAAACTATACATAGTGATGCCTTAATCATATCTCTACCTATTTCTATTTAGTTCCCCTTTCACACACCACTTCTTTTTAATGATATTAACATAAAATGACAAAAATTTCAATATTTAAACGCAATTCATAATATAATCCATTATCCATTATCGGTCTAGTTCCCACAACTTGTTGCATATACAGAGAAAAAGCCAGGGTTGTTTTCCTCTAGCTTTTTCCTTGTACTATCCTTCCTTCTCAATCACCAACTTCGCGTCATCAAGGAAATGCAGGAAACCGCCATCGTGGACTTCCACGTTCTCCAATGCCACGTTCACGATCTCTGGACATACCGACTTACTCATGTATTATTACGGAACCTCTTATACTATCACGAAAACTTCCCGCATGTTTCTATGATAATACAGGCAGTTTCCGTGTTTGTATCATATCCCCCGTTTTTCAACAGCATTTTCCGTCAAACTAATACGCCTTTCAGCCAAAACCGCCAATATCCTACTCCTTTTTACCTTTCCGTTTTATACTATCACGGAAACCCCTGACTTTTGCGTGAAAGTATACTTTTGCCTGATAGTACGATTTTTTCCCCTATCGCCATCCTATCAGCGGCATCAAAAAACACGAAAAAGCGGGGCCCACCACCCACCGTGATGAACCCCACCAAGCCTA
>CAJUFL010000110.1 GCA_910585605.1 uncultured Lachnospiraceae bacterium | reverse complement strand
TGAATAAAACAATGCAAGCGCAAATCAAAAAGAAAGATACCTATAAAGCAGGTATTATCACATTATTTGATTTGCGAAATCAGTTAATGGAAACCTTAGCTTCATTTAATGAGAAATTAAGCAGAAAAGATTTTGACGCAATTCCATTTATAAATGCAGACGGTTATCATAGTAAAACGATTGCATATTCAATTTGGCATATCTTTCGTATTGAAGATATAGTTGCCCACACGTTGATAAGTGAAAACGAGCAAGTCTTTTTTTCGGGCAATTATCAAGAACGTATCAATTCGCCTATAATTACAACAGGAAATGAACTTGTAAAAGAGCAGATTGCAGATTTTTCAAAACGACTTAACTTGAAAAAACTTTATTCATATATTTTCGAGGTAAAGGATAGCACTGAGAAGATAATCAATAGTTTATCCTATGATGAATTGAAAAAGAAAATATCAGAAGAAAGAAAAGAACAGTTAAAATTATTAAACGTTGTTAGTAATGATGAGAATGCAATTTGGCTTATTGATTATTGGTGCGGTAAAGATGTTCGGGGGCTAATACAAATGCCATTCTCAAGGCACTGGATTATGCACATAGAAGCAAGTTTGCGTATAAAAAATAAGATACATTCATAAGCGCAAATTCGGAATTTGTATAATTGAAAAATCAAAAGTTGCTAATTTGAAAGGAGTCACATTATGGAAGAGTTAAAATCAATTATGGAAAAGTTTGTTGCGTCTGGTTGGGATTTAATATCCATTCCGGCAAAACAATGGTTAGATGGAAAAGCTGATAAAGATACATTAATATCGGCAATCAAGCAGGCAGATGAAGAATGTGGAAGTTGTGGCTGTGATTTAGATCCACTTTATAAAAGAGCATTGGAATTGATTTGACAGTACCGCCTTTCGGTCTGGGGGAAAGAGGGATATGAATTTCCTTAGTAGTGATTTGAACATGGTGCTAGCACCATGTAGTTAATGCAAATAAGGGGAAAATGATAATGTGGCAGTTTGCGGTAATAAGCAGATTGCCATATTTTTATAGAGAATACACGTTTATATGGTAATATATAGAAGCAAAGATAAAAACACAACGCAAGGCAATCTTGTAGAACTGGTAGGTAGTCCAGTCGCACCATCATGGTGTAAGTAGCCCTCCCTCCTTAGGGTCGTCCATTCTTTGTTCATCACAATTATTTTAAGGAGGAATTGTCATGGACAAAGTTTCGGGAAAGCTGACAGTATATTTTGAAGAACCATTTTGGGTGGGAGTGTTTGAACGTGTATTGGACGGAAAGCTGTCTGTGTGTAAGGTTACGTTTGGCACAGAACCAAAAGACTATGAGATATATGAGTTCGTTTTGAAAAATTACTATCGGCTACGATTTAGTCCGGCTGTGGCAACTGATGTAAAAGAAACAAGCTGCAATCCTAAACGGGCACAGCGAGAGGTAAGGAAACAGATACAGAATACCGGGATAGGTACAAAATCGCAACAGGCTTTGAAATTACAGCAGGAGCAGTTGAAAATTGAGCGCAAGACTGTGAGCCGGGAGAAACGGGAAGCAGAGAAGCTGCGGCAGTTTGAACTGAAACAGCAGAAAAGGAAAGAGAAGCATAGGGGCAGATAAAACTGCCTCTTTTTCCTTAGGCGTAATATTTACATGGTGCTAGCACCATGTAATAAAAGTGTTCAAAAAGAGATTGTGTGTTGAAGTTGTTATATTGTAGCTTTTTGTTCTATACGGTAGGCGTTTATAAGGTTACTTGCTATATCCTGGGTTGTTGCCAATAATATAATGAGGAGAATGGAGGAAGAGATATAATTATTTCTGAAAGGCGGACGGGCATTATAAAGGATACAGAGATACGTTGGCTAGTTAGTTGTAAACATAAAATCCATAGTGGTTCAGCAGTTAATGTGAGCGATGAAGAAGATATATCAGATAGAATACAATCCCACCACTGTGACGGATTTATTGGTTTTTACTCCACGGTTGTTAGTTCGCCATTAAGTAGGAAGTTTGAGATACTGAAGGAAAAATATCAGATAGAAATATTTGATAGAGAAAAGATAGAAAGAATTTTACTAGAGAATAGGGAAGTTAATAAACTGATAAGACGTTTTTTTCCACAATCCTATAATGAAATAGAATTAAAGTCACCTTCCAATTTATTGTCAGAATATGCGCCATTACGATGTAAGGTATGTGGAAGAGATTTGCTTCATAGAGATATGTTGGACAAATATGAAGGAATAGTTGTATTTGTTCAAGATATGGACTACTATAGGTGTAATAGTGGGAAGAATAAATATACAGAAGTTTATTGTGTTTGCAAAGGAATATGCGATAGAAAAATGGAGGCAAAAGCACGTTCTTATGGAAATATAACAGGATGGAATGATATTTCAGATTTGGTAATACCAGTGCAGTTTTTGAAATTTGTATTAGCTATAATGAACAGGATAAGAGAGCATGAGGATGTTTATACCGATGAAGCATATGGGGACTTAAAAAATATTATTATTTCGTTGGCGCAGATAACAATGAAAAGGCAATCAGAAAATGATATAAATAGAGCAATATCACTTGCAGAGTTGCCAGATGGATTATAATTTGGGAGGATAAAAGGCTAATTGTGGTGGGAACAATAACGGATTAATTTGACGGTTTTTAGGGTAAATGCGGTTATTTCTATTTTTTCGAGAGAAGTAAAATGGTATTTTTTTTAAAGACAAAGACATCAAAGAGAAAATGTGTGCTTATTTGTTACGCTTTAGCTTTTTAGAATCCTTTATTTTGCAAGATATTTCAGATATGGAAATGACGCAGATGATATTTTATACATCCATCTCTCAAAATGGGCTTTTATTGCGTAACATTTTAAAAACAGGTTGCCAATTTATGAGGATTTGCTATAATAAATGCGTGGCAACATTTTGGCAACAGAAAATCAGCAAGCCATAATAAATGATGTAATAGAAGTAAAAAAGGGCGTGTATTTGTATAAATCTTAAACAAATACAGTTAAGAACAGCAAAGAACACGCCGAGTTCGAGTGATGAAAACGGAGATTACTGAAGGGGTTATGCAAGAAATTATACAGAATTTTGCAGAAAAAAATCATGTAGATACTATAAAAGTTGTTGATATTACCTCATTATCCGTAGAGGAAAATAGAGGATTTTCTTATGCAGTTCTATTAGTTAAAGTTTTGCCTAAAGAGTATATTGATAAATTGAATCATGAAAGAGATACAGATTATACTGTTTTTTTGAGTTATGAAATATTCAATAAAACGGATGAATTGGCTGATGAACTTGCTGCAATTATCCAAGAAAAGGGGTATAAGGCTATTTCACAATCTGAAAAGGGCATAGATTTCAGAGGGGAATACGATGAGAAAACTAAAAGTTCTATATTGCCACATAAAAAAATAGCGACAATGTCGGGACTGGGTTGGATTGGAAAAAATAATCTATTGGTCACAGAAAAATATGGAGCAGCAATTTCTATGTGTTCTGTGCTTACAGATATGCCGTTGAATGTTGTGAAATCTGAAATTATTTCTAACAGATGCGGCGAATGCAATTTATGTGTCAAAGTTTGTCCGGTGCAAGCAATACATGGGAAAAAGTGGGAAGTGGGTATAAGTCGGGATGATATTGTAGATGTTTATCAATGTATTACTTGTCTTAAATGTTTAGCTGGATGTCGTTATTCGATTATTTATTCAAGAAATTGATTGGATTTGAATTTATTCGTGAATTGTATTGTTTGATAGTTGTATGAAAATATTCCTTTTTCTTGTGCAGCCCTCTGCAGCTTCTTTTTGTAAAATTCCATTGATGTTACGATGCCCAGATTTTGCTGTCCCTGTCGGTTGGTGTAATAATGATATTGTCAATATTGGTTGACACTTTTTTTACAAGGATATTAGTACCTATGCTGCAATCCCCAGGAATTCATAATATCTTTGCCGTTTGACCATAGGGGGAAGTCCCTCATTAGCAGAGCATATCCTCCTGTTATTCCAGTAGCTGATGAAGTATCTCCAGATGAGTGTCTTTAGTTCCTCAATGGTCATTTCTTCTGCATTGTGGCGTTCGTAGAGAAGTTCTTCTTTCATCCGCGCCCACATGCTCTCGCATCGCGCATTGTCATGGCAGCGTCCCCCGGCGCTGTTCATGCTTTGGAAAATGCTGTACTTCGCAACTGCCCTACGACAGGTTTCACTGGTATACTGTGTTCCACGGTCAGAGTGAATGACCGCTCCCCTGAGTGCCGGATATGAGCGGACGGCATTGTCAAGTGTCCGTTCGCATAATGACACTTTCATGTTTGTATCCATTGCCAGTCCCAGGACTGCGGCATCAAAACAGTCAAATATGGCAGATACACAGAGTTTTCCGTCTTTTGCTTTGATTTCAGTTATATCTGTAACGCATTTCTTCAACGGCTCTGCCGATGTGAAATCCCGCTTCAGCAGGTCGTCGGATTTGCGCGCCTCATGTTCAGCTTTAGTGATTCCGTTGGGTTTTCGTTTCGGGCGGTGGCTGAGTCCAATCTCCTTCATGACGCGGTAGACCGTCCTCTCACCGGGAATACGGATATCTTCAGACTGTTTCAGGAGAAGCGCCTGATACATACGGATACGCCCATAGGTGTCGTTGCATTCATCCTCTGACGCGATAGCCCGCATGGCGTCGGCTAAATCCTGATATTTCCACGGGCGGTCTTTGTCTGCCAGATATTTATAAAATCCCTGCCGTGTTACTTTCAGCATCCGGCAGTAGAAAGAAATCTTTCCCTTGATAACGCCGTCCCCGGTTTTCATGGCAAGAAACATCATTCTCTGCCTTTTGCAGACTTCCGACGGCTGGCGGCGAAAAAAGCACTTGCTTCCTCAAGAAATTCGTTTTCCTCTTTCAGGCGGCGTATTTCTTTTTCCTGCTCCCTGACCTGTCTGCGGAGGAGGGCCAGTTCCTCCGTAAGGCTCATGGCCGTCTGCGGCGTATGGGAACCGGGGCCGGCATCCAGCCGTCCCTCTCTTGCTGCTTTCGTCCATGCATACATGGTGTTTTCAGGGATTCCTGATTCGGCAGCCGCTTTTGCACCGCCAAGTTCTTTTGCCAGTTTTACGGCCTGGATCTTATATTCCATGTCGTATTTCCGTTGTTTTTTTGCCATTGTAGTTGCCTCCTTATTTCTCTTTGATTATACATCAAATCCTTGCGTATAAGGTGTCAACTAAAATGATAC
>CAJUFL010000109.1 GCA_910585605.1 uncultured Lachnospiraceae bacterium | reverse complement strand
ACTGTCCTCCAATCAAGACTGAATATTTGTCATAAATATTACTGTTGTAAGATTTGACAGCAAAAAAATTTATTCAGCTTTCCCAATAAATATTACACCTGTAAGATTTATTAGTCAAGTAAATTACGCAGAAATAAAAAAGACAGGATTTCACATCCGCGGTCTGTCTCTCTTATTTGCCCTCCCAGATCGTTTCATTCTTCATGCTGACTAGCCACATTTTTAAAAAGCTGTAATCTGTTATTTTCGACATAACTGTTATTCTCCGCAAAATAAATAGAAATCACTTTCCGTTTTGTAATACTCTGCAAATAACCATTGCACCAAAAGCTACAATTCCAATAACCAGAAAATGTGCAAGACTAAATACTTTGATTCCCAACACAACAATATAGACTGCTTGAATCAATGCATAGAAAATACTTGCCAAAATTGATATGAGCAATCCATATAAAAAAAAACAGTGAGTACGTTTTATTTTGCCACGCCAAGCGATTTTAGACAATTTCTTTATCAACCATATTTCATACAAAAATGTTAAAAAGACAATGCCCCATACTATTTCCTGAAATATTTCAATATTAGTGCCAAACTTCTCTTCAAAAGCATATTCCATAGGACGAATGCTCCATGTATATGTACCTACATCTGCATTTTCCAATAATGGTCCGACAACCGAATAAAAGATTTCTTTATTATCCTCCAGTACTTCAATGATTCCGCTGGTTTTATTCGCGTAATGTATTTTCAGTCCATCAGTAATTTCAACATTATCTTCTATAGTAAAACTTGGCATCACGATATACTTATCTAAATCAATAGGGTAATCAAAACTATCAATTTGGCTCCCCTTCTCTAAAAACCCAACTACCTTAAATGTATAGTCATCATATAAATAGGTAAATATAAAAGTATCTTCCAGCTTATAAATTGAAGAATACAGATTCCCCATTAAAATTGGAATTTCGTTATCTTTTTTTAAGATAAAATCGTTTTCCAACAATGAACTTCCCTTTAAAATCTTAATATGAAAATCGTCTATTACATTTTTACTTATCTGTATACAATCGATAGCTGAACACTGGTTCTCTAGTTCTCCTGATATTGCGCTGTAAAACTCCTTCTGTTCACTAAAGTTTTCAAGATATTGAGGATATATTTCATAGTACTTATACCCTTCTTTTTGGTTTTCAATTAACGCGTTATATAACGCAGCAAAATCTTGTAGTTCCTTATTTAAAGGATTGTCCTCATGCTGAATGGAAAAAGTAATTCCCTTATTATTTTTTCTTTCTGTTTCTGAAACTCTTAACAATACATTCAGCCACTTATTAAATAAAGGCAGACAGATAATAAGCGCTAAAAGAAATGAAATAAGAACAAGAAGTCCTATTTTCCTCATTCGTTCCATAATGTTTTCTCTCCGTTTTCTTTCTTGCGACTTTTCTTGATCAATTCATTATTCAACTTCTACTTCCATCGTTACTCCGTCTAACGGTGATAATACATCAGTATCCGCATTTCTTATGGAGATAAGTGTTCCATACTGTGTATTCTCCTTAAATACTAAATTCCGCTGTAAAAGTATAATCTGTAAAATCCCCGGTTCCCCTAAAATCCATAACAGTTTTTACAATACGGTATCTGCCCGGTTCCAGCTTCCCATAGAGCCATTCAAAGTCAATAACCGCTTCATAGGGTGAATCTTTCTGAACCATATAAGCAATCGCATTAAAAGCAGCATTGTCAATTACTTCATCCAGTTTCCTCCACTCTCCAGTTTCTTCATCCTGCACTTCCAGACAGAAGTCCTCTCCGCACTGTATATCTTTGTCCGTATCATTCGTAATTTTAACGGTAACACTGGTATCGGAACATTCTGTCACTTCCATCGTTACTCCGTCCAACGGTGATAATACATCGGCATCCGCATTTCTTATGGAGATAAGTGTTCCATAGTGCGGTGCTGGCTCTGTAAAATCACCGGAACAAGTAATACGCACTACCGTATCTATCTTTAATGCCCAATCTTCTTCACCTTCCGGCAATTCAAAAAATACCGCTTCATACGGAATTACTTCTTCTTCCAGCGTTTTTACACAAACAACAGGCACTAATGACTCAACAGTATGGTCAATGATTATCCCGGTAAAGGTAATAGCATTTTCATTAGAAAATGGAGTGCCTAAATACCATTCGTTCTTATATAAAACTGCTATTCCGCCCTCCACTTGTGCATAGGGCATTCCCAATTCAGAATTAAAATTTGTCTCTCCGTTATTTTCCGGAAAAGTGTCTGTATATGACTCTGTATATCCAATAATCGCACTTTCATCAACTTCTGCGGGCATAGGATTACCCTCCAACAGATAAACTGTGTCATTTACCATAATCGCTGCCGGATAGTCTGCAATACCATCTGTTGCTATGTTTTCCTCTGTATCGTTCTGTCCGATATTTTCCGCCATTTGACTATCTGCACCAACGGAAACCTCTGCACTGTTTGAAGCTCCACACCCTGTTATCAACAAAACACATGCTGTTATTATAGTAAATGCTATTCTTTTTCTCATGCTGCCTCCTGAAAAATATATCAAAATGCTCTCTCTGTAAACTGGACTGACTGTGCCATATGGATGGCATCGTCTTTGGTAAAATACTCCTGATTCAAAAACAGGACATAAAAAATCTCGCTATCTTCTTTTCCCATAAAAACATACCAGTAATAAGAATTTAATGCATCCTTCTCCGTTTCCGGATGCTGTGTCATATATTCCTCCCAACCGGAAGCAGTGAACAGATCAAAAGAATACTCCACCAAGACCGCCTGAACTTCACAACCTTCCAATATTTCTGATTCATGGTATTGTCCCGTATGGTTCATCATCAAAGTAACATTTGTGAGTGTCCCATTATCAAACTGCAAAATCTGGGATGCAGTCTCTCCTCTGCCGATACCGCCGGGACAATACCATGCCTCCGAAATCCATTCATCATGGGACAGTTCTTCCATTTCCCCTTCCAGCAGCCAACCGTCACAAAATCCAATATCTTCTCTATACTCTCCCAATGCAAACTCACCCGGCAGGTCACAGAGCAGATATTGATCTATTCCGTAATCCCGCTGTAAAAATTCCTGCAAATCCTTTGTAGGAATAAACCGCTCATCCACCTCATAAAGCATCACTGCATCCTGAGATTCTTTTTCCATAAGACGAATATTGTCAATCTCATTTTCAATATGTCCATATTCCTCAGCTGTCTCTGGACGCCAGTAAGAGAACTGAAGTTCATAATTTCTGTCACTGGTTATCCCGTTCCCAGACGTATACGGATAAACAAGATCACAGATGTAAAGTCCTGTCAAAGAATCTTCCCTCACAGAAACTGGTTTCATATTCCCATATGCAAGAAATCCCTCCAGACCTTCCTCTTCTACTTTCAATGCCAAACCATCGTTTTCATATAATTCCAAAAGATTCTCCATTGTCAGTTCTTTTACAGTTTCATTTTCGAGATCTTCTTCATCAATATTTTCGAATACTGCTTTTTCCTCTGTATCTGTTTGTCCGGCATTTTCCGCTATTTGACTATCTGCACCATCGGGAGCCTCTGCACTGTTTGAAGCCCCGCACCCTGTTATCAACAAAACACATGCTGTTACTATAGTAAATGCTATTCGTTTTCCCATACTGCCTCCTTTCAGTCAGTCCAGCTTATAGATAATGCCCAATGCAACTTTGGGAATAGATTCAGAAATTTCTTTAACTTCTCCTATGATTGCAAATCGGTATTCATTATATTCCCAAGTTGCAAGCACCGTATTTTCATCATTTTTCCCATGTTGTACTTTTACCACAATGTTCTGACCGCTGATTGTTTTACCTTCCCAAGACTCATTTAATGTTTCATCATACTCATTATCCGGCAAATTCAAATTTTCGTTTTTAGCCACTAATAACGTACAATCCGCATCTGCTACGGTATCGTGGTATGTTATTTTCAAATTATTTTCATCTACTAAACAATACTCACTATCCGTAATCCAATTTGTATTCTCTGGCAATGAAACCATAATACCAAATGTATCCGCTAATTCTTCAGCATTGATATCAGAATATTCTGCATCTTCCATTGTTGCACCATCTAAGTGGGACGCGCCACCTAAAATCCTGGGCAATGCCTTTGCCACTTCTTCCTCAGTCATATAAGTAACACTCGTGATTTCTCCCCCTGCATTCCGGATAACCTTAATGCTGACTGCTCCTTTTGAATCTGTATTAAGCCTATAAACGGAACTGTCAGGACGCTCATCCTTGATAATATATACCAACTCACCCTGGTAATAATAGAAATTATCCTCTTTTTCAATACCATAAGCCGCATACTCTTCCAAAAGTGTCTTATCTTCCCAATCTTCTTCACCGGCTTGATTAGCTTCCGAAATTGTTGGCTGAACATCATTTATCACTTCCATATCAATGCTTCCGTTCATAGCTGTCCAGAAATAGCTGTTGTATATGATCGTGTCATCACTCATAACGGAGATAGTTTCCATCATATCGCCATTTGTATCATACCATGAAATCATGGAACCAAAGCCGTTTGTATCTTCGCTCGATTCTCCTCTTTCAAACTGAATAGATGTAATATTGTCCGTGATCTGCTGTATTATATCCTCATCAGTAACTTCCATCTTCTCTCCACTGATAGATGTGACAGTGATTTTTTGAGGACTTTCAAACGAAAAAGTTTTTGTTTCAGGAGCAGAAGAACACCCTCCCAGTATTATCATGCATACACATAGTAATGCCAAACCTGCTGTAATTGATTTTTTCATAAAAAACTACTCCCTTCTCTGTCTGTCAATTTGATACAAGACAACCTATGTCATTCAAAGCCGCCTGTGCTAAGTCCTAGTATTATCATGAAAGTTGTTGCAGTTTTTCAAGAAAAGCTACATAAAATGCGCGCTCTTTCATAATCTCTTGCTGCACCTCTATACTTTTTGCCGGCGAACCGGGAAGCGGATGATCTATATCATATAACGCTTTTTCCGCAACCCTGATTGCACTTTCAACGGAATTTCCCAATATATTTTCCGGATCGACCTCGCCGTTATACCATCTAATGGCATGTTGTACCAACAATTTGGAAATATGAAAATGCTTCCTATCGTATCAAATGCTTCGGATGCCCTGTCCAGACAATATTGTTTATCTGCCTCCACTGATTTCTGTTCAGCGACCTCCGCAAAACTCTTTCCTTCTTCTGTTTTTGCGGCTTTACTGTTCACATATCCCGCCTGATAATAGTCTGCTAATATTCCA
>CAJUFL010000108.1 GCA_910585605.1 uncultured Lachnospiraceae bacterium | reverse complement strand
TTAGTGCTAAGGCTGAATATACTCGTTTTGAAATTACAATTTGCGGAAACTCAAGCTGAAACATTAAAAGATTATGAATAATGTATGAATATAAAGTAGGAAAATGTCGAAAACGGTTGTATTTATAAAGTAGGTTTGTTATTATAATAGGTAAATATTGTGTTTTTTCTTTTATTAAGCACAATAGATGGTGTGAAAGAGAGGCAGAATATGCAGAATAATGTATTTAATGAAAATGTTGATTATCTTTATCAGGTTCAGACCGATCTTGAAGCTGTAGAGCAATTAAAAAAAGAATTAGCAGAATATAAGAATCAGGAAAAAAATCTTAAGAAAGCAATTATGGCAGAAGAAAAGTCCATTCAGGATGAGATTGCCCAGACGATCAGGAAACGGAAGATTGAGATCGAAAAGGTTTATGATGATCAAATTGATGCGAATAAGAATAAAAATCGTAGTGTCAGAGCCAAACGTGATAAAGCAAAATCCAAACGTGTAGATGAGAGAGTTTCTATAGAAACCGCAGAGCTGACTGAAGAAAACCGTCAGCTTCAGGTAGAGATGAAAACTTTATTTAAGGCACAGCATGTCCCCTCATTTTGTCTGACAAAGATGTTTTATTCTTTATTTATGACAAAGCGTTTTTTGGAATTTTTGGTGCTGTTGTTGACAATTTTGATTACTTACGCAGGAATTCCTTCTCTGATGTATACATTGTCCATTCACGTATTTTTCAAGGGGAGCCGCAATATTCCGTTTCTTTGTACCCTTACCGTTTCCCTTACCTTGTTTGTGCTGGGATTCATTTATATTCTGATATTAAATAAGGTTAAGATTAAACATTATGATACGTTAATGGAAGGTCGCAACATCAAAGATAAGATAGCTGCCAATAAGCGCCAGATGAAGGCAATTCGTAATAAGATAAATAAGGATAAAGACGACAGTCAGTATGGTCTCGATAAATATGATGACAAGTTGGCTGAATTAGAAGAAGAATTAAATCAAATCAGTCAGGAAAAGCAGGATGCAATGACGACTTTTGAAAATGAGACAAAACAGCTTCTGACAAACGAAGTGAACGACAGAAGACTTGGTAAGGTAGAACAGATGAAGGCAGATGTTGAAAACATGGAAGAGCATATAGCTGTATTGGATGAAGATATTCAGAATTCTGCGCTTGCGATTGCCAACAATTATGGAGCTATTTTGGGAAAGGATTTTTGTACGCCGGCAAAGGTGGCAGATTT
Source organism: uncultured Lachnospiraceae bacterium (assembly GCA_910585605.1). Taxonomy (GTDB): domain Bacteria; phylum Bacillota; class Clostridia; order Lachnospirales; family Lachnospiraceae; genus CAG-590. The sequence goes on along the minus strand of CAJUFL010000108.1, from coordinate 4,228 downwards.
AATTTCGTTAATGGAGGATGGAACGGCAGATACCGTTTCAGAAGCAATTGCTGCTTATAAAGGTGCAGGAAGATAGGTATCCATAAAATACCAGCTGATTGCATTACCGATGCAATTTGCCAGAATCATTACGGTGTGTAGGCGGGTGCTTTGTAATAGAATAGAGTTTGGAAAACCGGCAACATTTACAATGCCTGTGATAGAGAGATTTCCTATTGCAGGCAGTTTTTTGTTTACTCCTTTTCCGGGAATTAAAGGGGAACGGCTTAGGGTGGCATATCCAATGTGTTCAGGAATTCCCAAAGAAGCATCAATAGCAATGATAAATGGGTCAGTATGTTTTGCGTAAATGTCCTCTATGGTCTGTTCCAGATTTAAAGCATGAATAGGGTATTCCAGAGAACCGTATACTGAAATTTCGGGAAGAATGCTTTTTAAATGTTCTCCTACCAAAGGTCCTAAACAGTCACCGGTGGCACGATCGGTCCCGATGCAAAGAATTACGATATTGTCAATAGAAGTCTGCGCTTCTTCTAATATATTTCTGATTTCCTGATGCAGTTCCAAATCAGATCCCTGTTCAAAGGCATTATAATATAAAGGTGTCATAAAAATATCTCCATACTGCACTAAATTATTGTATGAAAAGTATGAACATTTTGAGCCTGTTTTAGACAAAAAAACGAAATATTCTTTTCGGGGAGTGTTTTATGTGTCGTTTTATATATAGAAAAGTAAAAATTTTCCTGAATTTGCGGGTATTTTCCTGTTATAGAGGACAATTTTAGACATGATAAGCATTTTTGGCATGATATGTTACTAAGAGGCAAAAATGTCACGGAAAGGAATGAAGAGCATGATTGAAATTGTGTATGATAAAGATGAACTTACGGAAGATAACATTTTTGCAGGAATTACATTACCGAAGAATATCAGACAAATTGGTGTACCCAGTGGAAATAGAAGAATTTATATTGAAGATTATGTCATGACGTATCTAAACCAGCTTGCAAATCCCAATTCCACTTTTGCGAGAGGAGCGATATTGGTAGGGGAAACGGTTAAAGGGGAAAGCGGGGAAATTGTATTTGTAAGCGGTGCTCTTGCGGCGCAGAATCTGGAACTGAATCTGGAAGAGACTACATTTGATGGGGAAACATGGAGTTATATTTATCAGGAGGTGAAAAATTATTTTCCTGATTTGGAAGTTGTGGGATGGTTTTTGTCCAGAATGGGATTTTCTACGACAGTGAATGATATGATTGTACAGTTACATATGGATAATTTTGCAGGTATGGATAAAGTACTTTATATTATGGATGCATTGGAGGGAGAAGATGCTTTTTATATGATGGAGGGGGACGGGCTTCGCCGACAGAGTGGATATTATATTTATTATGCAAGAAATGAAGCTATGCAGAACTTTATGATTGCTACCAAAGAAGATGCGGAACCCAAACAAGAAGATGAGGTGGAACAAAAGGATGAGGCAGTTCTTCGCAATTATAGAAAAATCATGGAAGAAAGAGCAAAAAATGCAAAAATTGAACGCATGAATCGAAGGCTATATGCAGTGTGCTCAGGACTTATAGTTGCGGTATTGGCACTTGGTATTGCAGTATTCAGTAATTATCAGATGCTTGAGAAAATGGAATACAAATTAGTGGAAAATGGAATAATTGCATTGGAAAATAGTATAGATTTAACAGAGAAGAAAACAGAAAATGAAAATTCTACAGAAAAAAAAGATCTGATAAAGGGACAAAATGATGCCGATAAGAAGAAAGCAGAGATAGATGTTAATAAAGTGAGAACAGCTGCTGCAAATCTGCCGCAATATTATACAGTTCAAAATGGGGATACGCTGTCTTCTATAAGTTTTAAAATGTATAATTCGGTAGGATATGTGGCGGAACTGATGGAGGCAAATGAATTAGGGGAAGCAGATGAAATTCATGAAGGGGATAAAATATTGATTCCTTCTATTCAGTAAATATGTTTGATGAATAAAGAAATAAAGCTAGTACCTTTTGAAAAAATATAGTATACTAAGACGTATCATGAAAATAATGTAATGGAAAATAAAGGTTGATACAATGAAAAGAGATAAAAAGGAACAGGAAACTGAAAAAGAGAAAGAAGCCGTTGTTAGCAAATTTTCATTTCCTAAAAAGAGGGAAAAGGGATCAGAGTTAAGAGCGGTAGACGGAGAGAGTAAAAATGAACAAAGACCCATGGAAAAAGAGGATGCCAGGCGGATACGTGGCAAATTTATTCTGGCTATAGTGGCAATTGTCGTCATAGTAGCGGTATTTTCTAATTTTTCGAATACCAATTATAATGGTTACGAAGTGGTGGAGGAGACCAGCGTCAAAAATGCTTCTATGATTGACTATATTCCTTATCAGGATTCTTTGTTAAAATACAGCAAAGACGGAGCGATTTACGTAAATGAGAAAGGCGGAGCTGTCTGGAATGAAACTTTTGCAATGAAAATGCCAAAGGCTGATGTTTCCGGAGAATATGCTGCTGTTGCAGATTTGAACGGCAATGATGTATATATTTTTAATACGGCAGGTAAAGTTAGCAGTACAACTATGCCATATAAGATTTGTGATGTAGCGGTTGCATCTCAAGGAGTATTTGCCGTTATCCTTGAAGGAGAAAAAGAAAATTTTATAAGTATTTATGATAAAAATGGGGATCTGATTTCAGAGATTCAGACAACCATTGATAAAAGCGGATATCCTATGGATATTGACCTGTCAGAAGATGGTACAAAACTATTTTCTACATATCTGTATCTGGACGGGGCGGATGTAAAAAATGGAATGGCTGCCTATAATTTTGGGGCGGTTGGACAAAGTGAAAATGCTGACCGTATGATGGGGGCTTATCAACTGGATGATACGATTGTACCTAAGGTGGAATTTTTAGATAATAATACTATCTGTGCATTTGGTGATAATCAATTCCTGATTTACTCCATGAGAGAAAAGCCGAGTGAGAAAACAAAGATAGCATTTGATGTTGAGGTACAGAGTATCGTATATAATTCAAGTTATGTTGGAATTGTAGTACCGAATTCAGAGGAAAATAAGAAAGATGGGGAAAAGGCTCCATATGTATTAGAATTATATAATACTAATGGACGAAGCGTCTTAAAGCAGAAGATTGATTTTGATTATGAAAATGTGAGGATGAGCGAGGACGAAATCATATTCACTGGAGGCTCGGAATGCAGGATATATACGATCAAGGGGCAGTTAAAGTTTTCTTATAGTTTTCAGAAAAATGTAGTGGATATGGTGCCGACAGGATATAGTAAAAGATATATTGTTCTATATGATAGTGGTTCAGAGGTTATTAAAATTAAGCACGAAAGTAAAAAGGAATAGAAATGAGTACAGTCTGTATTGTAATAGGTATTTTGTTTTTTATATGTGTTTTGGCTGGCTGGATACAGGGATTATTTAAAGTTGTGATTTCGGTAGCGGGATTGATTGCGAGTATTTTTATTGCCGCCTACATGGCACCTCATGTGAGTGGATATCTGGAGGAGCATACGGAGGTAGATGATAAACTTGCTGCATATATATCAGAGGAATTACAATTTTCCGATTCGGATGAGGATAATTCCAGAGGAGTTCAGGTAGCAATCATTAATGCACTTCCGTTACCGGAAGATATGAAAGCAAATATATTAGATAATAATAATTCTGAAATGTATGAAGCATTGGAAGTAATTGGAGTGTACGATTATATTGCAAAATCCATTGCTGTTGTAATGTTGAATGCAGCAGTCTTTTTACTGCTGGTCTTTATATGCAGGATATTCTTTTTCTTTTTGGGAAAAGCTGCTGGTGGTTTTTCAAAACTGCCAATTGTTAAATGGATTGACAAAATTGGAGGAGGGCTTTTAGGTGCTGTGAGAGGTGTGGTATTGATATGGATTTTCTTTTTGATTCTATCTATAACCAGTACATCGGCATGGAGTCATGAAATGATAGCAGCAATTAGTGAGTCTGATTTGCTCAAATTGTTATATGATAATAATTTACTACTAGATATTGTGGGAGATTTAACAAAGGTTTTATTCTTATAAAAATTATGAAAAATTATGTCAAAAAATTTATAAAAAAGGTATTGACATTAAGAAATCCCTGTGATAATATAGTCTTCGTTGCGGCGCTGATAAAAGCACAGCAGCAAAGGAAAGAACAATGAA
>CAJUFL010000107.1 GCA_910585605.1 uncultured Lachnospiraceae bacterium | reverse complement strand
CTGTACTATATGCGTGCAAGGTATTATAATCCGGATATCAAGCGTTTTATCAATCCGGATATCAAGGTGGGTGATATCGGAAGCAGCCAGAGTTTGAACCGTTATGCCTACTGTGTGGGGAATCCTGTCAGCATGGTAGATCCGTTTGGATTATGTGGGGGGAACGCCAATGACCAGGGGCAGAAGAGCAAGTATCAATGGCTGCATAATGTACTGGACTGGGCAGGACTCGTGTTTGACTGGGCAGACATCGTAAACGGTGTATTGTATGCAGCAGAAGGCGACTATGTCAATGCGGCCATCTCCTTTGCCTGTGGAATCCCTGCCGTTGGAACGGTAGTGGCAGGGGTTGCCAAAACAGCAAAAGCGGTCAAAGCGATAAAAACTGCGCAGAAGATAACGGATGCATGCAGAACCATTGCCAGGGTTGGAAATGCGGCTGCCGGAATGAAGGCAAACTATGATACCTATATGAAGGCCCGCAGGGAAGAAAAGTCTGTCGGGGAAGCCATGACCTATACGGCAGGAGCAATGGTGGCAGGCTTTGCCATCGGGGCATCTGCCAAATGGGGAGCCGGAAAGTTAAAAGATCTTGCCAGCAGGGCAATGCCGAAGTTAAAGACTGCGGCAAAGGAAGCTGCCGGGAAGTTTACGGGTAAATTTAGTGATGCATTTGGTTCGTTTAAAAATAATATCAAATACCAAAAGACAAATAATAAATTTACAGAATTAGTACCATATTACCCTTCGAATAACGGAGCTATAATAGGAACAGAAAAAACTATTTACTTAATGGCTGGAGATAAAATAGATAGATTTGGACGGATGACAGGAACATATTTTTCTCCAACAGGAACACCCATGGAGATGAGAGCTTTACCGTATGATGCAGATTTATCACAATATAGACAATTTGAGGTTGTTAAACCATTTGAAGTTGAAGAATCTACAATAGCTTCAGCATTTGGAAAAATTGGGTTAGGAACACAATATCGGTCATTTGTTAGTGCAGAAGTTTTGTTGAAGAAAGGGATAATAAAACAAGTTGGAGGAAATTGATGATGAATGTAGAGGAATTGAAAGCAACACTTGATGAATTAAATATTCCCAAAAGAAGTTATTCTATTAATGGAAGCATATCATCTGATGTATATATTTTTCGCAAAGTATATACTTATTGGGAATGTTTTTATATTGACGAAAGAGGCAATCAAAATAATGCTTATCAACGATTTGATAATGAAAGTGATGCATGCCTTTATTTTTTGAAGATGCTAAAAGTATCAATACGCAGTTAAATTATAGTAAATTTATATAATATGGTGCCAACAGTAGGCAGGGTATGTTTTTGATAAAGTGCCAATTGGTTATGTGGGAAGGAAATCTGTTGTTAATAAACAGATTAAATCTGTCTTAGATTAATTTGATTAAGATTAAAATTCTATATAAAGTTAGTAATGAAGGTTATAACTGAAAGGATATTATTTTACATTGTGACCAGTACATATGCAAGGTAAAAAGGTTTGATTTAGATTTATTAGTATGTTTAATTTTAAACACACACCAACATTTAAATTGCAGGAATCATTTTCTTTGTTGAGATATATTTAAACCATTTTACAGGAAAATCATTATACCCATGACGTATTCGGCGAGGTGGTCACAAAGGAGAGCAGCAACACCCAGAACCCGGATGTGCTGGAAAGCGTCAGCATGACCTATGATGCTGCCAACCGGTTAAAGACCTATAACGGGGAAAAGGTAGTCTATGATGCCAAGGGCAACATGACCTACGGCCCTGTTGATGGAACCATGCAGGAATTAACCTACGACTGCAGGAACCGTCTTGTGGAAGCGGGCGGAGTAAGCTATACTTATGATGCAGAGAATACCCGTATTGCTACCACAGAAAACGGTCTTACCACGGAATATGTCACGGACACCGGTGGAAGCTTAAGCAGGCTTTTAGTCGCTTACGAAGCGGATAACACGGAAACAACATACTACTATGGGGCAGACGGACTTGCTGCACAGTATAACCGCGGAACGAAGAAATACTTTGCTTACCACTATGACAACATCGGTTCCACAACCAGGATATCAAGGTCGGGGATATCGGAAGTAGCCAGAGTTTAAACCGTTACGCTTACTGTGAGGGGAATCCGGTCAGCATGGTAAATCCGTTTGGATTATGTGGGGGGAACGCCAATGACCGAGGGCAGACGAGCAAGTATGAAAAGTGGCATACTCTCCTTGGTGCGGCAGGAATCTTCTGGGACGGCTTTGACCTGATTAACGGAGCATTATATGCGGCAGAAGGCGACTATGTCAATGCGGTAATCTCCTTTGCCTGTGGAATACCGACGGTAGGAACAGTTATAGCCGGAGTAGCAAAAGCCAGCAAGGCAGTAAAAGCCATTAAAACAGCAGAAAGGATTGCGGGAGCGTGCCGGACTGTCGGGAAAATAGGAAATACAGCGGCAGCAGTCAAGGCATGTTATGATACATACCAGACAGCCCAGAGGGAATGTAAGACAACAGGTGGAAAGATTGCGTATATGGCAGGGACACTGCTGGCGGGCTACGCAATGGGAAAAGCAGCGAACTGGGGAGCAAATAAGCTGAAAAACCTTGCGAATAAGGCATTGCCGAAGCTAAAGACAGCGGTGCAGGAGGGGGCTGGGAAGTTAGCGAACCAAATCAGCAAGGGATTGGGTTCTTCTGGTTCCGGGCGGATGAGCCGGAACAGAGGGTTTGTTGTTAATCCGTTTTATAAGGGTGGTAGTAAGACTACATTAGCATTACCTAGTCCGCAGGGAACTAATCCATGGATGAATGGAACTAAAATTATATCCATGCCAGCACCAAAAGATTGTTATATTAATATGGCAATGGCACCAGGACAGAAGAATCCAGGAGGATGGGGAACATTTGATAATATACCAGATGTGGATTATGTTCGAAACAATCTTGCAGTAACACCAGAATTTAAACCAGAAGTAAGTGAAGTGCAAAGATTTTTAATTCCAGAAGGAACTCAAATTCAAGTTGGCGTTGTTGGACCACAGAAATATAATAGTATAGTATATCCTGGAGGAGGTAATCAAGTTCAAATTTTAAATTTTGAGGATAGGGCAAGGTTAATACCAGTAGGACCTAAAAATAAAATATATTAAGGAGCGTTTAATATGGAGTTGAGTGATGCAAAGATAGTTATTAAATCGGAGATTAATTTAAACTGTTATTATTTATTTAATGACAAAATCATTGTTGATAAAAATAAAAGAGATTATATAAATATCTGTCTTCCAAAAAAAAGTGGTGTGGTATGTTTTTATGATATGTATTATGCCAGCGATGGATTGAGAATAATAATAGCGACACGGAATGACTATGACTTAGTAGGTATATTAAATGAATATAACTTAACGTTAGATATAACAAAATTCACCAAGTAAGTTGTGTAAAGAAATTACTAATTGTTTAATTATGTTTCTATATAAGAACGTTCAACAAAGTAAATTTTATTGACTATTAATTAATTGAAATGCTTCTCGCTGAAGGTGAGTTAGTCATGTAAATTAATTAATAGTCTCTTGTAAAAAATTTGCCATTTGGGTACGCATAGGGTGTATGAATTTAAGACTTAATATTGAATTAAAACTGATATAAACGTACTCTTTAAGGTGGTGAGTGATATAAATAAATTACTAGTATCTGCAAAAGAAATTATACAAAATATTTTGTTTGAAAATAATTTTGAAATAATAGATGTATTTGTATATGGATTAAGTAAAATCGAATTTATGCTCAGAAAAAAAATAAAATAATTGCTATATCATTGGTCGATGATATGTCTTATGATTTTTAATAATAGTGGAGATGAGATTCTTTATAGTAATACAGTGAAACTATTATCGTTAAATGAGTTGATTAAATTAATTCAACAGGATTTAAGAGAAATATAAGGTATGTCAAAATCAGCCATCGAATAGAAGCTGACATATATATTGATGAAAAAATAATCAGTCCTAAAATGAAAAAAATAATTTTTTTATGAAGGATTCGTCAGCGATGAAATTTTATATAGATTCAGAAACATTTATAAAGAAAAACGAAAATAGTATTTGTTAATTGTGTGTAATATGGATAGCAAAATAGGTTAAATAATTCATAGAGATGAGCAAAACACACTAATTTAGAGTTGGAACCTGGCGGTTAGCCTGTGCATATAGAAACAGAGAGATTTAGGGCATAGCAAAGCTAACGTAAGTCCCAAACATACGGAAATCAGAATTTATGAAGTTACCTAAAATCGGGCAGTAGGTTTAACGAATTTCAGTTTCTGATAGGAATGGATGTCTGGCATCGTAACGGTTGCAATATTGTATACATTAACTGATAAAGTGAATTATTGAGCATTAGAAAAAAACAAAAGAAAGGTAAAGGGAATAATAATGGCAAAAAGAAAAACAAAAAAGCAAGTTCAAACATTACTTCAAATATTATTACAATCACAATATGTATTATTTCAATAGGATTACTTATTGCAACTTGTATGAACACATATTTTGTCAACAAGCAAAAAACATTCAGGATATTAATAAATTACTCAACTTTCCCACCATTAAAACAGGTGAAACTGCTTGATATTTCAAGCAGATAAACTTAATAAATTGGTGCATTGACATTCAAAAAGCACCTAATCTTTGGTATAATAAGATCGCCACAATCAAATAAACACAAAAGAAGAGGTGCTAATCTTATGATATACCAAAATGACCAAATTGAAAATACCCAAAACCAGTTTTCTAACGCAATCAAGGAATTAAAAATTGGAAAGTTATTACGCAAATCCAATATCATCAAATCCTGTGGTGTTTCAGCATTTGAGGTATTACAATTTTTACTGTTGTTAGTATTTTAGGGAAAGAATCTTTATCGTTTCCTGAATTCTAAACATAAAAACCAGGCTGTTTCCAAGAACACGTATTACCGCTTTCTGAATGAAACATCCTACAACTGGAAGAAGTTTTTATCACTTCTTGCAGTGAAAGTAACAACTACTTTTGCTCGTTTAACCAAACCGGAAAGGGTAACCTCTTTTGTGGCTGATGATTCGGTTATCAAGAGAAACCGTAGCAAAAAGGTAGAATTGCTTGCCCGCATTTTTGACCATACAGAACACAAATACCAACGAGGTTTTTCTATGCTTACACTTGGTTGGACAGATGGGTACCGTTTTGTTCCTGTTGGATTTAACATGCTTTCTTCTGCTAATAAATCCAACCGTTATCAGGAAATGTCTGATACAATCGACCATCGTACCAATGGATACAAAGTAAGAAGAGATAGTATGCTATCAAAACCGGAAGCTGCTATCAAACTAATCAGTGAAGCTCTTGATACAGGTATTGTTGCTGACTATGTTCTTATGGATACATGGTTCACAACGGAACCTATGATTCAGTCCATTTTTGAATTAGGTCTGGATGTTATTGGCATGGTTAAACAGTTAAAACAGCGTTATTACTTTAATGGCAAAGCTTATACCTTGCCAGAGCTGCAGAAATTCGTTAACTATAATGGAGCATCCAATATCTTTGGTTTATTATTGGTAACAACCAAGAAAGGAATGGGGCTGTGCTTTCAGAAACTATTTATGATACGGAAGGCAGAATCCTACAGACTGTGG
>CAJUFL010000106.1 GCA_910585605.1 uncultured Lachnospiraceae bacterium | reverse complement strand
CACACGGCTGTTAACCGTGGTGTTGTAGGTTCGAGCCCTACTCGGGGAGTTTAATGCACATGGAAAAGAGTTGTTTTAAGGCAACGTGTGCAGACAATCGGTTTCGATTGTATTTGGCCCCATGGTCAAGCGGTTAAGACATCGCCCTTTCACGGCGGTAACACGGGTTCGATTCCCGTTGGGGTCATTTTCCTAAAGAAGGAAAGTATTTTAGTATGATGCAGTTGCATTATAGATGTCGGTATGGCTGGCATTGAACACTTGGTGAAATTTGCTGAGTCTAGCGAGAAAGCCCACCTGAGAACTTGATGAGTGGAATAAGTTTGATTCAAATGGTGGATTGGCAAGTGAGAAATATGCCGATATGGCTCAATTGGCAGAGCAGCTGATTTGTAATCAGCAGGTTGAGGGTTCGAGTCCCCCTATCGGCTTGACAACATATAGATGTTGTGATATAATAATTTTCGTTGTTTCTAAAAGAACGAAAATTAAAAATTCCTAGTAATACCACTAGGGTATAATTTGGATGGATTCCCGAGTGGCCAAAGGGGACAGACTGTAAATCTGCTGCATATTGCTTCGGTGGTTCGAATCCACCTCCATCCATTTATAATTTAATATCGCGGGGTGGAGCAGTCTGGAAGCTCGCCGGGCTCATAACCCGGAGGTCATAGGTTCAAATCCTGTCCCCGCTACTCGGTACTTATTATATAAGTATTGTGCCCAGATAGCTCAGTTGGTAGAGCAGAGGACTGAAAATCCTCGTGTCGCTGGTTCGATTCCGGCTCTGGGCATTATTAAGAAGAATTCTTGTAATTTCTACATTGTAGTGGTTGCAAGTTTTTTTATTGTTTAAAATATATTAATTATTCAGTTTGAAGTTGCAAGCCCTGCATTTTATAGCTTAATACAGGGATAAAATGCGGAGGTGATGCAGCACTAAGTGTAAATATTATTTCATAACTCCATATAGAAAGTTAGATAACCAAATTTCAGATAAGAAAACTGAGGGGAGAAAAACGATGGCATCAATAATATGTTCCGAGTGTGGGAAAAAGTTTAGTGGTAAGAAGGAAAAGTGTCCTTCATGTGGCTGCTTGACGGCAAATATGATTGTAATGGAAAAAGGATTTGAACAACAGGAAACAAAAAAAAGAAATCGTAAGTTCATTTGTATTGGAATTGTATCAGTTATGATTGCTATTTTTGCAATCGCCATTTACTTTATTTCCAAATCAAATACGAGTGATTGTTATAATGGGATAAAGTGGGATACTTCTTTTGATAGTTTGTCAAGGAAAATATCGGGGGATGACGTTTTCATAGACGATGGAAAGGGATTTATAGAGGAAAGAATTGAAAATTTTAATAAGATGGAAGGGGTATATGCAACAATTAGTTATCATTTTACTGACGAAAAGTTATTTACAGTAGACATTGTGTTGCATAATAATGAAAAAGAAACCGGTATGACTTCCGTTGAACTAAAGAAAAAGTTAAATGAGAATTTCACAGACCTCTATGGTGAGAGCGAAGAATCTGACAACAATAAAAAGACATGGAGAACTGAAAACAGTATGATAGTTATAGATTCTTTAAATAATATAGTGACACTTCGGTATATAGACATTGATCGTGTAAAATAATAGATGTGTAAAAAGATTGCTTGAAACATAGCAGTCTTTTTTGTTTTATAGAAAATAAGCATTATTTATAGAGTGATATTTCCGTATTGGGCGTAAAGAATATTAACCATAAATATATTATAGAAAGAAGTTCATTTATTTAATGAAATAGTGATAAATAAAGAGATGTCAGAAACTGTATTTATTTTTTAATGATTTTAATTTAAAAAGCTTTTTATTGCATATAGTTTGTGTTAAAATGCAATAGAGACAAATGTTTTGTGAGTACTTTCAGGAACAAATGCTTGAGTCAAGATATGAGTATAATGATATAATATTGTAAAAGTATAGTGTGAACGGTCGAAAGAAGTGGATTTAAGTAAAGCTCCTTTAATAAATACTTGTGGGGAGAATAGGTTACATATTTAATGAGGAAGAAAGGTTGTTGACTTAAAATGGGATGTTCACCCAATATGGACAATATAGAGAAAAATGAAGTGAAAATATATTTATTGGGGAGATAAGGGAATGAAGCTGAATTTTTATTTGGAAGGTGCAGGGCTTATTGTTGGTATCATTTTATGGCTGGCTAACAGTATGCGGTATAGTGTAATCGATTTGAAAGATAAGATATATGTTCATATGGTTCGTATGGTAACGGCGTTATTGGGATGCAATATGATAGCTTATCTTATAATAAGAAAAAATATATCAGGGCTGATGACAGTTTCAGAGATTATAATAAGTATCAGTTTTCTTGCAATGGTTTGGATTTGGGCATATGTCAATCATTATTTAATGGAAGTCATATATAATAAGAATTCTTTTTCGAATGGGATATATTTTATTATTGGCTTTCCGCCCTTTTTGAATCTTTTGTTAGTTTTTGCAAATTTCGGAACACATATGGTTTTTGATGTGGGAAAAGTAAAAGGCAGTATACAGGTAGTCTTTAATTCATGGTATAAAGTGCCATATGTGCTGGCAGCAACATCTTTAATTATATATCTTGCAATTATGATGGGCGGACAAAAGAAACTGAGAGAAAAGAAACAATATGTATTTTTTGTGATTCCGATTATCATGCTGGTGATATATTATTTTCAATATCGTTTTAAATCGATTGCGGTTTTGGGATTCGGATATAGTATTATATTGTTACTCATATATATATATAATTATAATCATAATGTTAAAATGGATCATTTAACACATCTGCCTGATGGAGATAAGTTTAAAATGATGTTGGATTATCGTGTTGGCGTAAATCAGAATATGATAGTTGCGATGATTGCATTAGATGATTTTAAGAGGGTAAATCAGGAATACGGTTATAGTAATGGTGATTTGTTTCTTAAAGCTATTGCAGGATATCTGGAAAAACAGGCACCCAGGCAATGTTTGTTAAGATATAGCGGAGATAAATTTGCTGTTGTGTTTGATAACGGTACAGAAGAGAGTGTAGAAGAATGGTGTAAAGAAGTTTTAGGGCGGTTTGAACATTCGTGGAAAGTTGGCAATCTAAATCATAAGCTTTCCGTGTGTATCACATCAGTAAAATATCCGGAACAGGCAGACAACACTAAAGAAATTCTGGAATTGTTGGAATATCTGAATAATTATGCGAAGCGTCATAAAAAGAATCAGTACATAGTTTGTAATAATGAGTTTAAAGATAAAATGAGGCGAAGACTTCGCATTACAGATATTTTAAATGAGATGATTCAGAATAGACAGGTAATGGTGGAATATCAGCCGATTTTGGAAGTGGCAGCAAATGCATATACCCGTGCAGAGGCGGTGTTCCGCTTGAGGGATGAACAACTGGGAGAGGTTTTGCCGGAAGAATATTTTCCGATTGCGGAAGAAAATGGTTTTTTAGTTGAAATTGGTTATATGATAATAGATAAGATATGCCAGTACATAAAATCCATGAAGAACCAGGGAATGCAAGCACCGGTTATTTCTGTCAACTTTTCTCGACAGCAGATTATGGCAGAAGATGTGAACATAAAAATAACGGAAATTCTTAATAGATATGGATTACAGCCGGAAGAGATTGCAATAGAACTGCCCGAGGAGGTATTTTCTGTACAGTTTGAGGCAGTCAGAACACGAATCATGCAGCTTGGTGAAAGCGGGTTACGATTTTATTTAGATGGGTTCGGAATGGGATTTTTAGACTTGTCCCATTTGTTGGATTTACCGTTTGAGATTATTAAGATCGATAAAAAAATGATCAGGGAGGCAGAAAAGAAAGATTCTATTTATCTATTGGTCAGTGCAATGAATGCAGTATTTGAAGAGAGCGGTAAGATGATTTTAGGGGATGGTATTGAATCTGAGCATTTAAAAGAAATGGCCGATTTGTTGTTTATGCATTACTTGCAGGGGAGTTATCTTTGTGAACTGATGACAGGCGAGTTGGCAAAAGAGGAATTTGAAAAGGAACAGGTAGTGGCGGATATGCCGGATTTTGAAGAATTAGTTGCTTCTGCTTTGGAAGAGGAGCGGCTGGCAGCAGAACAGGTAATGGAAGAGGAATGAACTAATCAGCTATGGAATTTGAGACAGGACAAGTAATAAAATTAAAAAAGCAGCACCCCTGTGGGACGAATGCATGGGAAATTATCAGAATTGGTGCAGATTTCAGGTTAAGGTGTACCGGATGTGGACATCAGGTGATGATGGCAAGAAAACTGGTTGAAAAGAATTTTAAGGGTTTTATAGAAAATACTTGATTTAGATGCCTGATTATGGTACAATCTATCTCTGTGATGTATAACACAATTTTCCTTGTTCTTCCGTTTAGAGGAGGGACCAGAGACCATAAGGAGGTGCATAAGACATGAACAAGTATGAATTAGCGTTGGTTGTCAGTGCAAAAATCGAGGATGACGCTAGAACAGAAGCTGTTGAGAAGGCAAAAGAGTTAATTGCTAAGTTTGGCGGTAATGTTACTAACGTTGAGGATGCTGGTAAGAAGAGATTAGCTTACGAGATCCAGAAGATGAAAGAAGGATTTTATTACTTCATCCAATTCGATGCGGAATCTGATGTTCCTGCACAGGTAGAAGCTCAAGTTCGTATTATGGAGCCGGTTATCAGATACCTATGCGTAAGACAGGACGCATAACGAATAGGAGGAATCCATATGAATAAAGTAATTTTAATGGGACGCTTGACCAGAGACCCTGAGGTTCGTTATTCTCAGGGGGAGAATGCTTTAGCGATTGCAAGATATACTTTAGCAGTTGAACGTAGATTTCAGAGAAATAGTGATCAAAGTGCTGATTTTATTTCCTGTGTTGCGTTTGGACGCAGTGCAGAGTTTACCGAGAAGTGGTTAAAGCAGGGAATGAAGATTTGTATTACCGGTCGTATTCAGACAGGAAGTTATACAAATAAAGATGGTGTCAAGGTATATACAACAGAGGTTGTTGTAGAAGAGCAGGAATTTGCCGAGAGTAAAAATGCAGCCCAGAATAATAGTGGCGCAGATTTTGGCGGTGAAAGTCGTCCGACCCCTAGTGCAGCTAGTGGAGATGGCTTTATGAGTATACCTGACGGCATTGAAGATGAGCTCCCATTCCAGTAAAATAGGAGGAAATGAAAATGGCATATAATAAAGCAGATAAGCCAGAGCGTGGCGATGCTCCAATGAAGAGAAGAAATATTCGCAGAAGAAAAAAAGTATGTGTTTTTTGTGCAGATGAGAATAACTTAATTGACTACAAAGATGTCAATAAGTTAAAGAGATATATTTCTGAAAGAGGTAAGATTCTTCCTAGAAGAATTACCGGTAACTGTGCTAAGCATCAGAGAGCATTAACAGTTGCAATCAAGAGATCGCGTCATATTGCATTAATGCCTTACGTAGTAGACTAATATGTAAGCCTGAAGCTGCCATTGCGAGTAGCACTGGCAGCTTATATAAAATTAAATACTTTATGTAATGCTTATAGAGGTAAGTATAATAACAGAATATGCTTCCCTAGCTCAGTTGGTAGAGCAACTCATTCGTAATGAGTAGGTCGTCGGTTCGAGTCCGATGGGGAGCTGCACATAAGAAAGTGTTGGATTTCACAAATTTCAGGGGAACCGGCACTTTCTTTTATTATGGAAAAGAAAATATATTGATATTGCAGTTTGAATATCAGTAGTAGGAAGCTTTTATTCAGGATAATATGGAATTTTATAAAATTAGGCTGTTAAAATACATTGACAAAATATAGCAGGTGAGATAACATGAAATCAATGTAAATTAATATGAATATATGTGGAAAGTTATCACTGTTTTATGAAAGAGTATCAGTAGTATTAATTTTTTAAGTAAGGAGAGATAGTGTGAAAGAAAGTAGAGGAAAACCATAAATTGGCGCACTTGAATAAGCT
>CAJUFL010000105.1 GCA_910585605.1 uncultured Lachnospiraceae bacterium | reverse complement strand
CTCTCCCTCAAACCCCGGAAACCTCAACTTCGGTACTCTCTCCCCTAGACTATTACTTGAGGTTTGTTCTTGCACTTAATTCGCATATTTCCGATGATGAATTCGGAGGTGATGCAATATGACTGATAAAAGTCAATTCAAAACGCTGGTTAATCAGTGGCTCAAAGAAAAGTCGCCTATGATTACACCCTCAACGCATGCCAATTTCACTTTAATTGCGGAAAATCATCTTATTCCGCACTTTGGAAAGATGCAAATCGGCAAAATTGATGAAGCAGAAATACAAAAATATATTTTGTATTTACATGCTTCAGGAAGATTAGATCAGAAAGGAGGTTTGACGGTAAAAACTGTTCGTGATATTATTTTGGTCCTTCGACTAGCTATGGAGTATGCTTATAAGCAGAAAGTAATTCCGTTGCTTAATTGGGAGTTGATTGAATATCCGAAGGATAACTCATCACATAGGGTGATTTCTCTAAATAAAGACGATGAGCAAAAGCTGATTCAGTGTATATATATGCATATGAATCGTAAGTCCACCGGAATTCTGATTGCTCTTTTTACTGGTTTACGCATTGGAGAGCTATGTGGGTTGCAGATGAAAGACATTTCTCTTTCAGATAAGACTATATCTGTTAATAAGACGGTTCAAAGAATATATGACAAGAAAAGGAAACAATCATATGTTCATATCGGACCACCCAAGTCAACTTCATCTGAAAGAATAATACCTATCCCCTCATTACTAGTGAATGTCATTAAGAAGTATTATACAGATAATCCCAATGATTATTATTTGACAGGAAAGAGAAAGCCGACAGAACCAAGAACCTATCGTCAATATTTTACGAGATTCTTAAAGCGATATGATATGCCTAAGATATGTTTTCATGAATTAAGACATACTTTCGCAGTGCGAGCTATTGAAATTTCTGATTTTGATATTAAATCGTTATCAGAAATACTTGGTCATAAAAATGTTTCATTTACTCTCAATGTATACGGCAAGGCAAACATGCAGCAAAAGATTAAATGTATGAATTTCCTTAATGAACTTTTGTAATTGATAAGTACTCGGGTTAAAAAGGGCTGTTATAACAAAGTTGTAGCAGCCTGATTATTAATTGGAAATGCGGATACTAAACAAAGAATATTGATAAGAAATTGAATTTTAATGCAGGATCTATTATTTATAATTTTCTTATTGTGAATAATTAGATAAAAGCTTATAATAATATAAAAATATAAATGTTGAATAGAAAATAGAACGAAAATGAATGTGGGAACTATTATGACGATGGATGAAGTGAGAAGGTTGTATCTATTTTACTGAGCCATTATAATGATGATTTTCAAAAGGCAGAAATTATTTAGAATTTACTGATTTAAAGAAATGGTCAATGTGAAACATTGTGTCATTAACATTATTATAGTTATGGTGCTATAGTAAAGTTTCAGAGTTAAAAAACAGGAGGAATTATAATGATGGATTTACTTTCAAAATTAAGTGGCACTTCAAAGAGTAAAGCTATTGATCCGCGCGAGATTTTTATGTCGTTGCCTGCTAGAGACAGGCAATATGAGTATCCTCGTGATGTTCAATCTGAGGTGTGGAAAAAGTGGTTTGAAAAACGTGAGCAAAAGAATGCTGTTATTAAAATGAATACTGGAAGTGGAAAAACAGTTGTTGGATTGATGATTTTGCAAAGTTGTCTGAATGAGGGAAAAGGACCAGCTGTGTATGTTGTTCCAGACAAGTATTTGGCAGTACAAGTCTGTAATGAAGCCAAGAAATTGGGTATTCTTGCAGTCTCAGATCAAGATGATTATAATTACATAGAAAATAGAGCGATTCTGGTAATTCCGATTCATAAATTAGTTAATGGTAGAAGCGTCTTCGGAATGCGTAATTCAAATCCTAATTATCCTATAGGTAGTATTTTGATTGATGATGTTCATGCATGTATGGATACTATAACGTCCCAGTTTTCTCTGCACATACCTTATAGACATGAATTGTATTCCCAAATAATAGATCTGTTTGCTGATGCATGGAGAACGTATGACGAAACTGCATATATAAATATTGTTGAAATGCAGGATCCAAAGAAGAATGCACTGCTCCCTTTTTGGATTTGGCAGGATAAACAAACAGAGATTTACCGACTTTTGAGACAGTATGAGAATACTGAAGAAGACAACCAGTTTGTATTTTTTAATCTGCCTTTGCTTGCAGATTGTTTTGCTCTTTGTAATTGTACGGTAACTGCACAATCAATAGAAATATCACCTAAGGGTATCCCTATTTCCAAGATAAAAAGTTTTGATAATGCTACAAGAAGAATCTATATGAGTGCAACTCTTGCGGATGATAGTATTTTTGTGTCAGCATTAGGATTAAAAAAAGATGATGTTACCAATATTATTACACCTGATAAGGCAAATGATATAGGTGATAGACTTATTCTTTTTCCACAGCATTTGAATAGCAACATAACAGATGATGAAATTAAAGAAAAAATAGTATTGTTGTCTGAACGATATAATGTTTTGATTATAGTACCATCAAGAGAACGAGGGAAATTCTGGGATGATACAGAAAAAAATATAATTGATAAAGAAAATATTGAAAAGATAGTAAAAGAACTTAAACAAAGGCATGTGGGACTTGTAATATTAGTTAATAGATATGATGGCATTGATTTACCGGATGATGCCTGTAGATTGCTTGTGATTGATGGCTTGCCACCACTTCGGAGTGAGTATGATAAGTATGTACAAAGCATAAATCCGGGAAGCACTCTGTTGCTACGGGAACAAATGCAAAGAATAGAACAAGGAATGGGCAGAGGTGTTCGCTCAAATAGTGATTCATGCTGTATTGTTTTAATGGGAAGTAAATTGGCAGATGTTTTGTTGCGAAATAAGGGATCATCGTTTTTTAGTAAGGCTACAATGGAGCAGTATCAGCTTTCCAAGGAGTTGTGTGATTTGCTTATGCAGGAAAACTCTACGCCATCTATTGATGAGATATTTGCGTTAGCAAATTTCTCATTGAATAGACAAATTGAATGGATACAGAAAAGTAGAGAACGTCTTTCGAATATTGTTTATGAAACAGTTTCGAGTATTAGTGATACTACAGTGGCATTAAGATTAGCTTTTGAATTTGCATGCTGCTGTCAGTGGAAGAATGCTGCTGGTGAAATTAGCAATGTGGCCAACAATGAACTAGATGAAAAAAATTGCGGTTACTTAATGCAGATAAAGGCAGAATATACTAATTTTTACGATAAGATAAAAGCTCAACAAATACTTCTGTCGGCAAGAAAACTCAACGGAGGAGTGCTTATGCCTATGGAGGGAATTCAATATGATAAATTATTAAACAGTAAGGAACAAGCGAAAGGTGTAAAAGAATATTTTGTTAATGTTAGTGATAATCCTAATGAATGTATTATACATATCAATTCAGTCCTTGATATGCTGTCTTTTTCGCCGGATGCAAACGAGTTTGAGAGGGCATTGATGGAAGCAGGTGAGATATTGGGCTTTGATTCATCCCGTCCAGATAAGGCAACTTCTGGTAAAGGACCAGACAATTTATGGGCAATAGGAGATAATAAGTGTTTGGTTATTGAATGTAAAAGTGGTGCTATATGTGAAACTATTTCAAAAGACTACTGTAATCAATTAGGTGGTTCTGAACGCTGGTTTAAAGCGGAATATGGAAATGGATATCAATGTGTACCTGTTATAATACATCCATCATCTGTTTTGGATTCTCTTGCAACTCAGGTACAGGGAATGAAAATAATAACTCCGGAATTACTGGATAAAATGAAAAAGCGGATAAAAAGTTTTTCGGCTGAACTGATTCAGAATGTGGATTTGCAGGATGAGGATAAAATTAATGCTTTGCTTGCATTATATAAATTACGCGGACGGGATATTGTAAATGAATACATGACTGACATTAACGGATTTTCTTCATAAATGAAGATCCTCTGGATTTAATTATACGGTTAAGGTTGTTATCACCAAAGAGGAGCATAAGATAATGAATAGTTTTGTCAATGGCGAAACATCAAATGAAGCGAAAAAATTTTCTATAAGGTCAAGAATCAAGATAATAAGGAGAAAAGGAAGATGATATTATGGGGAAAATAATTAACTTACGGACTTACGGATTGGTAAAAATCTATCCTTGTCAATCCCGCAGACACATATTATAATAGAGGTAAAGAAAAGGGGACTTATTATTATGGAGAAAGCTTTTGAGGAACTGCAAATAAAGGATGATTTCATGTTCAGTGTTATCATGAGAAATCCCAAATTTTGCAAACCTTTTTTAGAACGGATACTTGGCATCAAGATATCCCGCATTGAATATCCGAAGTCGCAGGAGACAATAGATATTTCTGCAGATGCGAAAAGTGTACGTTTGGATATCTATGTAGAAGATGGAAATGAAACCGTTTACAATATTGAAATGCAAACGACAGAGAATAGAAGTCTTCCCAAACGAACAAGATATTATCAAGGAATGATAGACTTGAATATCTTGGAAAAAGGGGATAATTACAAAAACTTGAGACGCAGTTTTGTTATTTTTGTATGTACCTTTGATTTGTTTGGCGAAGGGCGACACATCTATACCTTTGAAAACCGCTGTATTCAAAATCTGGAGTTAGGTCTTGGAGACGATACAACGAAGATTATTTTAAATACGAAGGGTACAATGGATGATGTGACACCGGAAATGAAAAAGCTGCTTAACTTTATTGATGGTAAAGAGCCAGAGGATGACTTTACCAGAGAATTAGATGAAGCGGTACAGTCTGTTAGAAAGAATGAGAAATGGAGGTTGGACTATATGACTTTGCAGATGAATTATCAGGAAAAGTATGAGCAGGGTATAGAACATGAGAAAGTGGAAACTGCAAGGCGTTTGATTGAATTAGGGAGATTCTCAATTGAAGAGATTGCAGATGTGACTGAATTGTCGGTTGAAAAAGTAAAAGAGATTGCTGAATTGCAACTGGCATAGTTTGCTACCCATTTTCATTGCGTCTATTTTGCTTCTAAAATTTTTAGAAGTCTCAGGATAATAGAAATAATATGCGAAATAGGTGGACTAAAAAGCATGGAATAGACACAAAAGTATCTTAAAGTCGTATAGATGAGAGAGTTCGAGTGACGGATAAAATCCCGGAAACGTTGATAAAATGGGCGTTTCCGGGATTGCTTTATGCCTGTTGGCTCTAAAATGGCTCTAATTATTTGATGAATACTGGATTTGGGGCGGGTATCGTGATACCTGCCTATTATATGGCAAGTCCACATTCAAAGGCAAGCACCATATATTTTTCTGCATTGGTAAGACCATAAGACATTAAATCTCTGATTTCCCATGTATCGGAACTAAGGTTATCCGCTCCATACAAAAACTGGATAAAAGGAATGTGCCTGTATTTTGAAACCGCCAACATAGAAGCACACTCCATTTCTACGGCAATACAGCCTTCTTGTCGGCGTTCTTCAATAGCGGAGAGGGTTTCTCTGTAAATGGCGTCCGAAGTCCATGTTTTGCCTTTTACATAGGAGTAGTCACAGTCTGTTAAAACGTTTTCTAATATCTGAATGGAATGTGTGTCTGCTTCGATTTCAGGCGAAGGTGCTATATAATGATAGCTTGTACCTTCATCACGGACAGCGGAAACAGGGATAATAATGTGGTCTTTTACCTTATCATCGTCCAATACTCCGCAGGAGCCGAACAAAACAAACTTTTTAGCTCCCATAGCAATGATTTCTTCAAAACACGCAACACAAGCAGGTGCGCCTACCATAGAACGATAAAAAGCTATCGCAGTATTCTTGTAATTGATTTGGTAGACAGGTAGTGCGCCGCTTGCAGAGTAGAGTTCTGCTATTTTCTCCACATTATCCAAAGAAGAAAACTTTTGAATAATGTTGTCAGAAAATGTGGAAATACAAATTTCCGGGAAATTTTCTATTCTTTTGGTTGTGTCGGACGGACTGAATAAGGATGGTTCTGAGATTTCTGTTCTTTGAAATATTGTATACAATTTTTACACCTCGTTTCTATTCATTTTCAGGATATATTTTGACGGAGATACCTCTAACCCCTTTTTTCACAATCTTGCTATCATCAAGAATACTCTGCTTAACAGCGTCTAAATCCTTTGAGAGTGCTTCAATCGCCCGTTGGTGTTCTT
>CAJUFL010000104.1 GCA_910585605.1 uncultured Lachnospiraceae bacterium | reverse complement strand
AATCCTATATGGAGCATGAGATTATCAGAGGTATCAAGGCTTCGGGAGTGAAAAGGATACGCTTGCACGATGACCGTGTTATAATAGGGGCAAGTCAGAAGAAACCCAGTAAAATCAAAGGGTTGCAGATGATTTTGTCCTATTATTTTTTGCAATGAAACAAAGAAACTAATATTATTCATGGAGGGATGGAATGGCGAGTGGAGATTTGTTCCGTGCGTTTACAGTACGGTTTTCCTTTAAGAAAGAGCAACATGTAAGGATGTTGCAAAAATTTGAAGACAGAAAGCAAACTGATGGCAAAGCAAAAAATCAGATTGTCATGGATGCATTGGAGATGTATTTTAATGCACTGGAAAATAAGAACGGAACCAAAGATGATAAACTGGTTACAAAAGATTTTTTGGAACAGCAACTTGAGAAATTTAAGCAGGAGTGTAAGGAAGAAATATGGAAGGAGCTTATCCTGATTTTGGTTGGCAGCAGGATGGCAGGGCAACCATTTATGGCGATTTCTTCCAATGGAGAATCGGCGGCAAAAGAACTTATAGAGGATGAAGTGGCAGATATAGGCGGAATGTCGGATGTTATGAACAAGATAATGGACTGGAGTGACAGTTAGAATGGGGGAATGTTATGGTAAATCAAGGAATCAAAAGCACTTTCTGTTTTATGGAGTGGATACCTAGGAGTACGGCATGGATCGGAATATACCTTTTGAAACTGGCACTGGCAGTATTAGAAAGCGTCCTGCTTTTAATCGGAAGTGTGGCCAAGATAGGAAAAGTGATATCAATACCCCGTGAAAAATGTGAATGTGGTGGAAGGATATATGAACTAGTAAACCATATTAAGTGTGGTGCCTTGTATTTTAAAGTATATATTCAGAAAACATCAGGTGTTGGATATTGGTATGTATTTCCGAATAAAGGATTAAGCGGTGGTGCAAATGATTTGACAGAAATGCTTCTTTATATCGTGCCACATGGATATGAAAGAAAACCGAAAGACAATATTGGATATCTTGATCCGATTACAGGAAAATTATATTTGGATTATCAGGATGATGATTCGCTGTTAAAGGTATTATATCCTAAGTATAACGAGAAGAAGAATCAGTATATGTTTAGTGCATGTCCAAAATGTAAAAAATCCATGCCTTTAAAGAAACCAACTGATTTGGCTACCAAGGGAAATATTCCTTTTTATAACTTGACAAAAGCACAGTTTGAACTTCAGCCTGCGAGATCCGAACTTATTAATGAGGGTAAAAAGGTGCTTTTATTCTCTGATTCAAGGCAGAACGCAGCCAAGCTTGCTTTAGACCTTTCAAAGTCGTCTGACGCTGATGCGTTCAGACAGACTATAATGTTAGCTGCAAAAAAACTTGAAAAAGATGGCAATGAACATTCGTTGAAAGAACTTTATGTTGCATTTCTTGTAGTTTGTGCTGAACAGCGACTTGATTTTTTCTCAGGAGGAAGTTCAGATTTGTTCCATGACCATTTGAATACAATAGAGAAAAAACGCAAGAAAAATAGAGATTTTTTTAGAACAAGTTTTGATATATTGCCAGATGATTATTATGAACAACTCTTAAATTTTTTCACTGAAAGCCCTCGTTCTTTTAAAGATATCGGATTAGGTTTTCTTGGACCAATGGATAAGAATTTAGATGAGTGCCTAGAAGATTTAGAGGATGATTACGATATTGAAATTAATCCGGGCATGTTAAGTTCAATTTTGGTTTTGCTATTTTGGGATGTTATGGATAGAAGTGCGGCATTGGGAATGTAATAAAAGATGATGTCAGAAGAAATCTTCCTGGTCGTAGCAAAATTGATAAATTTGGCCTCGACACAGATTTTAATAAATCAATTGACAAGGAATTGGTAAAGATAATAAAAGAAATGGTAGGGCTCAATGATAAAGCTATTGATAATCTTTTAAATGTTATTAAAGGCCATTTCTTTGAACAAGGGACTAGTCATAGATATTATCTTAAACTTGATGCAGTAAAAAATGTAATTACAAATAAAAATTTTAATTGGTACAGATGCGAAAAATGCGGCAAAATTTCCCCATATATGGCAGGAAGTTATTGCGGCGCTTGTTTTGATTCTAAAAATGTGCATATTATTACAAATGAGGGTCTTTCCAGATTTGATTTCTGGAGAAAACCCGTATTGCAAGCCCTTCACGAAGGAGAGAAAATACATACAATTGATACAGAAGAGCATACTGCACAATTGTCCCATAAAGAAACAAGAAGTGATATACTAAGCAGGACAGAAGACTATGAGATTCGTTTTCAGGATATTGACGTAGGTGAAAATGGAGAAAATGCAATTGATGTTTTAAGTTGTACAACAACAATGGAAGTAGGTATTGATATTGGCTCTTTAGCGGCTGTAGGTCTTAGAAATATACCTCCAATGCGCGAGAATTATCAACAGAGAGCTGGACGTGCTGGACGTCAAAATTCTGGCATATCCACGATTGTAACGTATGCATTTGGAGGTATCCATGATAGCTATTATTTCAAACATCCAGATGAAATGATTTCCGGAGAGCCTAGAAAACCTTGGATTGACAGAAATAACCCGAAGATTCAGCAACGCCATTACAATATGAAAGCGTTAAATAGTTTTATGGCATCTGATTTTATGAAAGAACGATATGATAGTATTGCAGATGTAGGTATCGTTACATTTTGTGAAAAGATTGGAGATAGCTTTATAGAATATATCAAAACGTTGGATATACCTACAGAGGAAACCATTGAGATGTTTTGTAAAATACGAAATATGGTTCTTGCTGAAGGTAAACGTAACGAATATTTTAATGGTGACGAAGAAACATCTGCTTTTGATATCTTTTATTCAGAAGGCTTTATTCCATCTTATTCGTTTCCTAAAAATGTAGTGAAGTTCTGTGTTGAGAAAGACTCCCAGTATGGTAAAAGAGCGCCAAAAGATATTCAGTATGCGCCAGAGCGAGATATTGCAATCGCTATTAGTGAATATGCTCCCGGTAGATTTGTTACCATTGATAAGAAGATTTATAAAAGTGGAGGTCTTTATACAAATCCAAGACCCAAAGGATTTGAAAGTAACCAGGCAGAATACTATTTTACGAGCAAAGATTATAACAAGGAAATTATTGTTTGTACAGAGTGTAATTGGTTTGGTGATGGCAAGGAAGGATATGCGGAGTGTCCCTATTGTCATTCACGTGTAGAAAGGCATTCTATGATAAGGCCTTGGGGATTTGCACCGGTAAAAGGAGATTCTGTAAAATATGAAGATGAGGAAGAAGAAAAGACATATGCGGAAGCTCCGTATTATTCATATGTACCTAAAGAAACAGAAATGCAAAGTTATAAAAACAGCCATATTAAATTTGCAAATCTTCAGAATCGAACAGTGCTTACCGTTAATATGGGTAAACAGAAATGTGGATTTAATATTTGTACAAAATGTGGCGGGGCAGAAGTTGCCGAACCGCTCCAGACTAGTGAATTCAGATTTTCACAACCATATCATGACAAATATCTTTGCAGACATGAAGGAACAGTTGTTACTAACATGTATCTTGGATATGAATTCTTAACAGATATGTTTATGCTGGATATTAAGTATGATACAAAAGAACTTGTATCAAAGGCAGATAATGAGGAGAAAAACATATTGAAATCAGCAGCAACTACTTTACATGAAGCTATTAAAAAAGCTGTTTCATTATCTCTTGATATCGATTATAATGAAATTAATGGGGGTTGGAGAACAAGATTCGAAGATAATGGTGAAGCACATATTGAAATGTTCTTCTATGATAATCTTTCAAGCGGTGCGGGATATTCTTCACTCATTGGAGAAGCTGACGTGCTGGATGATGTTCTAAAAAGAACGAGAGAAATATTGTCAGGTTGTACATGTTCCAGATCCTGTAGGAATTGTCTTGATAATTTTTACAACCAGAAAAATCACGATG
Organism: uncultured Lachnospiraceae bacterium; assembly: GCA_910585605.1. Taxonomy (GTDB): domain Bacteria; phylum Bacillota; class Clostridia; order Lachnospirales; family Lachnospiraceae; genus CAG-590. The sequence continues at coordinate 2,589 of CAJUFL010000104.1, read as the reverse complement.
TATTTGACAGAACACTTGCGTTACAACTTTTGTTATATGCTTTGAGTGGAAAATATCCAGATGATTACTCACGAGAAGAACAAGATAAATATCTTATTCCTCTTAAAAAATTGATTTCCGAATCGGCTGAAAAAGACGGAAATATTCAGTTCGAAGTGATACCTTCATTAAGGAAACGTATCAAAGATGAAAAGGGCAAAATGTATCTTAATCCGTACAATTTGTCTGATTGGCTCCCAAATGCATTTAGGGAGTATTTGGGTAAGATTCAAGAGTAAAAGCAAAAGTATCAAGAAAAAATGCTAAAAGAGGAGGCGATATATATGTTTTATTCCCCATTGAGATATCCTGGAGGGAAGGGGAAATTGGCTTCGTTTATGGAATATATGATTGACCAGCTTGATCATCGCGGAGGAACATATATTGAGCCTTTTGCGGGCGGAGCTGGTATCGCAATAGAGCTTCTTCAAAGAAATGTTGTAAGTAAAATAGTAATCAACGATTATGATAAAGGAATTTGGTCCTTTTGGAAAGCTATACTGACTGAGACAAACAGATTTGTTGAAGCTATCAGAACAGTACCTCTTACTATTGAAGAATGGTCTAAGCAGCGTAATATTTGTTTGAATCAAAAACACAAATACAGTTTTGAACTAGGGTTTGCAACCTTCTATATGAACCGTACAAATCGTTCAGGTATTATCAAGGGTGGTATTATTGGTGGACAAGAGCAATTAGGTCGATGGAAGATGAATGCTCGTTTCAACAGGGAAGACCTTGCTAAGAGGATTCAGGAAATTGCTGCCAGGAAAGATGACATAAAGTTGTACAACAAAGACGTAAAAAGTTTTATTACAAAGTATGTTCCGTTGTATGAAGATAATGCGTTGATCTATTTTGACCCTCCATACTTTAACAAAGGAAAACAATTATACATGAACTTTTTCGGATTTCAAGATCACAAACGAATTGAGTCAATTATAAGAGAGAATGTAAATTGTGATTGGATTATTACTTATGATGTCGCACCTGAAATAGTAAGTATATATGTGGCATATTCCATGAGTCTGTATGATTTAAATTATAGCGTTTCAAAAAAATGTAAAGCAAGCGAGCTGATGATATTCAAAGATGGTATAGAAATACCTTCTGAGGAATCTTTGCAGTTACAAAAAATTAGAATTAATATCAGACCATATAATCCAACCAACATTATAATATAATTTGAACAGTGGATTTTTATTTATTATATTAGATAGACTTGATGATATATGATAAAACGAAAGTATGACACTGGTCATAGTTATGGAGATGGCAAAAAGTGATGGTAGTATAAATGTGGTTGGTTTGTTTCATTGCTGGTAGATATAAAACTGCTGAAGTGTTGGTACATTTATGTTGTTGGTAAAGAATCACTGCTTGCCAACTGTACAGGTACATATTATAATAAAGGTAAAGAAAAGGGGAATTACTAATATGGAGAAAGCTTTTGAAGAACTGCAAATAAAGGATGATTTCATGTTCAGTGTTATCATGAGAAATCCGAAATTTTGCAAACCTTTTTTAGAACGGATACTCGCTATCAAGATATCCCGCATTGAATATCCGAAGTCGCAGGAGACAATAGATATTACCGCAGATGCAAAAAGCGTACGCTTGGATATCTATGTAGAAGATGGAAAAGAAACCGTTTATAATATAGAAATGCAGACCACAGAGAATAGAAATCTCCCCAAACGAACAAGATATTATCAAGGTATGATAGACTTGAATATCTTGGAAAAAGGGGATAATTACAAAGATTTGAAACGGAGTTTTATTATTTTTGTATGTACTTTCGATTTGTTTGGCGAGGGAAGGCACATTTATACTTTTGAAAATCGCTGTATCCAAAATCCTGACTTAGGTCTTGGTGATGATACAACGAAGATTATTTTAAATACTAAAGGAACAATGGATGATGTTACTCCGGAAATGAAAAAGCTGCTTGACTTTATTGATGGTAAAGAGCCAGAGGATGACTTTACCAGAGAATTAGACGAGGCGGTACAGTCTGTCAGAAAAAATGAGAAATGGAGGTTGGATTATATGACTTTACAGATGAATTATCAGGAGAAATATGAGCAGGGTGTAGAGCAAGAAAAAAGACAATCTGCATTAAGGATGATAGAGGCAGGGAAATTGTCTTCGGAGGAAATTGCTTTGTATTCCGGACTAGCTCTTGAGCAGGTATTAGAATTGGAAAAAGAATTGCAGCCTGTATAGATGTGTATCCGAAATAAGATGTGTATTAAAAAGACAGAGATTCTGAATTTGGAATTTCTGTCTTTTTAATCTCTTTTAGAGCTTTACTGCTTTGTCATGATAATTCTCCAGCTAAACCTCAGTGATATAAGATTGATATAACATTCGTCCTTTTTGATATAGCAATGGTGTAGAAATCAAAAAATAATGTAGTAATGATATAGTGTCTGCAACTATAGAAATTTTCAGCGATATAGAAATGATATCAAAATCGGAAAAACGATATAGGTATGGTCCTGTGTCAAGATTTAGTACAAAACAAAATGAGAGGTTCTGCCAGCTAAG
>CAJUFL010000103.1 GCA_910585605.1 uncultured Lachnospiraceae bacterium | reverse complement strand
AGAGGGTAAAAGAAGTTGAAAAATTAGAAAAGGCAGTATCCAGCAATAAAGCGGAGTTATCCCACATTATTTACCAACAAGTCTTGGCTGAAAATGAAATGGAGAAGATAAAGCAGGAGAATGAAGCTGTTCGGCAAGAAATAACAGAGCTTTCCGCAACCAATGATTTATTAAGGGAGCAGACGGATGGATTGATAGAGAACAGGGAAAAGCTAATGTCTGATAATAAAGCATTGGAACAGCGGCAGAAAAAGTTACAGCAGGATATTGAGAAAATGGCTGATTCTAAAGCGGAATTGGAACGTAATATACATGCCTATGATGAAGATGCTAAATGGCAGTTGCCGGAATCGACTGCGTTAATGAGCGCAAAGGCTTATCGGGAAAAGAACGCTATGCCGCTTGTAGAAAGGCTGAAAGAAATTGTGAAAAGCCTTACGATAAAATGCGTCAATCTGATGGATCAGATTAAGCAGTTAAAGGCAAAAGTTACAAAACAGGCAGAGGATATTGACTTCTATAAAAGTAAGGTACATCAGCAGTATGTAAAATTAGAACAGTTGCAGGAAAAAGCGGATGATTTTGAGCGTGTGAAACAATATGTCGGGGTAGACAAAATTGATATTATTGTGACAAATGCAAGGGAATTGGAACGAATCGCACAGAGTGAAAAACAGCAGAACAGAGCGTATGGAATAAGCAGATAAGAAAGGACGGATTGATATGATGGATAATGGAAATTGGAGCGAACAGTATTCTATGGAAAATATTATGGGTTGTGAATACAACATGGATAACGGTTATGTGGAAATTTATTATTCTGATGGCAATATTTTGCAGTTGAAATGTGAAGAAATAGAAGCTAATCTGCATACTACAGAACAATCGCTTGCGAAGCTGCATAAGCTGTTGGATGATAAGCCGATTGAATATGTTGCAATGGCATTGTCGGGAGAGTTGCAAGCCTATTGCGATATAGAGGCGGATATGATAAAAGGTATGTTTGGCACAATTGTTCAGGGCTATTTGAAGCAGGGATACAGTAAAGCTATAGCAGAAGCGTTGGCAAGAGAATTTTTTAGATATGAAAGTTGAGGGAGAGCATGACGGATACGGAAAAGAAAGTGATGGTACGGCTATGCACGAAGATTTTGACGGAAACAGATTTGTACGAAATGGATATGGAAGTGCGGAATTTAGTTGATTGGTTATGCGTTTCGGAGCAGGTGAAAGAGAATAACAATAAAATCCGCAGTCTGATAGGGGAATATAAGCAGATAGAGCCGGAATGTCGGGAAGGAAGCAGAGAAAAGTTAGAACGTATGGAAAAGCTATGTGAGGAGCGTAACAGTCTGTATGAAAAGCAAAATGGGTTGAAAGGGCGAAGGGAGAAGTTGGAACGGAGTTTTGTAAAATAATAAAAGATATAAGTGTAAGGGCAGGCAAATATAACCTGCCTTTTCCTTAGTGGTATTTTGTGACATGGTGCTAGCACCATGTAGGCAATGGGTTATTAAAAGAAGTTATTCCAGACAAATTAAGAAATAAATTGCGAATAGTCGATTGAATAAATCAAAAATGAATTGAAAATATCAATACAATTTGGTACAATAAGGAAGTAAATAGAGAAAGAGTTTTATATAGGTGTAAGTTGTGATGAAAGTAAATTATAATAAACTTTGGAAATTGTTGATAGATAAGGGAATGAGTAAAACGCAGCTTAGAGAACAAACTGGCGTTACTACAAACACAATTGCAAAAATGGGAAAGAATGAAAATGTTTCTACGGAAGTCATTTGTAAAATTTGTAAGGCATTGAACTGCCAGATTACCGATATAATGGAACTTATTGAAGAAGATGAAGAAATATTTAATGTGTCCTGATAATTGGACACAAAGTGTGCTAGTATTATAAAAAAAGAAGAGGTAATCGTATGTTTTACACAATTGAATTGTTTGCTGGTGCTGGCGGACTTGCGTTAGGAATTGAGAAAGCAGGATTTGAAACGCTTGGACTAATTGAATTTGATAAAGATGCGTCAGATACATTGAAAAGAAACAGACCTAATTGGAATGTCATTCATGATGATATTGCAAATATTTCTTGTTTAGATTTGGAAAAATATTTTCATATAAAGAAAGGAGAACTTGATTTACTTTCTGGGGGAGCACCTTGTCAGGCATTTTCATATGCAGGGAAAAGGTTGGGATTGGAAGATGCTAGAGGAACGCTTTTTTACCATTATGCGTTATTTTTACAGAAACTGCAGCCGAAGATGTTTCTGTTTGAAAATGTTAGGGGATTGCTTACGCATAATCACGGAAATACATATAAAACGATGTTAAATATTTTTGCAAAGGCAGGATATACAATTGATAAAAAAGTATTGAATGCGTGGGATTACGGAGTCCCTCAAAAGAGAGAGCGTTTGATTACAGTCGGAATAAGAAATGATTTAGTAGACAAAACAGAATATGTATTCCCCAAACCTCATGACTACAAACCTGTATTGAAAGATGTTTTGTTAGATTGTCCAGATAGTCCATATATTCCATATGGAGAAAAAAAGAAAAAGATATTTGAAATGGTTCCGGCAGGTGGGTACTGGCGAGACATTGATCCAAATGTGGCAAAAGAGTATATGAAAAGCTGTTGGGAAATGGAGGGCGGACGTACCGGGATATTACGGAGAATGAGTTTAGATGAGCCGTCATTAACTGTATTAACATCGCCGTCCCAAAAGCAGACGGAGCGTTGCCACCCATTAGAGGCAAGACCATTTACGATAAGGGAAAATGCAAGGTGTCAGACTTTTCCAGATGAATGGGAATTTTGTGGAAATGTTTCATCTCAGTATAAACAGGTGGGAAACGCAGTGCCAGTTAATTTGGCATGGGATATTGCAACAGAAATACATCGTTCACTTGAGATATTGGCAAAAAAAGAGAAAATCAGGGAGGCAATGTAATCGTAATGAGTTGGTCGTTGGATTTTATATCGGAAGAAAATTTTATTAAGCATGTAGGAGCAACGATAGAAAAGTATGGTGAGAAACTTGAATCCTATGATGTGAAGCGTTTTAACAAAAATATCATTGACCCTATCAAACTGATTTTCGATAAAACAGTATATCAGACTTCGTGGGAAGAAATGGTAGGTAATGAAATATTTCGTCAGCGTGACAAGTCAAATAATAATGATATAGGCTACTTTCATCAAAGGATATTTCAGTATATAGATAAATGCAGAGTACCGGAGAATGGGAAAGAAGGCGGTTGGGATGTAATTTATCAAAACGAGGACGGAATCGTGTTGCCGGATGGAGATGTGGTTCATACAGTATATGTTGAAATGAAGAATAAGCATAATACAATGAATTCAGCTTCGGCAGGTAAAACATATATTAAGATGCAAAATCAGTTATTAAGTGATGACGATTGCGCTTGTTTTTTGGTAGAAGCAATTGCCCAGAAGTCACAAAATATAAAGTGGGAAACTACGGTAGACGGAAAGCGTGTATCCCATAAAAGAATAAGACGAGTAAGTTTGGATCAGTTTTATGCAATCACAACTAGGGAAGATAATGCTTTTTATAATATGTGTATGGTTCTTCCAAATGTAATTGAAAAGGTGGTAAAGCAGGATGGAACGGTTCAAATTCCGCATGACACTGTTTTGCAGGAATTGAAAAATATCGCGGATATGTCAGGTAGAGAGACAGAAGATATGGCAATGGCTATTGCTGTATATATGTTAGGGTTTAATTCTTATTTGGGGTTTTCGAGTTTGGTAGGAAATGATAATAACAGGACTGCCAATGAGAATTATTTGAAACGGATTTATGCCTATGCTAAGGAGTTACATAATGGTTAGTGATATTTAAGCATTTAAAGACTGAAAACAAAGGGAGAAAGAGGATGTAGTATGCAAGAGAAGTACTGGCGATATATGGTTCAAATAAAGGCATGGATATTTTATTTAGATTTATATGAGGAAAGTTCTTATAAATGGAATCGTAGAATAAATGTTTTTAGTGCGGTAGTGTCATCTACAAGTATTGCTGCTTGGGCAATATGGCAACAATTTTCATTGTTATGGTCAATTATAATAGCGATTTCTCAAGTTTTGAATGCCATAAAAGTTTATTTGCCATATAACATAAGATTGAAATTGATTGCTTCATTTATGGAGGATTTGAAATATTTGTATAATAAAATGGAGTATAATTGGTTAAAAGTGTCTAATGGCGAATTGACAGAGGAAGAAATAAATGAACTGTTATATACATTTAAAAATGAATATACGGGTATTGAAAATAAAAATATGAAAGAAGAAATTCTTTTAGATAATGAAAATTTTAAGAAAGAAGCAGATCAAAAAACTGATTTCTATTTTGAAAATAATTTTTAAGGAGGATTCAATGAGCGAGAGAAAAGGCACTAAGAATGGAAACAAACAAAATAAAATTGGTAGTAGGCGAAGAGGTTTAAGTTTACCACCAACATCATCAAGACCGCCAATGCCACCAGTAAAGCCACCTAAAAAGAAGTAGAGGAGAACGATATGAAAAAAGCATTATGCGTAGGGATAGATTGCTATGAGTATGTGGATGACTTACATGGATGTGTTAATGATGCGAATTCGATAAAAGCCGCATTGGAACGTAACGGAGATAATACTTTGAATTTTCAAGTAAAGATTATGTGTGCAACTAGCGAGGCTGCGTACATTACAAGAAGCGAATTAAAAGATGCCATTGAAGATTTATTTGAAAGCGAATCAGAGATTGCGGTGTTTTATTATTCAGGGCATGGTTCTTTTGATTCGGCTGGCGGATATTTATGTACAAGTGACATTAAACGTCCTGATGATGGTGTGTCTCTTAATGAGATAATGAGTTTTGTATCGAAATCAAAGGCACGAAACAAAGTTATTATTCTTGATAGTTGCTTTAGTGGGGCAATTGCCAATCCAATTGATATGCCCAATTTCTCAATACTACATCAAGGGACAACAATACTTGCTGCTTGTGGGGCATCAGAGTATGCGACAGAGGAAAACGGACATGGTATTTTTACATCGTTGTTGATAGAGGCATTATATGGTGGTGCAATGAACTTGTTGGGTGAGGTATCTCCTGGTAGCATATATTCTTATATCGACAGATCGCTTGGTGCATGGGATGATCAGAGACCGTTGTTTAAAGCAAATATTAGTAGTTTTGTTTCGTTAAGAAAAAATGCACCACCGATTCCAATTTCCGAATTGCGTAGAATAACAGAATTTTTTATCACACCTTACGATGAATATCAGCTTGATCCGACATATGAGCCAGATAAACACGAGGCGGACATTAAAGAAGTTAATAAGGAACATCAAGCTATCTTCGAAATTTTGCAAAGATTTGTAAAATTGAATTTGGTAGTTCCTGTTGGAGAAGAACATATGTATTATGCCGCAATCCATCATAAAGCGTGTAAATTGACGGCACAAGGACAACATTATTGGAAACTTGTAAACAAAAATACAATTTAAAATGAAAAGGAGAATGAGGATATGATTAATGTTTTTATACCACATCGGTGGAATAATGGTGATTATGCAGAACTTAGTGCTTTATTAGATCGAACAAAGTATAAGGTTAGAGATTACTCGGTACCAAGCAGTGATCCATTTGATAGTGTCGATAGACGCTATAATGTTGATCCGCAAATTCAAAGACAAATAAAATATGCAAATGTGGTAGTATGTTCTAACCGTCCGGCAAATAATTTAGGGATGGCTATTGAAGAGATAAGGTTTGCTGTTGATATAGGGAAACCGGTTGTTGCGGTAAAAATTACAGAAAGTACAAGTACCGAAATTGCAAACTTAGGTATACAGGTAGTGTCTAAACGAAAAGATTCTTTGGAGGCATGGATTACTGCCAATGTTTAAAAAGATAGTTTGCTTTGGCGAATAAGAGAAATTTTTTGAGGAGAGGTGAAAAGAGTGAAAATATTTATATCTCACAAACAGGAGGATTCATTTACGGCTAATCAGATTGCAAATGAATTAAAATCATGTAATGTTGCGTATTATCTTGATGTATTGGATGAATCTATGACACAGAATGGAAAAGAATTGACAGACCATATACGAGATAGTCTCAATAAATGTTCAGACATTATTGTTGTTATGTCATCAATTACACGATTATCACAGTGGGTGCCATTTGAAGTTGGAATGGCAGCACAGGTAGATATGCCAACTGCAACTTTTCTGAAAGAAGATGTAATGTTGCCTGATTTTTTGCAATATTGGCCTCGTTTGAAGAAAGTTGCGGATATTCGCAAATATGTTTCAGCAAGCAATGATGTAGACCAAGAATATCAAAAATTCCGTCCAATATATGAAGAAGCGACTTTCCAACAAAGTAAAGTTGAGCGTTTTTATGATGTACTGAAGAAGCGGTTATAGGGTATAGGAAATTTTTGGTGCCAAAACGGTGCCAAGAAATCATGCAAATAAAAATACACCACATAAAAACAGCGATTTTACGCTGTTTTTTGCAATAAAAAGCATAGAAAATATCACAAAAAACGCTATTCAAATACCGTGAGGGTGGTCGTACAGTAGGTTCTGGTCGTGTGGCTACGATTATTGAGTAA
>CAJUFL010000102.1 GCA_910585605.1 uncultured Lachnospiraceae bacterium | reverse complement strand
GGAGCGAAAGCGGGGACGGACGAGAACAGCAGGGTATTTCCCCACAGCGAGCCCCTCCAACCCCTCATGTTGAAAGCGTCCTCTAGTACAAAAACAAGAATTTTATTTTGAGGTTGCCCGTACATTCGTTTCAAACATGCGGCTATACCCCAGCCATCCCTCTCCTTTATCACTGCCGTCCTCCAGCATCTCTATGAAGCCTTCCAATTTTGCATCCGTATTATCTGCAAATGACAGTGCCACCGCTTCCACCAAAGCAGGCTTCTTTGGCGAACCATATTCCAGTTCCCCGTGATGCGATAAAATACAATGCTTTAATTCATTTGCAAGCTTTGTGGGAAATCCTTCAATCTGCTTCATTTTCTCATCTAACATAATCGTACCCGTCACAATATGCCCAATCAGCTGCCCTTCATCCGTATAGTCATTTTCCGGAAAAGAGGAAATCTCACTCATTTTACCAATGTCATGGCAGAGTGCCGCAGTGATGATCAAATCCCGGTTAATGACCGGATAGCTTTTCGCATAGAACTCACAAAGTCTGGCAACAGACAGGCTATGCTCCAACAGACCGCCCGCAAAATTGTGATGCATCGTCTTTGCTGCCGAGTGCATCTTAAACGCCTTGATAAAATCCGTATCCTCGGTAAATACCATCTGCAAAAGTTTTAATAAATGCGGTTCCTTCACTGTATGTATCATTGTGACCAGTTCATCATACATCTCATCAGTATTTCTCTTAGAACACGGCATATAATCTGCGGGGTCATATTCTCCTTCTGCCGCTTTTCTGACGCGGCGGACATTTAACTGCAATGCTCCCTGAAAACTGGTTACCTGTGCGTCTACCTGGATATAATCCATAGACTCAAAGTATTCAATGCCGCTGGATAAATCCCACACTTTGCCGTCTACATATCCTGTCTTGTCATGCAGCTGCATGGAATAATAATTTTTACCTGCTTTTGTCTGTAAAGTTCTCTTTTCCTTGCATAAATAGATAGAGGAAATCATATCTCCTTCTCGTAATTCTTTAATAAATCTCATACCTTTCTGGCGGAATGCTCCGCTCTCTCCTTTTCTATCTTTTCTCAGAATACTTTTGTATACTTATGTCTGTGTATTCCGGATTGTTATAACCATATTGCGGCAAATTATCCGATTTGCCCGCCTTCCCGGTTGCTTTCTTTTGTCATGGTAAACACAAATTCACTGCCTGCTCCTTCCGTGCTTATCAAATTGATATTTTCATTATGTGCTTTCACAATCTCTCTGGTGATGGACAGTCCAAGCCCGGTTCCCTGTTTATCCTTACCTCTGGATGAATCTGTTTTATAAAAACGATCCCATACTTTATTCTGCTTATCCTTTTCAATTCCGGGACCTTCATCCTTTACCGATACAAACAGTTTTCCGTTTTTTTCATATACTGTGACTGTGATTCTTCCATTTTCCGGACTGAATTTAATCGCATTATCTATCAGATTATACACCACCTGACCAATCTTCATTTTATCCGCATATACTATGGTATCTTCCGCTGGACATTTCAACCGGAAATCTATGTTCTTCTCTTCACAAATACCCTCTACTGTATTTCTGGTTTCCCGTATCACATCCACAATATCAAAGCTCTGCCGTTTTAAAATTGGTCCATAAGTATCAAAATCATTTAATTCCAGTAAGCCTGCTGTAAGCTTCGTCAGCCGTTTTGATTCATTTAACACGATATTCAGATAACGGTTGTATTTCTCTACTGGTATGGTCCCATCCAGCATCGCCTCAAGATAACCCTTAATGGACGTTAACGGCGAGCGGAAATCGTGGGAAATATTAGCGATAAAATTTTTACGGTACTCATCTAATTTACTCAGCTCGCTTGCCATATATTCCAGAGAATCCGAAAGCTCACCTATTTCATCCTTTCTTTTTACTCCGGTCCGGACCTCAAAATTCCCCTTTGCATATTCTTTTGCGGTTCTGTTAATCTTTCCAATCGGACGAAGTACCGTTCCCGACAGGTATGCCAGAACAATTCCCACTACCAGAATCATAACCAAAAACGGCATGTACATAATACTTAACATATCATCCTGCAATTCATCCAGTTCTGACATAGAAGTATGTAAAATCAAATATCCCTTCAATTCCTCTTCCGCCAAAATTGGAATTCCGATACTAATCATTGTCCCGTCAAAGATATCATAAAAATTCCCTGTACGGGTAAAACCTTTGTTCAAATTAATATCCTCTTCCAAATTCTTTATATTCTTTGGAAGATTATTAAGCCTGTCCGGATTGGATGCTGCGATCAGATTCCCGTCAGCTGCAAAATACCATACACTCGTTTTAATGGAATCCTCAAATTTGTTGAACCTGATCTGTAGATATTCCAAGGAAGTTATCCCCTGGATATAAGAAGATATCGTCTGTTCCGATAAATAAGTCGCTTCATTTATCAGGTTATTTTGTTTTTCCGCAACCAAAGCACCCTGCGTTGCATAAGTTGTATAGCTCGCCAGAATAATAAACAAGCCTATCAGCAATGCTATAATAACAATGATAATGTTATCAAAAAATGTACGTTTCAATCTGCCTCACCCCAATGATCACACCTTAAATTTATATCCGATCCCCCAAACTGTTGCAATTGACCAGTTGCTTCCGTCTTTTATCTTTTCCCTGATACGCTTTACATGTACGTCAACCGTTCTCGTATCGCCTATATAATCATAGCCCCAAATCTTATCTAAAAGCTGTTCTCTCGTAAATACCTGGTTGGGACTGCTGGCAAGAAAATATAACAGTTCCAGTTCCTTGGGCGGCATTTCCACCATAGCACCATTATAAATAACAGAATATCCGGTAAGATTCACCGTCAGCCCGTCATATTCCACACATTCTCCCTGCTCCTTTTCCGAAACAGCCTTCTCTTCTTCATCTTTTTGCTTCACACGCCGTAAAATAGCCTGCACCCGTGCCACTAATTCATTGGAATCAAAGGGTTTCACCATATAATCATCCGCACCTATCTTAAGCCCCAGCACCTTATCAAACACCTCGCCCTTTGCTGAGAGCATGATGATCGGTACATCACTGTTTTTGCGGATTTCCCGGCACACATCATAACCATCCATACCGGGCAGCATAATATCCAGCAAAATCAACTGAGGCTGGTATGTCTTAAATTTTTCCAGTGCCTCTTCTCCATTTGCTGCAATCTCCGTATCAAAACATTCCTTTACCAGATATAAAGAAATAAGCTCTGCGATATTTTCATCATCATCTACAATCAATATTTTCTTTTTATCCATTCCTGCCTCCCGTTCTGTCTGAATCATCTGTGTTATTTATTCTTTTCCGAATTACCTTATAATGCTGTGCCGTTTATTCCCATGAAGGAATAAACCAAGTGGATATACTCGCATATCCATTTGGCGGCGGCCGCGAAGCTGCTGAATATCCGGTAGATATCCGTTTAGCAACGACCAAAACAGAGCACAGACCTAATCCCCTTCCCTTGGGCGGACTTGCTAAAGAGAAACCAGGGCCTGCCCTGTTGTTCTGCTACGGGACATTTGACTATAGTTCCACGATCGTCACACCCGCATCACCTTCTCCAAACTCTCCCAGCCGGAAGGATTTGACATATGACTGACGCTTCAGATATTCGTGAATACCCTTTCGCAGTGCCCCGGTTCCTTTTCCGTGGACAACCCGCACCTGATTTAAATGTGACAGACAAGCGTCGTCCAGATATTTATCCAGTTCCATCACCGCCTCGTCTACTGTCATCCCAAGCAGATTAATCTCCGGCTTTATGGTCTTTGACTTATTTACAGATGCCCTGTATTGTGCTGTCTTTTGCTGTTTGGACTGCTTCTTTTCTTCTTTGACGATTTCTACATCACTAATCTTCACTGTGCTCTGCAAAATTCCCATCTGCACCGTAATTTCACCCTTTTGATTCGGCAGGGATCTCACTGTACCATCCAGATTTAAGCTGATTACGTGAACCGTATCCCCCAGCCTGAAATCTGTGGGTTTATGCTTGGATTTCCTGTTTGGTGCTTTATACTCCAGCTTGCCGTTTACCGCATTCAGTCTGGCACGGATTTCGTCACGCCCTTTTTCCATCTCTTTGTTACTGGCAGTCTGCGGCTTTTTCTCCCAGTTATTATATTTCCGGATAGACGCATCCGCAAAAGTTTTTGCCTCCTCTAAGATCTCCCTCGCTTCTTCTCTTGCATTACGCAGGATATCCTGTTTACGCTGTTCAATATGTGCATTCTTGGATGCCAGACGCTCCTTTAATTTCTGTATCTCCTCTTTATTGGCAGCAATCTCTGCCTGTTCCTGTTCGATCGTACGCTTGGAATTTTCCAAATCTGACAGAATCGTCTCCATATCCAGCGCATCATGATCTATCTGGGATTTTGCACTGTCAATCACATGGTCATCCAGACCTAATTTCTTTGCAATCGCAAAGGCATTGGATTTGCCGGGTATCCCTATCAATAAATGATAGGTCGGACTTAACGTATCCACGTCAAACTCACAGCAGGCATTTTCAATCCCTTCCGTTGTCATGGCAAAGGTTTTCAGCTCACTATAATGCGTTGTCGCCATACACCGTATATTCCGGTTATGCAGATCATTTAAAATCGCAATTGCCAGGGCAGAACCCTCCACCGGATCGGTTCCTCCCCCTAACTCATCAAACAATACCAGAGTATCCTGATCCGCATGCTTCATAATATATACGATATTGGACATATGGGAAGAAAATGTACTAAGGCTCTGCTCGATACTCTGTTCATCCCCGATATCTGCAAACACATCCCGAAACACTGAAAGTTTAGATCCCTGAAATGCCGGAATATGCAGCCCCGCCTGACCCATCAATGTAAACAAGCCAAGACTTTTCAAAGAAACTGTCTTACCTCCGGTGTTGGGACCGGTAATAATCAGCATTGTAAAATCTTCACCCAGCCGGATATCTATCGGCACAACTGTATGCTTTTCCAAAAGCGGATGTCTTCCTTGTTTGATTACCACGATCCCTTTATCATTAAATTCTGGTTCCGTTCCGTTATAGGACTTGGCAAACGCCGCTTTTGCAAAAATAAAATCCAGCTTTGTAAGAATCTCCACATCTGCTTCAATGCTTTCTTTGGATAATGCTACCTGTTCGCTCAGATTCGCCAGTATTTTTTCAATTTCCATCGCTTCCCTGGCTGCTAATTCCTTTAATTCATTATTGAGATTCACGACTGCCATAGGCTCAATAAAAAAGGTAGAACCGGTAGACGACTGATCATGCACCATGCCAGGAAACTGCCCCTTATATTCCGATTTTACTGGGATGCAGTATCTTCCGTTTCTCATGGTAACAATGGAATCTTGCAGCATACTCTGGTTAGTCTGCTTTGCAACAATGCCATTTAATACATCATGTACTTTTCCGTTGACTGCCTTCATATTCCGCCGGATATCCTTAAGTGCCGAAGATGCATCATCCGCTATCTCATCCTCCGATATAATGCATCGGTTAATCTCTCTGGACAAATGCTCTAAAGGCATCAGGCTCTCAAAATACCCTGTCAGGGAATCCTGTCTTGCATTTACTCCTAAATTATCCTTATCCTGCATCTGCTCCCCATATTGTCTGGCATTCTCTGCCACCTTAAGAAGCTTAGCCACATCCAGTAATTCACTGATGGAAAGTGCCGCACCTACCGCTGCACGTTTCATGGCTTCCCCAACTGGATAAACTCCTGAAAAGGAAACTCCGCCCTGCTGATATACCCTTGCAAGTGCATCTCTTGTCTCTTCCTGATTCTTCTGAATCACCATCATATCCGTTGAGGGCTTTAACTTTTCACACATGCGCTTGCCGGCTGGGCAGGTAGCAAAACCCGTCAACTGCTCTATAATTTTATAATATTCCAATACTCTTAATGTCCGCTTATTCATAATACTTCCTAACTTTATATATTGTTACTTTTTATCCACTAAATATACAATCCTATCTTATCACATGGACAAAAAAAATAAAAGTGGCTTCGAATATTTACCCATTTTCTAAACCACTTTTAATACATGCATTACCACTCATACCTGTGAAGCTGTCCTTCCATCTCGAAGTTTTTAAATTCATTCTGTCTTAATGCCTCATATAACACGATTGCCACAGAATTTGATAAATTAAGAGAGCGGATATCATCTAACATCGGTATCCTTACACAGGTATCCTTGTTCTCCAGCAAAATCTCCTCCGGTATTCCGGCACTCTCTTTCCCAAACATAATATAACAATCGTCCTCGTAATGTACATCTGTATAGGTCTGTTTTGATTTGGTCGTTGCCATATAAATTTTCGCCCCTGGATTCCTTTCCAGAAAATCCTCATAGCTTATATAGGTGGTTACATCCAATTTATCCCAGTAATCCATCCCTGCACGTTTAATCATTTTATCATTGATACGGAAGCCCAATGGCTCAATTAAATGAAGCCTGGCACCTGTCGCCACGCAGGTTCTTCCAATATTCCCTGTATTCGCCGGCATTTCCGGTTCATGAAGCACTATATTTATCATATCCTTTCCCCTTCCAAATCATTTACTTTAAAATTCTTGTTTATCTTAGTAAGGGGGACGCTTTCAACATGAGGGGTTGGTGGG
>CAJUFL010000101.1 GCA_910585605.1 uncultured Lachnospiraceae bacterium | reverse complement strand
CAAACGAGCTGTTCCATGAAATCAGCGAAATGAACCCGGCAGAGATTGAGGAAACTGTAAAATGTCATGTGCAGGCACAATTAGATGAACATGGCATTGATGCGGAGATTGTGGATGTGGCAGTAGTCGGGAGCCGGTGCCGGGGCTTGGAGCGTGAAGGCTCTGACCTTGATGTGGCAGTGGAACTTTCCACGAATGAGCGTGAAGATGTGCTGTTTGATACGTTTAATGGGGACGGGCTTCACATCGGCGGGGTAAAAGTGGATATTAACCCGATTACAGCACAGAGGACGGGAAGCCTTGAAACGTATCTTCCGCAGGTGGAGGACTATCTGGAGGGAGTGCGTGAAGCAAGGGAGAAAGAGCCAGTCAGTATTTTTAATATCCGCATGAATGACGAGGAACGGTGGTTTAAGAATACCAGCGGGCTTGATGCGGAGGGGCTGTGTAAAGCGTATGCAGAATGTGACAAGCCTTTTGTGGAAATGGGGAAATACGGAGAGAGGATAGAAGCGGCAGACCATGCTTCTATTGAGCAGGGGGACAGGCTGGACTTCTCCTTGGAGTTTAATGAGGAAACTGACCAGATCACCATATTTGACGGGGAAAACTTTGCATACAAAGGTCTGCGGGAAACTTTATTCCCGGAACAGGCAGAACCGGAAGTGACGCTGACCGTTGCGGAGTGCGGCGAATTTCACACTATGGGCGAGTTTTATGAGAATATCCCTACTGTGGAGGAAGCTATAGCAATCTGGAAGCAGATACCGCCGGATCGCATGAACGGTATCCCTGCTATCGGCATCAATATCCATACACCGGGAACGGAGGCTTTTGAAGATGTGGGGATTGACATTTTATTAGGGAAAAGGATTGATCTTGATATTTTGGAGTATATCCCTGACATAAAAGACAGTCCGCAGGCGATGGAAGTGATTGCGGAGCTTGTGGCGAAACTGCCGGAAATGGAGATAGACGGACATATGGGCGAGGAATTTGAAGCAAAAGTATGGGAAAAGCGAATGCCCGGTCTGACACCACCAGAACAGCTTGCAGTGGAACTTGACCGCTTTACATATGATTATGATGCCGCCCTTTACCATGACAACAGCCAGAACATGACGGAGAATGTATCAGAGCTTGCAGATGCCTTAAAGCAGAGGGATACACATGATATTGCACTATGGCTTGCGGAGATAGCTGCGGACGGGACAGAGCCGGAGGAAAGAAAGAGGGCTATGGAGCTGCTTGAAAAGCTGGCAGAATACAAGCCCCTTGCAAAGATTGAGGAAATGGAAGAACAGAATTATAACATGGTCGATAATGTGCTGAATAACGGTGCAGGGGAGAAAGCGAGGAAGGAAGAAAACAAAAAAGGGCAGGAGTGTCCTGCGGCAAGGACTTCCTTAAAAGCCCGCCTTGCAGAGAAAAAAGCGCTTGTTTCCGGTCAGGGAAAAGACCATGAAGCACAGGAAAACATAAAAAATAATCAGAGGGAGATGTAAGGATATGAATCATAATTTTACTGTGGAAGAAGTAAATTTAATCTGTATATTTGCAGGAGAGAGCAGGAGCGAGGTCATAGAGGATATTGAAAGAGCCCTACCATACCTTGATGATTCGGATATGGAGGAATTGTCCCATAGGACAATAGGAAAGTTGCAGAACATGACCGATGAAGAATTTGAACAATTTGAAATGATTGAGGCGGAGTAAAATGTAACAGAAACAGGATTCTCTCCCACTTAAAATGTGGGCGAGAAGCCTGTTTTTTGGTACTTGTTTTAGGACAATTTTAATATAACCAAAGGTTTTAAAATTTGGCATATAGCATAATATGAAAAATGCCGTTATCCAAATAACAACCTACGGTGCCGCTAATTTTTTTGGAGAAGGACAATATGCTCTGCATTCCCCACCCGTGGTTCCCATTCTTTTTGCTTTTTGGAAGTTTTGTGGTGGAATCCAGAATGATTTCCCCTTCGTATTCATTTTTTGTCTGGATGAATAATTGATTGTTCATGCAATTGATTTCTATTTCTATATATCTTTTTTCCTTTTCAAAAGGTTTTACGCACTGGATGGCATTTTCAAATAAATTTGCGATAACAATAGCAAGCTCATAATCATTTACTGGTATTTCTTTTGGTATCTTGGCGTTAAGGTCTACTTTGATATCAAGCGAGAGGGCTTTGTTCATCATGTTTGAGAGAATAGTATTGACAATGAGGTTACTACAGTATTCCTTTACTTTATTTTCGTCCGCCATATGGCTGATTTGTTCATTTATTCCTTTAATTTCTTCATATCTTTTTTGTTCTAGCAAGGAATCAATAATATTGGAATAATGTCGTATATCATGATGTAATATTTTAAGGTTCTGCTCTGCCTGCGCCACAAGATAATGCCGATTTTCTAGTCCCCGAATATAGGATTCTTGAAGTTTATTTTCCCAGTAGCCTGCAATTCTTTTTGCTTCGCTTTCTATATAACTGAGTACGATGATATAGGATGCAAACATAGTTATGATAATAAATACAGTACCTATGATATTATCTGGATTGTCATAAAGTGTGTGGGGGAAAAATGCAATAAAGGAAACGCTACAGTAAAAAAATATAGGAATCAAACACATCTTCCACCAACCCTTTTCATAGCCTTTTTCCTGAAATCTTAAACAAGGTTTTCTAATTGTGAAAGATAAAAACACTAGGATTACAAAGTGTACGGCAATGCTTCCTATTATAGCCCAAATAGAGTTGCCAGTATATATTTTTATGATTGCCGATGAGACAGCTCCCGCTATTACATAACTGGATGCGCTAAGTCCTATAAACAAAGTCTGGTAGTTTTGCCTTCTGGCAGTAAAAAAAGCTGATGTCTGGGTTGCAATGATTTGAAGTATGGTTGAAACAACGTAGCATAGGGCGCTGTCAGGGAATAGGATTAACTTGGAGAAATCCAGTATGCATAAAACTGAAAATAGTAGGAAGTAAATCAGGATGGTAGCGACTTGCGAGTAGCGGTGTATCATAAACAGATAAAAAAATAATATCAGAAAAATATGGCTTATGATATAAGAAAAAGCTGTTAAATAATTCATTATGTCTCCTTATGTATATTATTTGAGATGTACAAAAGATATTCTTTTTTTACTTCCGAATATTTTTTTTTGCTGATGGGAATGCTTATGCCGCTGTCCATTACTACTGTATGTTGAAGCACTGTTCTTACATAGTTCATGTTTATTAGGAATGACTTATGAACATAGACAAATTTTTTGGAATTTATAAGTTCTTCTATCTCCTTTTCAAAAGATTCCCGAATATAAATGCTTGTTACTATTTCCCCGTTTCTCAGATGGATTTTCAGTTTGCGGGAAAAATTTTCTATATATTCGATTTGAGAATACAAAATAGATTCTAGCCCTGCATTTGTTTTTACCACATAGACGGAGTCATTTCTAGCATCTATGTGGGATAGAGTGTAATCCAGTGCCTCAAAAAGATTATTTTCTTTAATTGGCTTTAGCAAATATCTTAGGGCGTGGATATTATAGGCATCCATAGCAAAAGCGTCGGATGTACTAATATAGATAATTATACTTAGGGCATTGTTTTTTCTGATTTCATATCCAAGGTCGATTCCTGTTATTTGTGACATGATAATATCTAAGATATAAATATCTGCCGTTTCATTATGCTGTAATTTTTGCAATAGTGTGGAGACGTCAGAAAATTTTTCTAATTCAAGACAAATATCAGATCGGTGATTTCCATATTTAATAAGCAGACCTTCTAATTCGTTCAGGTCTTTTAGGTTGTCGTCACAGATTACAAGTTTCATATGGGTTTGCTGCCTCCAGATTTAAAGCATTCTTAGTGTTAGCAGGTTTTTCTGATCTACTACTGATATCCTTTTTCAGATATTGGTGTTGGCACGAATGCTGTCTAAAGAAATAATTATACACTATTTTTGAGAAAATGTAAATTGCTTTTTTATGGTGGTGTGACACGCTAACGCAATTTCAAAAATATTTCTGCATACTTACTCTGGTTTTGCTTCATTGTTAAAAAATGTTTATTCATGCGTTTATCGTAAAGGTGTGATACAATAATCCTTTTGCGAAAAAAAGGGATGAATATGCGAAAAATGGGGGGGGTAAAGATGTTGTTTTATGATATAATTAAAAAAGGTTTCTATTTATTTGCTTAAAAATATGTGAAATAGAATAAATTATTTACTAAAATAAAGTGGAGGATAGAATATGGGAGATAAGCTGGTTTGGAACAAGCGATATGAAATCGGAGTGGAGGTTATTGACAAAGAGCATAAAAAGCTGTTCAGGATTCTTGGCAGATTGTTTGATTTTAGACAACAGGAGGAGAAAAGCCAGTGGGTTTGTCAGGAAGCAGTGAAATATTTTAAGGATCATGCCCTTAAGCATTTCCAAGATGAGGAAGAGTATATGGCATCTATTGGCTATATAGGGCTTGCAACGCATGCACGCCTGCACAGAAATTTTCGCGAAACAACGCTGCCGGCACTTGGAAGGGAATTGGAGCAGATGGACTATTCGGAGAATGCGATTGAGCATTTTCTAGGTGTATGTGCAGGGTGGCTGGTCGGGCATGCTTTGGTAGAAGATCAGGCTATCGTAAGTGGAACGGTTCCGGAACGATGGGAAAGACTTCTGCCAGAGGAAGAACAAGCAGTGTTGGGACAGGTAATCGTCAGCCAATTACATAATATGTTTCTGCTAAATGCTCAACAGATTAGCAATTGTTATGGTGGTGAGAAATTCGGGAACGGAATTTATTACCGCCTGATTTATGAAACTGCAGAAAAAAAGAGATGGGAGTTCTTTCTTATTTTTGAAGAACAATTAATTGTCAGTACCATTGGCGGCGTAATAGACGCAAAAGCCAAGGCTATAGATGCTATGATGATGAATGCGGCAAGATATACGGCACGACAGCTGATAGAATACATCAAGGAGCATTTTCCGTCTTTGGCGGATGTTGAGGTAAAGGAAGAACAACTGCTGAATTATGAACAGTTTCACAGGATATTTGAGAAAAATAAACCGCAGTGCAGCCTGTTGTTTGATACTGGAAAGGGATATTTTGCATACTGTATGATGACATCGGATACATTTGAGGGCGAGAGCGGGGCTTCTATCATTATAGAAAATGCTATGAATAAGGTTGAGAAGTACCTGAGTCAGAACAAGGCAGAAAGAGCTGCGGCAAGCGAAAAGAAAAAGGTGCTTTTGGTTGATGATTCGGAATTTATGTTGAAGTTGCTGCAGCAGCTGTTAGAAAAGGACTATGAGGTGATGACGGCAACATCAGGATTATCTGCTATCAGAAGTATTACATTAAGTAGACCGGATTTGGTTTTATTGGATTATGAGATGCCCGTGTGCAGTGGAGATCAAATTTTGGAAATGATTCGTTCTGAGAAGGAATTTGCGAATATTCCAATTATTTTTTTGACCAGCAGGGTAGATAGGGAAAGTGTCAAAAAAGTGATACAACATAAGCCACAGGGATACTTGTCTAAATCACTTTCACCAGAATTAATCAAGAAGGAAGTGGATCGCTTCTTTAACAACGATGGGAATGCGGGAAGCGATAAAAAGGAATAAGGCAAGCAGGCAATATTCTTTGGGGATGACGTAAACGGTATCGTTGGCATGGAAGTCCTGAACGGATTTGATGTAAAGGTATAAAGATGACAGCATTTAAGAAATTTCTGTGACAACCTGACGTGATTAAAGACAGTAAAAGAAAAGCCTATATTTTAAAAGGCGTACTGCGTATCATTAAAAGAGTGATTGCAGTATGCCTTTAAATATATGGGAAGAAACAGTAGTGGAAAAACTGTTGATTGATATGGGAATATGTCAATAGTTTTGTTATGCAAATGGAGAGTATTATGATAAAAGGACATAAGAAAGTACGAAAGTGTACAAAGAAACGTATCGGCGTATTGCCCCACAATAAAAGGTGTATCGTGATGAAGTGAGAGCTTCTAAACGATACACCTTTTTTTATGTCGAATTTAGAGGGATTGCGTATTTTTGTCAATCCTTTTGTCGGTAACTTGCTGTTCTGGATTGAGGTCAAGATATTGGTTAAGGTTATCCAGTTTCCGGTTCAGGTCAGCGGCTTCTTTCTCGGCAGACTTATAGGTTTTCAGTAATGTCTGCTTTTTGGAATAGAGTGTATTGTAATCGCTGCGGAGTTTTTCAACATTAATCTCCTTCGGATTGATGCCCAGTCGTTTCAGTATATTTTGCGCACCGTCATGGAGGATAAGTTCGGTTTCATGGCGGCGCAGATAAGCATCTTTGTCCTTGGATTTTTGGTAGCGCACTTGATAGATATGGTTGGTTTTGTACTGCTCCGCATATTTCAAAACCTGCCCTAAATCCTTTAGCTGGCGCTCGGTTTCCACAAGGCTTTCACGGGCTGTTTTTGCCAGTGTGGACTTGGCTGCAATCTGCTTTTCAAGCTCTGCAATAGAGCCTGTCTGACTGTAGCTTGCGGCGGCTATTTTAAGATTTTGAATATCTGCCCAATGTTTCAAGCCGGGGCTTTGTGCAAACTTATCCTCGGTGGTGTCAATGAGATTTTTCTTTGAATAATCTTTGACAATGGGTTTCTTTCTGGTCGGGAATGGCACACGTTTTTT
>CAJUFL010000100.1 GCA_910585605.1 uncultured Lachnospiraceae bacterium | reverse complement strand
GGATAGGCTTGATTGAGAGCGTAAGGCAGGGGTTGGGAAAGCCGAATATTATTTATGTCAAAAACTTTGTAGGCGGTTCACAGGTATAGGAAATATCTTTTATGTAAGATAGACAGGGATGAGTGGGATTCCGCCATAGCAGGCATTGTGGAAATGTCGTATAACTGGCTGTATATGGAGTTGTGGGTAACTCTGTTTGCAGGATGTGGGAAAGCTGCATTTTGCTTTTCCATGTGCTGTGAACAGAGTTATCCATAGCTCCATAGCCTGTTATGCACATTTCCATGATGCAAGGGAAGGATTTAGGATAGGATTGATATGATTGATTCAGTATGACTATACTCAGTATAGTTGATATCAGTATTGTTACATTCCGGTTTTCGGAAGTCCAGAAGTTCAAAAATCTGACTTCAAGAATTCCGATTTTCGGAAATTAAAAAATAAAAAATATAAACTTCAAGAGTTCCGATTTTCGGAATACAGTAAAAATGACATATTAGTGGGAAGAAAGGACAATGCTCTATGTGTGGCATTGTTCTTTTATCGTGGCTTGTATACAAGCAGGTCGGAAATGGAGCAGCCGGGCATGGTACATATCCTCACAAACATATCAACATTTGCAGTCGGGGATGTGATAAAAAGCCTTAAATTCTAAAAATATCATATGATAAAATCTTCCCGCCAGATAAGCATCTGATTATCTTCTATGATTTGACGAATAATTTTTAAGCCTGTTTCCAGTTCTCCCATTGTCCACGGAGAGCAGGTGGCTATGCGGATTGCAGAAAAATTCGATGTATCCCCTACTGCAAAGCGGTCTGAACACAATACCTTTACTCCAAGTTTTCCTGCCTGTACTTCAAAATGATATCCGTCAGTGCCATCTGGTAAAGGAAGCCATTGAAAAAAACCATAAGGATTTTCAGAGATATATTCCGGGAAATATTTTGCATATAGCCGATTTCGTTCCTCTGAAAGCATACATTTCTTTTTTATGATTTCTTTAGCGGTTCCACTTGCAATCAGTTCGCTTGCAATTTCGGCATTCAGTAAGGGAATTTTCAGTGTAATATTGTTGGCTGTGGCATAAAACAGCTTTTGGTATTTGTCAGGAACCACCACATAGGCAATCCTTAGTCCTGCAGAGAGAGATTTGGACAGACCATGCACATAGATTGTATTTTCAGGAATCAAGGTTGCAAGCGGGGGCAATTTATCTTTTGTCATAAACCCGTAGGTGTCATCTTCTATCAGCGTTATGTCCTGTTCTTTTATAACACGGCTTATTTCTTGTCTGCGCCGGGATGACATTGTAATACTTGTAGGATTATGATATGACGGCATTAGATAGATACCCTTTATATCCATCAGTTTACATTGCTTTTCCAGATCTTCTGGAAGCATCCCTTCATGGTCTGCGGCAGCAGAAATAAGCTGGATACCTAACTGATTTGCCAAACTGATAAAATTTGAATAGGTGTAAACATCAGTAATAATCTTATCACCTGCTTTGAACAAAGATAACAGTGCAATAGCAAGAGCGTTCTGCGTACCGGAAGCCAGAATGATATGGTCGTCAGAAGTAGTTATCTGAAATTCTGCCAGCCATGTTGCAGCAATCTTTCGATGACGGTTATTTCCTGAAGTAAGTTCAAATTCAAACAGTTTATCGGAATATGTACCCTGTAAAATTCTACGGGCGGCATCTGCAACATCAGCATTAAATTGATAATAGGGTCTGATAGGGCCGAGTTCAATATATGGATGATTTTCCGGAATGTCCAGAACAGGCAGGGCAGCGTTTGGAGAAACGAAGGTTCCTTTTCCAATTATGGCATAAATCAGGCCCTTTGTTTCACAGCGTTTGAAGGCACGGGTAATGGTACTTAAATTTACGTCTAAAAAATCAGCCAGTTCCCGTTGAGGGGGAAGCTGCGTATTAGCCGGAAGTCTGCCACTCATAATATCCTGTTCTAAAAGCTCAGCCAAAGAAATATAGACAGGAAATTTTAGCAATTCCTTATCAGGTTTCCAGTTCATTGGATAGTTTTCAAATGAATTAACGGGCATATAGGTTCACCTCACAATATTGTCTTGCATACAATTTTATGGTTGAAAACACACAAAGTCAATAGTAATGTTTAAATTGATTATATTGTATGTTTTTGGAGGAGAAATGTATGGAAAATAGTTTATCAGAACAGATTTTAAAAGTGCTAGAAAATAACAGCAGGCTTACCAATCAGGAGATTGCAATCATGCTGGGTGTATCAGAAGAAAAAGTACATATGAAAATTGCGGACTTGGAAAGTACACATATCATTTGTGGCTATCATACCCTAATTGAATGGGATAAAGTCGGTTATGAAGATGTCACGGCATTTGTGGAACTGCGAGTAACTCCACAGGGTGGAGATGGTTATCAAAAGCTGGCAGAGAAGATTAAAGAGTTTCCACAGGTAGTTACGCTTTACCTGATGTCAGGAGCTTATGATTTCCTTGTAATGGTAAGGGGAAAGAACTTAAAAGAGATTTCTCTTTTTGTGTCTGGCAAATTGGCGTCCATTGAGGAAGTACAAAGCACAACAACTCACTTTACTTTAACAAAATATAAAGAGCTGGGTGTAGATTTTGACATGGGTAGACCGGATGAAAGAATGGTGGTGACACCATGAAGGAATTGTTATCCCAAAAAGTATTACAACTGAAACCATCGGGAATCCGAAAATTCTTTGATGTTGCTAATGAAATTCCCGGTGTTATATCTCTTGGAGTAGGGGAACCGGATTTTGCGACACCATATCATATCCGTGAGGCAGGAGTCCGAGCCATGCAGTCAGGCAAAACTTTTTATACTGCAAACAGTGGTTTATACAATCTTCGAGAGGAAATATGCAATTATACAGAAGGGCGGATTGGACTGGCATACAATCCAAATAATGAAATTCTGGTTACAGTCGGCGGCAGCGAGGCGATTGACATAGCCCTGCGGACGATTATCAATCCGGGTGATGAGATACTGTATATTGAACCCAGCTTTGTTTCATATTTGCCATGCATTGTGATGGCAGACGGAATTCCAGTACCGATTGAATTAAAGGCAGAGAATCAGTTTCGTTTAACCGGGAAACAGCTTGAAGATGTTATTACTCAGCGCAGTAAAGTTCTTATTCTGTCGTATCCCAACAATCCGACTGGGGCGATCATGGAAAAGAGTAATCTGTTGGAATTGGCAGAAGTAATTAAAAAGCATAATTTGCTGGTAATTTCTGATGAAATATACAGCGAGCTTACTTATGGGAAAGAACACATAAGCATTGCCAGCCTTCCGGGAATGAAAGACAGGACAATTCTGATAAATGGTTTTTCAAAAAGTTTTGCAATGACAGGATGGCGTTTGGGATACGTGTTTGCGCATAAAGAAATTATGGAGCAGATGACAAAGGTACACCAATATGCAATCATGTGTGCGCCGACAGTAAGTCAATATGCAGCAATCGAAGCAATGAAAAATGGCGAACAGGATGCGGCGCATATGAGAGAATCTTATAATCAGCGCCGACGGTATTTGTATCACGAGTTGAACCGTTTAGGGCTTCCATGTTTTGAACCGGAAGGCGCTTTCTATATGTTCCCTGATATTCGTGAGTTTGGAATGTCCAGCGAAGAATTTGCTATGGATTTATTGGAGCAGGAAAAGGTAGCTGTTGTTCCGGGAAGTGCTTTTGGTGAATCGGGTGAAGGGTTTATCCGCATTTCCTATGCGTATTCCATTGATGAATTAAAGGAGGCACTTATGAGGATAGAACGTTATCTCCAGAAAAAACGTGAGGAGGGGAAATGATACCAGAGGAAATGGATTGCCTGCTTATACAACGAAAGCGAATATTACAAAAATATGACAATTTATAATGAAACAATAATGGAGGATGCTAATGAAAGATTTAACACAAGGCAGCGAGCTGAAAACTATTTTATATTTTTCTCTGCCTATATTAGTAGGGAACTTATTTCAGCAGCTTTATAACGTAGCCGACAGCGTAATTGTCGGAAATTTTTTAGGAAAAGAGAGCCTTGCAGCAGTAGGATTCAGCTATCAGATTAATTTTTTGCTGATTTCACTCTCAAGTGGCATATCTTTGGGGGCAAGTGTTTTGATTTCCCGTTATTTTGGAGCCAAAAATATGCAGCAGATAAAGAAAGTAATTGATACGGGTTTCCTGTTTTCAATAGTACTTTCTATTTTGATAGCGGTTGCCGGAGTATGTTCATCTTATCAGATATTGGTATTGTTTCGGCTTCCTGAGAATCTGCTGACAATCGCCAATAGTTACTTGAAAATCGTATTCATTGGTGTGATTCCTACATTTGCATATAATTCTTTGACGAATATTTTAAGAGGCGTGGGAGATTCTAAGACACCGACTTACATTTTGATTGCAGCAACACTGATCAATATCGTATTGGATATTTTCTTTATCACTACATTAAAATGGGGAGTTGCCGGAGCGGCAATTGCAACAGTAATAGCACAGACTTTTTCATTTTTAACTTGTATGTTTTATATGCAATGGCGTTACCCGGAATTATTCATTCGCTTCTGGAATTTGCAGCTTGATCGCCATGAATTGAAAAAAAGTTTAGTAATTGGTACGCCTGCAATGTTACAACAAGTATTTGTGAGCGTTGGGTTTATGTCCATACAGTTTTTAATTAACGGTTTTGGAACTGATTGTATGGCGGCGTATACTGCGGCTTCTAAGGTAGATTCTTTTGCAGAAATGCCAGCCTTGAATTTGGGACACGCTATGACAAACTTTACCGCTCAAAATTATGGAGCAAAGAAATTTGACAGGGTAATCAAAGGTGGAAAATCAGCTTTGGTTATGGGAGTGGGTATTTCCATTCTTATTTCTGTTGTAATATGTCTGTTTCCTTCTGTCTTTATATCCCTGTTTAATCGTGATCCGAATGTTGTACAGATTGGGAATGGTTACTTACGGACGGTATCTGTGTTTTACTTGATTTTTGCAGCTATGCAGATATTGAATGGTTTGTTGTTGGGATATGGAAAATCATTCGTTCCAATGATTGCTTCAGTCGGTTCCCTGTGTCTTTTGCAGGTTCCTACAGCTATCATATTGTCTGGTACGGAATTAGCTTATCGTGGCATTTGGATTGCTGCTCCTGTGGGTTGGTTAGGCGGGTTGCTAATTCGATTTCTGTATTTTAGACATATTGCAAGAAAACAGGAAGAGGTATTAAGGGAGAAAGTGTGAAATAACTAAAGAAAACATGGTTTATCAGTTAAAAAGGGGCATCTATTGGAAGATACCAATAGGCACTTTCAAACTCCCAAGAGGATATTGAATGTTGGCAATTTAAAACCTGATGAAGTTGGGAAAAAGGTAAAGAAATGGGTGGATTTTTGTATTCAAAGATATTAGAAATTTACTGACTGCTTGGTGGAAAAATAAAAAAATCAGAGAGGGATATGGTTGTGATTTTGTTAAAGGAACTTAATGTTACGCATATAGAAGAAATTAAATCATTGTATGCGAAAATTTTTACATTGGGGAGGTGAAAAGCAGCTCTATGAATATATCATGGATTCGATTGGAAGCAGAAATTCCCTAATAATGGGAGCATTTGAAAAAGATACACTGGTCGGCTTTTCATTGGGGAGTATAGTGCATTGGTATAGTGGCACGGAATATTACATTTCTGAGTTTTGCATTAAGACAGAAAAACAGGGAATGGACATAGGAACAGATTTTTTAAGGCTAGTGGAAGATTACATAAAAAGCAAGCAGATAACACATATTTTTCTGCAAACGCAAGCATATCGTTTTTATCAGAAAAATGGATTCACGGAATTAAAAGACCATGTTTCGTTTGTCAAAGTTTTAAAAAAAATCAAAGAGAATAGGTGTACTGTAATGAAGTAAAAACTTCCATGCAGTATACTTTTTTATTCCAAAATCATATTGAATTAAGAATGTAAAGGGGGTTAGGGGGATGTGCCCCTTATGAGCAATTTTTACAGATTTTCAATTATGGAAAATCTGTAAAAAAAGTGCCTGTGGACGTCCACAGGCAGTGCTTGCTATTTCGCCCTGTGTCAGGACACGGGCAGTGCTTGCTGTTATTGTCAATAATTCTTGATAAGAATAGTTATCCCGACTTTTTTGGTATTATGACTTCTTATCAAGAATGTTGTATTTACGCTGTTTCTTTGAAAAAAGGTCGTGATAATATGGAATACTTTTTGCTAAATTCTGTTTTTTTCAAACGGTACAATAGTGGCAAAAAGTCGGGATAATCTTTTTTATAAATCACTCAAAATGCTTGATTTATTTAGGAATGTAAAAGAGAAGAACCCATTTTCAAGTAAAATTGCGTTTTTTATATAATCACTGAAAAAAGTTATCCCGACTTTTGAAGAAATATTGTCGCTTTCAAAAAATCAAAGTTGGTGGCTATTGAAAAATATTATCCCGACTTTTTTAAAGAAATCCTTTGAGTTTATCAGCTTTGTCATCAAAGGTCGTGATAATAAAAAAGTCATGATAACTGTACCAGTATGGGCAGCAAGCGGGTTTTAGCCTGCACAGGCAGGCTGCCCAAAACCCATACGGGCGTTGCCGCCCAATCTGGCAAAAATTCTTTGAAAAAGTTTTGGTAAATAGGAAGGTTTTTGACCTGTTTAGAATTTACAATAATAGCTGGGGCTGAGTGGAAGGAGGGAACCACATGACCACCGCAGACCGCAGACTGGAGATTGTCAGCGTCCTTGTGGTCAACGGTCATGTTACGTCAAGGGAGCTGGCACAGGAATTTGGCGTTGCAAGGCGCACAATATTGAATGACGTTGCGGCTCTCACATATGGCTATCCCATATACACAAAGCCGGGGGCAGGCGGGGGGATTTTCATCATGGAGGGTTACAGGCCGTACAACAATACGCTCACTCCCTACGAACAGGAGAAACTCAAAAAAATGTATGATGCGGCAGAGGGGGAGGATAA
>CAJUFL010000099.1 GCA_910585605.1 uncultured Lachnospiraceae bacterium | reverse complement strand
CGGCAGAGCTTGCCAAAAAGAATGAATTTTATGCGATCTATTGGGCAGAGTATCGTTCTGTTAAGAATAGCGTAGGGGCAGAACTTTCAGAACTGCCGGATTATCTGGAGGATAAGCCCTCTTTTGACAGGAAAGCATAGATATGTAGTTTTTTGAAAAGTTGAATATTAAGTAAGATAAATTGGAATTTAACCTTTGTTACCTTTTATATGCGGCGAAGGAGGATCTAATGTAATGGATCATCAAAGCTTACTTTCAAGCATGGAGAAGTTTGGCACTACGCCAGAAGAAATTTGTTTAAATACGTTGGGAGTGGGTGCGGACAAAATACACGAGAATATACTCTTGTCTCCGGGGTGGTTCCCTGAGAGAATGTTTCTGACCGATGAAATTGAAGAAATAGTGCAGTCAAGTCCGCTATTTCAATATAAAATATGGAATATCACGCACCAAAATGTAGATATGACCTATGTTAAAACAGGGTTTGGAGCTGCTGTAGTGATGGATGTCCTGTTGCTGTTGCGCTTGACGGGAAGATGCAAAAAAATTCTTTTTGTCAGCTCTGTAGGCGGACTCTCTGAGGAGCTTGGCATAGGCGATATTGTACTTCCCGTATATTCCGCATGCGGGGATGGAGCAAGCAGATACCTATCGGATGATTTTCTAAGCGATACTTTCGGAGAAAAACAGTATGCTGATAATCGGTTTTTCAGCATACTTACGAGAGTGACGGAAAATGTTTGCGGAAATAACAACGTTAAGTGGCACTTTGGAAAAACGTTCTGCACCGACACTATAGTGGCGCAGTATAACCATCTCGAAAAAATTGTCGGCATGGGTTATAATAGCGTTGACATGGAGAGTGCGGCTGCATTTAAAACCGGGGGTATGCTTGGAATGCCGATAGCTGCTTTGCTTAATGTTTCTGACAATTCGGTAGTGGATAATAAATCTTTGATGAACAGACGCACAGATGATGAGCAGAAATACCGCAGATTTGTTGGAAGAGAAGTGATACCACAGATTATTGTGGGATGTTTCAACAGTAGTTTATAGCAGAACAGACAGAACCCTTTCATCTATGCTTTCTTGATGTGGTTTACTTGCCGATATCTGCCAGAATGTGCGGATATGCATTGCTATATCATATGTCGCTTCCACGCCAAATTCCAGTTTATCTATTCAATCCTCTATAAACCCTGTATTTTCAAGGCATATCGCCTATTAAATGTTCAAACCTTATGTATTTTCCCTTGTTTTTGCCCTTATGAGCCGAAACAAGGGAAATTTTTTATTCTCCGCCGATTACCTTATCCAGTAGTCTTGCGGAAGTACGCTTCGCTTCCCTTGTAGCGTGAGCGTAAATGTTCATTGTGGTACTGACATCAGCGTGTCCGAGAAGTTCCTGCACATCTTTAGGTGCTGCACCGTTTGAAAGCAGATTGCTTGTATAAGTGTGCCTGAGCATATGGAAGTGGAAATCCTCCAATCCCTCCACCTTTTTTCTTGCTGTCCTGCACATAATCCCCACCGTACTCGGTGCTTCAAATGCCCCGTCAGGTCTAAGGCAAACAAAGGATAATTCCTTGTACCCCTCTGGGACTTCCTCTGACCTCGGCAGACTGTAAACCTCATAATAGGTGCGGTCTTTTTCTTTGACCTCCAAATAGTAATTAAGGCTGTACAGTTCCCCATATAGGAAACGTTTTTTGTGCTGTTCTGTTTTCGCAGTTTTCAGGATTGCGGCAAGCGTATCGCAAAAGTCCACGGTGCGGATTTTTTTACGCTTTGTTGCCCCTATTTCTGTTTTGTGCCTTGCCCCGTTGTAACGCATACTGCGGCGTACTGTCAAATATTGTTCTTCAAGGTTGATGTCCTGCCAAGTCAGACCACAGACCTCTCCAATGCGCAAGCCTGTATAATAGGCTATCTGTATAGGAAGAAGTGCAGGATTGTTTTTCTTTTTCAGGAAGTCCTCTAATCTCTGATACTGTTCGTAGCTGAGCGTTGGTGTGGAAGCAGTTTCTCCGTCCTCGTCCGAGAACAGTTTGTATTCTTCTTTCTTTCCTCGCCATACCACATACTGCATCGGGTTAAAGGTTATCAGCCTTTTCGGGAATACCGCAAAACGGAACGCCCCTTGTAAAACTGCCGAAAACAATCGGAGATACCCTTTGCTGAGTGCCTTTGCGGTTGTACCGTCAGGATTTGTACCGCCAAAGCTGAGAAAGTCTATATACGCCTGTAAATGGTCGGCGGTTACGGTTTTCAGCTTTCGGTTTCCTATCGGGTGCTGTTTGATACGGTTGACCGTTCCCTGATAGGACATTACCGTTCCATTGCTGAGATTGCCGGGTTTCAGTTCTTCCTCCACCCACAGATCGAGCAGCATACCAACCGTGATGTTTTCAGACTTCGCAACGAATTTCTTTTCCTCATAGTCAGCGATTGCTTTTCTGAGCAGGGCTTCTGTTTCAGACTTGCTTTCTGTTCCCACGAACTCTTTCTGTACTTTTCTGCCGCTTTCATCTTCGATATAGAAGCGTGCGTACCACTTTTTACCTTTTTTTCTTACAGAACCTTTTGCCATAGATAAATTTCCCCTTTCTATCCGTGGCAATCGGGACTGTGACATATGGTGTGCGTAAAGTAATAAGGTTACTTATGCCGATGAGTGTCAGTCATCGTTTTCACTTGTCAAAGAGCCACGGAATTTTTCTTTTTCAGCAACCCTTTCTTCGGCTGCTGTCACTATCCCGAACAGGTCGCCCATCTTTACAGCGGTGCGTCCCTCATCGTAGATATGTAAAATCCCGTCTAAAAACTGTTTCATATCCTCGATAGGAAGTTCCATTTCTTTACGGTAAACCCTTTCCATAATCGCCCCTGACTCAATCGCATAGCGGCGTAAGGACTGCTTTAAGCCTTCGTCCTCGGCTACACGGTCAACCTCAGCCATAGCGTCTGCAAAGTGATAAGTCATAACCGTATAGAGGTCAATCATCTTTCCGAGGAATGTCGTGAGCAGTTGTTGGTGCGGTTCTCCCTTTACCACGGAAGAAACCGTATCAAGATATTTTTTGATATGTTCCTCCATATCCCTTGCACATAAAGTGCGGCTGTCATATTCCTTATCTTCGGAAAGTCCTGTCAGCCATTCGGGAGTGGTCAGGAGTGCTTCTGCCAGCCCGTTGATAATCATTGTGCGTTTCGGGTCTACTCCGTCCGCTTCATATCTTTGAATGGTAGACTTGTTTACTCCGACACGCTTACCAAGTTCGGGCATTGTTAAGTTTAATTCTGTTCGGCGTTCTTTTACTCGTTCACCGACCTGTTTTGCGGTGAATGTAATTTCTTTTTTCAAGGTTTTCACCTCCTATTGCTGATAGTATAGCATAGTAAAACCTATTTTGCAACCACATATTTAATAATAGGCAAAAATATTTCTTAATAAGTTGCAAAACGAGTTGACTAGAGATAGCAAAATAAGTATAATTACAGATACATAGTTGCAAAATGCGTATTTTGAAAGGAGGTTGATAAAATGAGCAACATCAAAATGGGTTTAACCATAGAAGAAGCAGCAGAATGTACGGGTATCGGAAGAAATACAATGCGTAAGTTGGTAGACTGGGGCAAGTTACCTGTCCTCAAGGTCGGCAGAAAAGCGATTATCCGCAGGGATACTTTAGAGCGATTTATGAGCGTCAATCAGGGAAGAAACCTGCTCAATGAAAACGATGTCCGCAAAGTAGAATAAGCATTCTCCAAGCCCTCGGCGTTTGAGAGCGAAATACACCCCTCGCACAAATCTTCGATTTGTACTCTGAGTATTTCGCCCTTGCAGGGGGCACTGTATCACAGCTTCGGACAAAGCACCGCCGCTATGATACAGAAGAAAACAGCTCTCTGTTTTCTTCGCTGTCCGTCTGCTTACGCCGCCGAAACAGCGGCAACCGATTTATCGGTTGCAAAAAGAGTATGCCCGTCACGGCAGGAAGGAGTATATGGCAAGACATTCATTTATACAAATGTCGAAACTACCAAATGTCAAGGGAAGAATATCCTATATCACAAGCCACGCAAGGCAGGAAAATCTCTATGCCACCTACCGCACCGCCGACAATGAATTTTGGAGTAACCTTGCAAGGGAAAGCCAACAGGAATTTAAGCGAAGCGGTACAGAGGGCAAATGTATTGAAGCAAGGGAATTGATTATCGCCCTACCTGAAGTATATACAAGATACGAGCCACAGGAAGTCCTTGAAGATTTTACGGAGGAGTTTCGCAGGCGGTATGGTGTGGAGTGCGTGTCAGCCCTCCACCACAACAAACGCAAGACGAATTATCATATCCACCTCATCTTCAGCGAAAGAAAACTGCTTCCTGAACCTGACATCAAGATAGCCACACGCAGCGTGTTCTATGATGAAACGGGAAAAAGGGTACGCACCAAGAAAGAAATCACAGGGGAGGACGGGCAGATACGAAAAGGCTGCACCGTCATAAAAAAAGGCGAGGTTTACGAAAGCCACCTCTTTACTGTAAAAGATGATAAATTCAAAAGCGAGCCTTTTCTTCGGGAGGTAAAAGAGATTTACACCGACCTTATCAATCGGCATATCTCCGATCCCGAACAGCAGTTAAAGGTCTTTGATAAGAACAGCGTTTATCTCCCTACAAAGAAAATCGGTAAGAACAATCCCAAAGCCGCCGAGATTGAAGCGGATAACGCCGCAAGGCAGGAATGGAACAGGACAGCGGATATGGCGTTGTTATCGGGTATTTCCGAAGCAAAGATTTTAGAAGTCAAGCAGACCGAGATACACGAAAAAGCAAGCCAGTCAATCAAGAGCAAAGGCTGGTTGCCTAATCTGTTCCGTGGGATTGTGGCAAAGGCAAAAGATTTTCTGCAAAACCTTATTCGGGAAAAAGATATGCCACCCAAGCCTACACTTGATATTGATATGGCAGAGTTCCGCCATATGAGAAACCTGATGATAAAAGTACAGGATAAGGCAAAGGAAATCAAAAACTTGCAGGACAAAGTTCTACCGCAGTTGAAACAGCAGCTTGCCGATACAAAGGGGCTTTTCAAAGGCAAAGAACGAAAAGCGTTAGAGGTAAAAATCAAAGAAACCGAAGCGGAGATTGCCGACAGGTTGGATAAAATTCCCGATACGCTCAAAGAGGACGGTTATCCCGATGTACAAGTTTTTATGCGTACTTTCCGAGAAATGGAAAGCGTTGTAGAACAATACAACCGTGACCTTGCTGAGTGGGAATATCAAGTCAGCAGGAAATCGACAACCGCCGCTAAAGAACCGCACAGACCGCCCGAAAGGCAGAGCGTGTTAAAACATCTGCGAGAGATACAGGAACGAAACAGGCAGAAACCGCCGCAAAGACAGCGTAAGAAATCCATTGACAGAGATAGCCGATAGGCATTGAAAAACCGCCGTTATGGTTTTACCCATAGCGGCGGCATACATAATCATTTACTGACTGCAAGCGTGATTTTCATATCCTGAACATTGATGATTGTTTCTTTCTTGCACTTCGGACAGTATAGAGGAAAGTTTTTTAATTCCGTATCTTCCCGTATCATAGTACGGGTTTTATTGCCGCATACAGGGCAATATATCCATTCTGAAATAATAGTTGGCATATAATATCATCACCGCCTATCATTATTTTCATATTCATCAAATTGTTTTGTTTTTTTCAATATCCACAGTGCGTAACTTAAGCTAATAATACATAATACTGCACTTGAAATAATATGAAACTTCATTGAAGAATTTTCAACAGCAAAAACGCTCGAAGAATTTACAAAACTATGTGCAATAATACACGGTAAAAGGCTCTTTCCTTTGTAAAAAATAATTGTAAAAAGGAAACCTATTGCGATTGCATAACAAACTTGTAAGAGTGTAGGTATTAAATCTTTTCCGTTCAGTAAGTTTACAATATGTCCAATTCCAAAAGTAACACTTGAGATAACAATCGCCAACTTTACATTGTCATTGTATAATGCTTTGAACAGAAATCCACGAAAAATAATTTCTTCAATGAATCCAACGCAGAGCATACTTAAAATATATAACACAGTTTCTAAAACAGACAGCTTCATCGTAACGCCATTCCATAGGTTAATACTCATAATTAGAAGTAGCGGAGTAAAATATAAGAAATTTCTAAGGCTTCCATCAAAAGAACACAGACCGTATTTTTCTTTTAAGTTGTGTTTACTCACAAAAACTAAAAGAAGCAATGTAAAAACTATAGCAACGGGTGCAGCAATTATTTTTTCAGTGCCAAGCGAAGCAGAAAAGCTGTCAGCAACACTAAACAAAACAACATAGGAAATAATCCAAACCAATGAGAAATTTAATTCATTTTTCTTATATAAACGATACATTATAATCCTCCTTTTAATGAATAAACTGTTCCGTCAAATACCAAGTCTAAATCAGATATAATCGTCTGTTCGTCATAGGTCATTTCGTTATTTGCAAACATACTTGCATATCCGTGTGCAATCAGGAATAATGAACGGAAAATGGTTTTCGCCTGTTCTGTATTGACCTCTACTTCTTTACTCAGTATAGCTATAATAGGCTGTAATTCTTCAGAATTTATCAACTCAGAAATATTTTTTCCTATAAACTCATTTGTTTGAAATAGAAACCGAAACAAATTTTTTTCTGTTTCAGCAAAGCGTATATAATTCAGTCCAATATCTTTCATCGGATTTTCACTCTGAATATTAGTTATATATTCGGAATGATACTCATCTGCCTTAATATATACATTTTTTTTCAATTCTTCTATTGTTTTGAAATGATACATAACAGGTTGAGTGGAACAGCCTAATTTTTTTGATACAGTTCGTGCATTGATATTTTCTGCTCCCTCACTTCGTGCTATCTCAAATGCTGCATCTATAATCATCTCTTTTGTAATTTTCACCTTTGGTGGCATATTTTTCACCTCTCTGTCATATTATAATTGTTGTTATATAACATAAATTATAATAAAAGGAGAGATTTTTGTCAAGTTTCGTAACGAAAATATAGTAAAAATAAGCGACAGAGAATTTACTCCCTGCCGCCTGTCTACTTATACGAATATAATTTCCCTCTCCACAATCTCCATAGCACAAGTTCAAATGTTATTCATCTGTCCAACCCATTCTAAGGCATTTTTCGCCTTTAGGCGTTCTGTGATACCCTGTGCCTGCTTCATCTGTTCTACAAGTCTTTCAAAGCGTTTCTCCGCCTGTTTATCGACATCCGCAAGATAATCATTCAACT
>CAJUFL010000098.1 GCA_910585605.1 uncultured Lachnospiraceae bacterium | reverse complement strand
GCCCCATGAAAATCATTTTTGGCACTGCTGCTTTCTTCTGGGAAATCATCTGAAAGCCTGCCTTGGAATAGAAAATCAGTTCTTCCGGTATCCGTTTTCCTGTTTTCCACTCATAAACATCACACAGCCCATTCACCGGACATAAATAATCCGCCAACTGATGCGGCAATTCCAATCGCTTCATACGCTTTCCTCCTTTGCTCCGCTTAAGTTTAAACCCTTGCATTGTCCGAGAGTCAAGTAATATTGTGAAAAAAGATGCCGCTAAATTGCAGCATCTTCTTTCATAGTGGTTTTACAGGAAAGCACACCTCTGTAACCATATCTTCTACTGATTGTTCCGTTTCCGGGGATACATGGTATATGTTGAAGCGTTTCCCATCAAGCCTGTAGTGATTATCAGTAATCCACCGTATGATTTCCTCATTTGCCTCTGGCAGCAAGCCGTACTGCCCTTTAAACGTAAGTGTTGCTGCCGTTGTTTCTTCAATTTTCTTAAATTTCATTGCCTCTGTGTCATGATACCTGCCGACTACCGCCTGCTGTATCTCCACATCCAAATCATATTCTTTGAATCCTTCATCATGGAATACCGCTATATTCAAAGGCGGATTTGCAAATTGTATTTTTTGTGATTCTCTCTCCTTTGCCAGCTTTTCCCAGAGAACAGCTTCATTCCCTGGGGTTGCTATTCTCCCTCTGATACTAATCACATTATGGGCAGGAAATTTTTTGAGCGCCACACTGTACAAAGGGATATCTGAAACATGTCCCAAATTCGCTATGGTTGTTTCGATTAGATTCAATTGTTTTTGCAAATTCGCAATTTTTTCCCGCTGTTCCACCGCATGGAGTTCGAGATAATCTTTCAGTTGGTCATTGCCTGTATATTTCGCCAATATTTCCTTGATTAAGGCTAATCCCAACCCCATACTTTTTAACGCCTGTATCTTGTTGGCTATCGGGAGCTGACATTCACTGTAGTATCTATATCCCGTGAAATCATCCACATGCTCAGGAATCAGCAAACCAATCTCATCATAGTGCCGGAGCATATGGATACTGATTTGTGACAAGACTGAAAATTCTCCTATTTTCAGCAAAGAAACCACCTCCTGACTTTAAGTGTAAACCCTCACATAATACGAGAGTCAATCCCTTTTTCTTGGTCGATGACACTATAAATCGTCTTTGTGATAAAGTCAACTGATAATACAATTTTGTTCATCTCATAAAATAGGCTCAATGAATTTCTTGATTAATTCTATTCTGTCCCCTGCTTTGGGTACAAAGAGAGCTGCAATAGAAATCACCAGCTTTTTCTTTGTGTTTACATAAATGATATTGCCGCCATCTCCCATTGCTGCATAGCCATCCTCATTTACCCACCATAGATATCCATAGGGCAGATTCTCTTTTTTCCATCGGCTGTGTTCTATTGTACTGTCCTCTACCCATTTTGAGGAAATGATCTGCTTCCCCTCCCACATACCGCCATTCAGATATAACTGCCCAATCTTTGCCATATCCATTGGTGTAAGCGTAAGTCCCCAGCCTGCCGCATGAATTCCCATGGAGTCTGTTACCCATCCGCTAATATCCGTAGACTGGTTAAATGCTAGTTGTTCCTCTTTGCTTTCAAATAGTAAATTGTTTTCCACTTTAATCCCAATCGGTTCAAATAAATTCTCTGTAGCAAAATCCAATACAGACTGCCCTGTTGCTTTCACTAAAATTCCCGACAAAATATCTGGTCCAATCAACGGGGCATATCGGAATATTCCTATCTTCCCACGACCGCCTAATAAATCAAGTGAAAATTTTATCCAGTCACTGCTTGTAAAGTACTTTATATAAGGTGCAAAAAAACGGTATTTATAAGGTGCCGTCATGGTCAGCATATCTTTTAGTGTAATATTCTGTATTTTTTTCTCTCTCCTTTTCACTTTATATTCCGGGAAGTAATCCAGCACTTTCTCGTCAATATTT
Organism: uncultured Lachnospiraceae bacterium; assembly: GCA_910585605.1. GTDB lineage: Bacteria > Bacillota > Clostridia > Lachnospirales > Lachnospiraceae > CAG-590. The sequence continues at coordinate 5,360 of CAJUFL010000098.1, read as the reverse complement.
TTAATGCATCCTTTATCCAGAGCAATCCCAATCAATATTGAAATAACACTTTTTGTCACAGAATAGACGTGAACACGACTATCCGCTGTACAACCTTTAAAGTATTTTTCATAGGATACAATTCCATCTTTTATTATGACTATACCTGTGGTATTTCCATATTGACTGTTTATTTTCTGCTCCAACTCATCAATTTTTATCTGATCCATACTTTCTTCCTCTCATGCATTTCACAATATCTGCCTGCCATTCTGGACTTTTGAAACCCTCTTTTTAACCGGATAATAGACTTCTGTAACAAGTTCACTTTCTTTTGAAACCTCTGCCGGATCTGTTACATATACCTCGTACAATGCATTGCTATTTTCATAGCCTTCTCTTTTTGCCCACTCTATTTGTTTTGCGTAAACCGAAGGAAGCTGTGAGTAAGAGCCCTGCACAACCGTTTTCAAACATAGTCCGGGACAGAAATCCCTTGTTCCAGTCGCATACTCTTTTATCGGGATTGCAAATTCCGTATCTAATCCAAATGGTGTATACTCATCGTCATGAAACAGTACCATTGGCGGAGCAGCCGCTGTTAGTTTCTTCTCTTCCATTTTCCGAAATAGTTTCCCAAAGCAGGTACCATATTCTTCTGAAAATTCATGCTCTAAAACATTCTTCCGTATCGACAGAAGATACATTATCGGTATCTCAACCAACTGCACATCAATGTTTTCCATATATGACATAATGGATTTGCCTTTCCTCAAATTTGATATATCGTTGTCTATTTGATGCAGAGTATCTTCAAACTTCTGTACCTTTACCGCAATCTCCTTTTTCTTTTTATTAAGTGCAGTAAAAAGTACCTCATCCATCAGTTCTTCCGATTCAAAAATTGATTTGATCTCTTCCAAAGAAAAGCAATAAGCCTTCAAATGATTGATCAACAGCATTTTCTCCAATTGGTTGATGGAATAATACCGGTAGCCATTTTCTGGATTAATTTCATCCGGCAGTATCAATCCTATTTCAGCATAATATCTAAGAGTTTTTGTAGATACTCTGCATATGTTTGAAAATTCTCCAATTGTAAGCATATGCGAACCCTCCTTCCATGCTTAGTATAAACTTTACCCTAAGGGGAAAGTCAACGGCACTTTTAATACCCTATCCAGCAGTTTGAATGCAGCAGAACACTCCCCCTTCAAGGTAGTAGCATTTTAGTCGAATAAAAAATTAATTGCAAGCCATATTCCTCTGCAAGATAAAATATCTCATGTTTTAATAGTGTTATCTCTACAACCATCCCATATTTATCAAAATCTGTTGATATGTTTCCGCAAAGTATAACAGCAAAAAAACCGGAAGCCGAAACAATTTTTCCAAACTGCCCCAACTCCCGGATTTCCCTGCTTCTTACACTTTTCTACTGTTTTATTTTTCCACCTATGACATCAACACAATACACTCAATTTTCTTGCAAATATTTGTGGAACCCTATCAAATTAATATATTATAGAAGTTCTCCCATCTGGATATATTTAATACAAAATTTAATCATTCGATTAAGCTAATCCAGACAAATATTTATACATAATGCTTTCACCCATTTGATTGTTATTAATGTTAATGTCCTCAACAACAGGTGCACTTTGTATACTATCTCCCTCTGAAACCATTACGCTTTGCTTTCGCTTGACATGATCTTTAATTTCCTTAAAAATAGTACCATAATCTTCTGGCATAATCATTTTATAGCGCTCACTAAAACTCTGAGGCACTTTTCCTACAGGAAACATATCTCGTAACCTTGCCATATCAGCACCTTCACCAATACCTAACGGAAACAAAAACAGTTCCCCGTTTTGTACGCGCTCTCGGACTTTTGCAAATTCTGTACGTGGGTCATCGGTAGGAGTACCATCCGTCATAAATACCAAGATAGGAGTATAGTAATCGTTATCGGCATTTCTAAGATCATTCTGCATCTCATCCAACTGTGCAAGCGCAGTACGAAGTCCATCACCCATTGCTGTTTCTGCCCTTTCAACAGAGCACTTACAAGATTGTACATCTAAAACTTCGCAATCAAGAAAATCATATCTTACACTCGCAAAACGGCTATAAGTAATAATTGAAACAGCAACTTGGCGGCAAAGTTCGCGATCAAATTTTAATTCATTCAAAAGACTGCAAAGTGTTTCATTCAATTTATCTATTTTTTTATAATGGGCATACCCAGGTCTAATATCATCTAAATTAAAATAGTTGACATTGTGACCATCAGAAAAACCGGAACCTGTGTTACGTCTTAAACCGCCTTTTTCAATCCACCACTCATCCATGGACTGACTAACATCCACACAAAAGCAGATTAATGCACGGGGATCGCCATTGATAAGCAATCTACGTTGTTGGTTATAATGTTCACTTGTATAGTAAGCTTCATTTGCCATATACGTTCTCCTTTCCACCAATTAATAACGTTTTTTCCTACAGTTAGGACAACGTGTAGGCAGATTATATCCTTTTCTACTAAAATACTCAATCTCTCCATTTGTGATAGAAAAACTTCTACCACAACTACGACACGATACCCAACGACCCACTGAGTTTTTCCAGGCTTCTTTCTCTTGTTTAGACTTCTCAATCAGCTCTTTAAAGCAATTGCCGCAAACACTTGTTCGCAAATTACGTAATCTATCTTCAAATTCTCGCATTTGATATATTGGTACTTCTTGTCCACAATGTCCGCATTTTATTGTCCGTTTTTTACAGTCCTTACACCACCTTTGCTTTTTGAAATCAAAATCACTTTTCCCGATTTCGTGCAAAACTTTTGTTCTATTCGTATAATAAAATTGCCGACCACAACATTCGCATCGAAAAGACATATTTGATTGATCACTGGCACATGGAAGACAGATTCGGTAGCCTCTTTCCCATATATCAATTTTTTCCTGTTGCACATGTATACTATGTATAAAATAATAATCTGGATGTTCTTGACCGCAAATTTTGCACCGCACAAATACCCGCTTCCCATCACGTCTAAAAGTACGTGGAAACATACTACGAGAACCAGCACCATTTGAAGTCATAAGGGTGTCATTAAAATCTTTAGTCATTTTTATCCATTTTGTAGTGTCTAGGCGATATCCCGGTTGAGCATACTTCCCATTTGAATGAAATGTATTATAAAATCCATCACACATTTGATATGGCAGATGATCCCACACAATTCGCCATATACCACTCGGACGTTCTGCATCTCGCGAACGACGCATCCCACCCCCTACACTAAACGGAAAAGCCATATCTATAATACTATCACGCTCATCAGCATTCTTTCCTTTAGTATAAGGAAACTTTCCAGGCATCATCAGCATGAAAGCCAATACAGCTATCTGATAATTTTCTTGATCCATTGTATAAATCAGTAAAGTTTTATTATCACGCAAAAGTTCCGGCGGTGTAAACGTTTGATTATGCGAAAGAGCTGGATATCCTTCAACCTGCCAAGAATCTGTATCAACAAAATATACATCTTGTGTACCTGCAATATAAATTGAAGCCGGATTTATGCACCCAAACAGCAATCCTAAATCATGCATTTTTTGAATTTTATCAAGTATAGTCACAGTTAAAACACATAAATCAATTTTATTCCATTGTGGAAAAAACTGTGATAAACCTGTTGCACCATTAAATATAGAGCGTGTTAACTGGACCCCCCGAGAGGCTGGAACAAGAATTCCTACAAAATAACCATTATTATCATTAAGTATATCTATCGGCCAACAAACACCAGGAATATCTATCTTCTCCCGTAACATACGGTTTGCTTTGTTTTCTAACATATCTAACCGAAGCACGTCCACAATATATATTTTCGCAAAAAAATCCACATGATTGGTAGCATAAGTTATAGAAATATGATCGGTCATCAAGGCTTCTTTTAAATATAGAACAATACCATTATATTTTGTAATTACTCTCTCCCCTGCCGTTGGAACACGATTTGGACTTCTAACTGACCGTTCGACAGAAGCTGGATTTGCGATTAACTTAAATGGCCTACTACTGTACTCTCCGCTCCCTAGCACATCAGCTGCAGAACGAAAAGATACCTGTTTTGAATATGTAGAATCTGAATTTTGATTTGTAGCAAATGTGGAAACATCACTCACTTCGTTGACATCCGTTTCTTTTCTTTTTTTTAATAAATCTAAAAATGCCATATTGTCCTCCTTCAGTGTTCGTCAGAATGTAATAACCCTTTTGTGGCTTCAAGCATCTTTTGCGTATTGGAATCACCACTTGAAATCCGTTCCAATTCATGATATATTTCTTGTGCCCGTCGATATGCACTAATCACGCCTTCAGTTGCCTTTTCATAATAGAATACCAATAAGCATCTTCCTATCCCCTCATGATAACTAGTCTTCCAAATAGATTCAGCCTCTTTTAGCCATTTTCCAGACATAAATATATCATGATTTTCCATAATGCTTTTAATTTGTCGGTACATATTCAATGACTCATTTGTAATATTCTCTTTGCTGTAAATCATAGGAAAATAATATTTCTTATCAATGCTATAATAGTAAGTAGAGTCTTCAACAAAACCTTTTTGCGTCCATCTATATGCTTGAACATATGTATTATCATCATTTCGCCATTCATAATAAACCACACCTATATCAGAGAACGAATCACCCGATTGTGGTGCTGATTTAGCACATGTTATGCTTGGAATCGTACTGTTAGGCGTCGAAATATTTGAAATCGGATGATTCGCATATTGATGACTATCACCATGAAGATATGCACTTACCTTTCGGCGATCAATAACACCTTTTACTCTTTCAGCGTAACAAGGATATAATGAGTCTATGCCATGATGTCCTAATATAATTGATGGTTTCTTAAAATCAATTTTACATTGAGACAAGGCGTTAATATCAAGAATTTGTCCATGTTCTTCACCATCACTAATCAAGGCTGTGTTTACAAAAATGATATTTATCAAATTATTCCATACAACACAATGTACTCCGCTTGAATCTGTTATCCTAGCATCTGCAACGCCTGATCCGTTATAAAATTTATACACAAAATCTGTATATTCAGAAAACCCTTTATTCAATAAATATTTTGAATAAAAATTATAATCATTTTTCTTTGAATGCAAGCATATATCAGAAATAGCATCCTCTCTTCCATCATAAGAATTCACATCATGATTTCCAGGTACAAGAAAGATATCCTGTTTATCAATGTTAAAAATACCTATAAGTAATTCTAAGTAATCACATGCGAGTGAAAAATCTGTTTTATATTTTTTATGACGAAAATCACCAGTCACGACA
>CAJUFL010000097.1 GCA_910585605.1 uncultured Lachnospiraceae bacterium | reverse complement strand
CATTTGCTGCTTTTCATTGTAGTATGAAAAAACCAAAGTTTTTTATCTACACCCACTCTGCAGGCAGAAATTGACTTTTTCTCAGCCATGTGCTATAATCCTCTAAACAATTGAATAGCAGTAATGTCTTCAGGGCAGGGTGAAATTCCCGATCGGCGGTTACAGTCCGCGGGCGCGAAAGCGCGGGGTTTGGTGAAATTCCAAAACCGACGGTATAGTCCGGATTAAAGAAGGTGTATTGAAATCGTCAGAGTAAATCTGACTATGATTTTTGCACTCTTTTTTGTCTAACTGCTCTGTTGGCATTTTCAATACACCTATTTTTAACACCTGAAAGGCATCCGTAGCTTTTCAGGTGTTAATTTTATTCTAAGGAGGTATTCAAAATGAATATCAGCAAAACAAAGAAACTTGCAACAACAGGTATGCTATGCGCACTCGCCTATATCGCAGTGGTTGTCGGGCGTATCCCACTCATACTCTTTTTGAAGTATGACCCGAAAGACGTTATCATTGTAATCGGCGGGTTGATCTTCGGACCGCTCACTTCATTTGTCATTACGATGATTGTCTCAATGGTGCAAATGTTTACCATCAGTGGAACTGGAATTTTAGGCTGTATTATGAATATCATTTCAAGCTGTTCCTTCGCCTGCACTGCCGCATTTATCTATAAAAGGAAACATAAGCTGTCTGGTGCCTTGCTCGGACTTTTTTGCGGGTGGGGGTGCCAGGTGGTAGTTATGACGCTTTGGAACTATTTGATTGCTCCAATCTACATGGGTTATCCAAGAGAAGCTATTGTAGAATTGTTAATCCCGGCATTTATACCTTTCAATTTAATTAAAGGAGGAATGAATGCAGCGATAACAATGCTTTTATATAAACCTGTTGTAACTACTTTGCGCCGTTCAAATTTAATTGAAATCAGGCAGGATTCAGGTAAAATGCAGATAAATGTCGGAATTTTATTGTTGGCTTTACTAATTCTTATAACTTGTGTGTTATTGATACTTTCTTTTAATGATAAGATTTAAGGTGTGAGCCTGTCCATGATACTGGAGGAATGGCAGACAGAAGTAAAGGGTGATACAGCGGCGCAGTACAAAGTATTAAAAGAGCTTATGCACGATGCAAGAGTGGACAGTGTTGTGTGCGCCACGGATGTTGGATAGTGTGTAGGGGCGACAAACAAATACAAGTAAAAAAGGGACTTCCTCAATCCTTAAAAGGCTATGGCAGCAACGGCTATAGTCTTTTTTTTATGCGATTATTACCGTAGGAAATGAAAGTGTATTCCCCAAAGCAGAGAAATACCTGCCCACAATATTTCATAATCTGAATGCCCAACAGTTAAAAGATATTGGTATTAGTGTTCCGAGTAGATTGGCAATTTTGTAGAAACATATTGTACATAAAAAGTGATTGCAATTATTCGTTTAACCGTCTAAAATGGAAACATAAGCGGAGGGAAAGATTATGGAATATATGTCAGTGAAAGAAACAGCAGAAAAATGGGGAATTTCAGAACGCAGGATACAGAGATTATGTTCAGAAAATAGGATTAAGGGCGTAATACATTTCAGCAGAGTTTGGGCAATTCCAAAAGATGCAAAGAAGCCTGTTGATGCAAGACGAAAAACAATCAGTAAACAGAACGGAGATAGACAATTATGAAGAAAATACTTATTGTGGAAGACAATACCGAAATAAATAATATGGTATGTGACTATTTGAAGAAAAAATCATTTGATTGCATACAGGCATTTTCAGGAACTGAAGCTCTGTTGTATTTGAAGAATCAAACTTTTGATATTATTATCCTTGATTTAATGTTGCCAGGAATAAATGGTAATGAATTAATACAAAAAATCAAACCGGATATAAAAACTCCGATAATTATCCTTTCAGCAAAAGATGAACTTGACACAAAGGTTGATTCTCTAATGTCGGGAGCAGATGACTATATAACTAAACCCTTTGAACTGGAAGAACTTTATGCGAGAATCAGTGTACAGATCAGAAAGTCTACACTACAATCACAGGATTCTGACATAATTCAATATAAAGATTTAAGTCTGTCAAAACAAAAGCATACCGTTTCCATTAAAGGACACGAAATAATTCTTACCAGACAAGAGTTTAAGATTTTAGAATTGTTGCTTTCCAGAACAGACAAGGTATTTTCAAAACAGGAAATATATGATTATGCATGGGATGATTATTATATTGGTGAAGATAAAACGGTCAATGTCCATGTCAGTCACATTCGTTCAAAAATCAAACAGCATACGGAAGATGAATATATAGAAACTGTTTGGGGGATTGGATTTAAGATTGCGGAATAGTCTTATACATTTCTTAAACTTTTCTTAGCGATGTTTTGGCGGTTGCTTGGTAGAATAGGGACATCATAAAAAGGAGGTTATTCTGATGAATGAATTGCTGACTACCAATAGCTTGACAAAAAAATATAAACATCAAGCAGCGGTCAATAGCGTAAATATCAATATTTATCGTGGAGAAATCTATGGGCTAGTTGGAAAGAATGGCGCAGGCAAAACCACACTTCTCAAGATGATAGGTGGTCTTATTGCCCCAACAAATGGAGAGATTACTTTTATGGGGCATAGCGGAAAAGAACGGATTAAAGTGCTGTCTCGCATAGGAAACCTTATTGAAATTCCGGGCTTATATCCGGGAATGACGGCGTATGACAATCTCAAATTAAAGTGTATCTGTACAGGAATTAACCAAAAAGGTTATATAGAGGAAATTTTGGATACTGTCGGATTAGGCAGCGTTGGCAAGAAAAAAGTATCCCAATTTTCATTGGGAATGAAACAAAGGCTTGGTATTGCTATGGCACTTGTAGGCGAACCAGATTTATTATTGCTTGATGAACCTATCAACGGTCTTGATCCGCAGGGAATTGCAGAAATCAGAAATACTCTTTTAGATTTAAATAAAAGGAAGGATATTACTATTATTATTTCAAGCCATATTCTGGAGGAACTCTCAAAGGTTGCAACAAATTTTGGCTTTATAAATAATGGTGAGCTGGTAAAAGAACTATCACATGATGAATTAGATATTGCCTGTAATGAACATATTGAACTGAAAATGCCAAATCCGGATAGGGCATTACCTATATTGAATAAACTTGGATTTACAAAGTATCAAGTAATAGACAGCAGTACAATCCATATATTTGAGAGATTAGGTGATAGCGGAAAAATTGCTATGGAACTTTCGCAGAATGGCATAATGATAATATCCATATCTGTTGCAAGCAGGGCTTTTGAAGATTATTTTCTTGAAATGATTGGAGGTATTTCTCATGCTTAATGTATTGAAAATGGATATATACCGAATGATAAAGAGCAAGGCAGCGTGGATTATTCTGGCGGCTTCTATACTGATGATGGTTGCTTCTGTTTTTATGACTGGGCAGGATATAAATTACTACAATAATAATCCTCTTGCTCTTGAAAATTTAGAGAATGGTGGTGATGTTAGCTGGGGTATTTATATTGGTTCTGTAAATCCGGAGTGGTGTAATGGGAACATAATTCCATTCATGGAACTGTTTTCTGTAAATATTAAAAGCAGGATGTTATTGATGTTTCTGACTGTATTTGTTGTATACTTTGCTGGATCGGAAGGGCGTAATAGTTTCATGAAGAATATTATCGGGCAGGTAAAAAATCGGGCATTCTTAGTGATAAGCAAATTTATTACAATCAGTATTTATACAGCTTTAATGATTATTGCGGCTATGTTCGCTACAATGCTTGGAAGTCAGATGTTTTTTGGGTATGCGAGTTTGGCAGGAATATCACAGGGGTTATATTTTTTGTTAATACAAATATTACTTCATATCGGATATGGAATGTTTGTATTATTGCTCTATTACATTACCAGAAGTTCTGTTGCCACTATGTTGTCCGGAATTTTGATTGCGGCAGGTATTTTACAATTTGTTGATGCAATTCTGTTAGCTGTTTTTGAACGTCTGAAATCTGTTACTGATTTTAGTATTTTGAATTACACAACATCAGGATATGTTGGAGTGCTTCCTTTAAACGGTGATGAAATTATATTTATGAGAGCAGGTGCCGTCGCGGTATGTGCCATTGTGCTTATGAATATTTTTTCTTCAATCATTATTCAAAAGAGAGATTTAAGATAAGGGACGGTTAAACGGTATGGATATGTTTGTGTGTGTGACATTAGCAGTAGTTTTGCTTTGCATATTATTTAGGCATCTGTATATGGTTTGGCAGATAAAGAGCATTAACAGACAGATAGAGTTTATCAATACTCACCAGACAAATATGGTTGTTTCTGGAGAGTATAGTAATGGATGCATGAATGATTTAATAAATAATATCAATCATTTGTCAAAACAATGTTCTATGTTTAAGGCGGAGTGCTTGACTAATGAAGACAATATTAAGAAAACTGTCACCAATATATCACATGATATTCGTACTCCTTTAACATCATTGAGTGGTTATTTTCAACTGCTCTGCCAGTGTGATACATTGGCAGAGCAAAAGGAGTATTTTCCGATTATAAAACAACAGATTTCTGCATTGGAAGAAATGTTGGAGGAACTATTTACTTATGCCAAGTTATTCCATAAGTCTTATGAAATATCATTAACAAAATGTTGCATCAATCAAATTCTTCGTGATACTGTATTTGGTTTTTACAACGATTTAAAAAAGGCAAATATTACACCGGATTGCTCTATACCAGAAGTACCAATATACGCGGTTGTGAATGATGTTGCATTGAGACGTGTTTTTCAAAATATTTTGAAAAATGTAATTGAGCATGGAGAAAAAGAAGTTGGTATTTCTATGCTGCAGAAAGATGAAAAAATTGAGATTACCTTTTATAATGATATTTTATCTACAACGAAGATTGATGCGGATAAAATATTTGAACGTTTTTACAAGAGCGATGAGGCAAGGACATCTTCATCAACAGGTTTGGGCTTATCTATTGCAAAAGAATTACTGAATCGGATGGATGGAGAAATTTTTGCCATTGTTGATAACAACATTTTTAAGATTATAGTTAAATTACAAGTATTAAATTAATCATTTAGAAAGACGCCTACTTTTAAGATTTGCCACTGTTACAGGGCATATCAGAATATAGAACAAAAAGATAGGTGATAGTCCTTGCGTACAGATAATATGGATTGTCAGTTATCGGTTTAATAAAAATTTGAAAAGGTCAGCAAAGGAAAAGTCTTAGCTGTACTTTTTTATTTACAGCGTCAAAGCAGAAAGGAGGATATGAAATACTGAATATTGTTTACCTTTGGTAGCGGTTTATCTTAACAGAAAATCAGCTACCTTTTTTAATTTTAGCAAATATAAAAACAGAAAATTAAGGAGGAAATTTTTATGCAGTTGGTAATAGTAGAGAAGCCGAGTGTGGCACAGTCGATTGCCCGTGTGATCGGTGCTGATGAAAGAAAAGACGGATACATGGAGGGGAACGGCTACATTGTTTCATGGTGTATCGGGCATCTGGTTGAGCTTGCACAGCCGGAAGCCTATTCCGATGCATGGAAAAAGTGGAATTATGAGAGCCTGCCCATGATACCGGAGGAATGGCAGACAGAAGTAAAGAGCGGCACAGCGGCGCAGTACAAAGTATTAAAAGAGCTTATGCACGATGCAAGAGTGGACAGTGTTGTGTGAGCCACGGATGAGAATAAAAAAGGGGAGACACAGCATAAGCTGCATCTCCCCGGTTGCTTCTAAAGCGGGCATTGCCTGTTTTATTTTTCTTTTGGTGTTTTTTTCTTTGGACACCATGCTGGTGATGTCTTGACAGGGACAGTATCCGAATATCTTGCCCCATATCCAAGGAAACCGGGCATTTTCTGCATCCTTTTTTTATGGAAATAGTTCTCGATATAGCGCTGGTCAGGATGCCTGCAGGTGAAGCTGGTTCTTGTATTCCCCAAAGAGCGGAACCCGCTGCAGTGCTGGCAGGCGGAGCATTTTATGGTCTGTTTTTGGTCTTTCATTATGCCGTCTCCTTTTTGTTTTCCAGTTTCTTCAGGTTTTCTGTGTGGTGCCTAACTAAAATGTGGAAACTGTCATCCAGATACGTCTGCCCTTTTTCTTCCATCAGCTGCATGGCTTCTTTTTGCTGTTGATACCATTTCTGCTGGGGCACATTTTCTTTATTGCATATAAGGAAAGTAACAATAGAGGTTGGGTATTGGAGTTCATGCAGCTTGAGGTTTTCGGCATAACTTTGTGCGGCCTCCCGGTCATCAAAGATGTCATGATACAGTCTTTGTACCAGTGGAATGCCTTTGAACGGAGCAAGGAAATCTTCTGTCACGATATAGCCGAGCTGGTCATCCGGAATGTCTTCAACATGATAGGTTGTAATGTAGGAAACCTGCCCGAAGGCGTAATCCCGGCGGAAGGTCCGTTTGCTGCCATCAAAGACAGCTTCCCGCTCCAGATAGGTCTGACCGTCAAATTCACTGGTTTCGCAGTCCTTATAGGTTACATTCCCTTCACTGTCTGTTTCCTCCTCCTTGATGGCAAACCGGAAACAGGACTTTTCGGAAAGCGCCTGCAGGATCTTTTCCCGGATGTCCTCCACATAGGGGAAATCTTTGGCAATGTCATCTGCGATGGCTTGCGGAACCTCATCCTCCCCGATATTGTAAGAACCGTCACTTTTTAACTGTTCGTATATGGTGCGGGAGTCGTGCCAGTCTATGCCCCCGTAAGTTGATGTAGTGATATACATAAAAGCCTCCTTGTTGTTTATTTATAATCTTATTTTTCTATATTGTCCTAAACGTATGCTGACTGTGGGAGCGTGACGCCATCTTTGCCCTTCATGGCGGACTGGTGGTAATCCAGTTCAGTGATGACGGCTTCGATGGTGTCAAATGCCGCGGACAGCTCCAGATACCGGGTGATGAATCCGGTGACTTCCGTATAGAGGAACATCTGCTGCTGTTTGGTCAGCCTGCCCAGGGCAGAGACCCGTTTCTGTTTTTCCGCCCATTCATCTGCGCAGTAAATATTCTCATGTTCCAGCAGTTCCGTCATGTCAGTATCCGCTAACATTGCCGCCGCAGTGTTGAACCATGCAGTCGCCGTCTGGCTGCAGTCGTCCTCATCACAGAAAGCAATCTTTTTTGCGGGCATCTGATACCAGAGTTTACTTTTTACATCCTGCAGCTCCACATACAGGTCAGCCGCCATGTTGCATAATTCATTGATCTGGTCGCAGTAATGATCCCAGTATGGGCTGTCTTTTTCGTTTCCGTTGTAGCAGTAGTCCATCATTTTGTCCAGCCCGTCAGATACGGACCACAGATCCAGCTTTTTATAAAGTGCCATTCCTGTCCCTCCTTCTAATATGGGTTTACAAATTCATGGATGGAGATATAATCAGCATCCAGGATGTCCTGCAGTGCCTGGGCGGAGTCTGCGACAATGCCTCCGCATTCTGCAAACCACCGGAGCAGGTCAGCCTCCGAATCAAAATAGAGATCCGTATCCCCGTCCGCATCGTCAAAGAGAGCATCCAGGGA
>CAJUFL010000096.1 GCA_910585605.1 uncultured Lachnospiraceae bacterium | reverse complement strand
AGAAATTTTTCATCAGCAACAATTCCATAACATCTGTCACTGCCTTTTTTATGTAACTGATTTCCTAAATAAATCTTGTTATCATCCCAAAACTTTACAATCTGTCCGCTTGGCAGAGAATATTCAATGTTGATAAAAGAGCCTTTTAACGCATTAAGGTCTGTCACCTTCTCCATATCCTGAATATTAAGCTCATTAAATGCCACCATCAGTTTATCTTTCAACTCACTTAATACTGTTTTACCTTTTTGACAGCATACCGCAACAATGCATTCTGCCCCAAATGGCTGACCGTTTGTCTTCGAACAGCCATTACAAGTACTGCTTAATTCACACTTTGTACAATCAATTCCGCAAATAGATTCCATTTTTTCCCTCCATCAAAAATTCCAATCATCTTAAGCCTCTTTTCTTTTTATGACTGCACATTCGCCTATTTTATCAAATCCTATTTTCCTGGCCAATTTTGCAGATGCAGCATTTTTGTATTGACAAGCCCATACAGGAATCTTATTTTTTTCTAAAATGTATTGAATCATCGCTTTTGATACTATTGCCGCAAAACCTCTGTGCTGATATCTTTCATTCGTTTCGACCCCGATATCAATCTCATCGTCACTTATCGCAGCTGAAAATGCCCAAGCAGCAATATTACCATCGCTTAGAATACAATACCCTTTCCCTTTTGCGAGAAATTCTTCTGAATTATTCCAAGAAAAATACGGGGTTATTCTTCCTTGAATTTCCGAAAGAAGTCTGCCATCAATGGCCTTTAATTCACAATTATGCGGTAAGTCGCAATTTAAATTACAGTTTTGATTCTTATATTCAAAAAAATACCGGCACTCAATGTCGACATTCTCTTTATTCCTAAAATAATTTTCAATGTATCTTTCATCGGAAAGCAAAATAAACCGTCGGGGATTCATTTTATCTTTATCTAAAACCATATCATAAACCGCTTTAAGAAAGCCTTCATCATATTCTCCCAATAAAAAAGCAAACCCACTGTAATGCCAGAACAAAACAGTGTTACATTCGGTTCTCGATTTTACAAAGATATCTCCATACTGATACTCTTCGGCAATAGAAAGAGGATAAACCTTTCCGCATTTACAATCTTTGCAAATGTAAATATAATCAGAATAACTTTGAAAATCAACCTTCACCATAGTTTCTCCTCCAAATTGCAATTTATCTGTTTGCTACGATATGATTATAACATTTCCCAAAAATCATAACAATAATAACCTGCGTATCATCATATTTTCTATAATAAATAAAGCATACTCATCAATCTGAGTTACACTGTCCGGTATTTTCACATTGTTCAATTTACTACATGAAGAAAATGCCCACCAACCAATATAGGTCAAGCCATCGGGTAATTTAATTGTTTTAAGATTTGTACATTGTTGAAAAGCTCTTCCCTCTATTCTGGTTATGCTTGAGGCAATACTCACCTTTTTCAATTTTTCCAAGCATGAAAATACATTGTTTCCAATATTAGTTATCTCCTCTTTAATCTCTATTTCTGTAATACTATTTACATATCCTGCCCACGGTGCACTATCACGATTTTCAACTAGTATTCTTTCTTCACACATATCACCGTTTCCACTAAAAATCAGCTTATAAGTATCCACCCCATTTGAAACCAAAGACCATGTTACATTACTTCCCTCTACACTATAGTCCCCACTTTCAATCACATTTGCCTCAGCAGCAAATGCATTGTTTGAAACTGATAATACCATGCATATGACCATAGCAAACAGCACCCCAATACCATACCTCCAAAACTTTCTTTCCTCGTTATTCATTTACTTTCTCCTCCTTTTCACAATTACAATTATTCGAATTTTCGAAAAACTATTTATATAAAACATATTATCCCTTTGGTCTGTAAAAAATTTAAGCAGAATTTCTGCACGATTATAGCAATTTTGAGGGTAAATTCTACACAAAAAATATCCTCTCACTAATTTATGATGAAATAAAGTTGACTAAATTCATCACTTTCATCTTCCAAACCATTAATTATATTCTTATCAACTTTTTTTCTTTACATGGAACCATTAAAAAATGGGTTTTGGATGAACCATATAATTTCAACCAAAACCCATTTATTGTCTATAAACTCAAAACTCTTTTATTCAATTGTCTTAATCCAACCCTCTGGAGCCTCAATACGACCCATCTGGATACCCGTCAATGTATCATACAATTTCTGAATCACAGGTCCCATCTCTTCCATACCGCTTGGGAAGCAGATTTCATTTCCATGGTCTACTATCTTGCCAACCGGTGAAATAACAGCCGCAGTTCCACAAAGACCACACTCTGCAAAATCCTTTAACTCATCAAGCTGAACTTCCCTATGTTCTACCGTTAAACCAAGGTATTTCTCTGCCACTGCCATTAAAGAACGACGAGTAATGGAAGGTAAAATACTATCAGACTTGGGAGTGACAAACTTACCGTCTTTTGTAATGAAAATAAAGTTTGCACCGCCTGTCTCCTCAACCTTTGTACGGGTTGCTGGATCAAGATACATATTCTCAGAATATCCCTGGTTATGTGCATCCACAATTGCATGCAAGCTCATTGCGTAATTGGCACCTGCCTTAATGTGACCTGTTCCATGCGGTGCTGCACGATCAAAGTCAGACACACGAATCGTAATCGGTTTTGCACCACCCTTAAAATAAGGCCCAACCGGTGTAACAAAAATACGGAACTGATACTCGTCAGCCGGCTTTACGCCGATTACCGGATTGCTTCCAAACATATATGGTCGGATATATAAAGTTGCCCCTGAACCATACGGTGGCACATAGTCGATATTTTCCTGAACGGTTTTCACAACAGCCTCTACAAATCTATCCTCCGGAAATACCGGCATCTCAAGTCTTCTACAGGAATCTGCCATTCTCTGGGCATTCAGATCCGGTCGGAAACACACTACCCTTCCATCTTCCGTTGTGTATGCCTTAAGACCTTCAAAGCATGTCTGTGCATACTGTAATACACCTGCACATTCATTCATTGTTATCATTGCATCCGCTGTCATGACACCGTCATCCCACGCGCCATCTTTATAATTGGATACAAATCTCTTATCTGTCTCAATATAGCTGAATCCCAAATTTGACCAGTCAATGTTCTTACTCATCTAAAAAACTTCCTTTCCTTGGCTGTTTTACAACATCTCTTTTGTCTTAGCTGTTGCTATGCCTGATATCCGTACATTTTATTAAGTACTGTCTGACCTTTTACTCTAATCGTACATTTCTTCATGTATCACATGAAATCAGTTTACCACTCTCCTACTATTTACGCAAGTATAAATCCGGCTTTTGGCTGCTATAACTCCTTAATCCTCTTGAGTGCCTCTATTGTATTCTCATATGTTCCAAATGCAGTCAGCCGGAAATAACCTTCTCCGCTTGGCCCGAATCCTGAACCGGGAGTTCCCACCACATTGGCATTGGCAAGCAGATAGTCAAAAAATTCCCATGAAGTCATTCCGTCCGGAGCAGTCAGCCAGATATATGGTGCATTGACACCACCTGATACGGTAAATCCTGCCTCCTTCAGACCCTCCTTGATAATCCCTGCATTGTTCATGTAGTAAGCAATCTGCTCTTTCGTCTGTTTCTTTCCTTCCTCACTGTAAACAGCCTCTCCCGCACGCTGGATGATATATGGAGCTCCATTGAACTTGGTCCCATGTCGTCTTGCCCATAATGCATTTAATGAATTACCGTCACTATCTTTTAATGCCTTTGGAACAACCGCATACCCTAACCGGGTTCCGGTAAATCCGGCATTTTTCGAAAAACTATTCAACTCAATTGCGCAGGTTTTTGCACCCTCACATTCATAAATTGTATGAGGAACATCTTCTTCACTGATATAAGCTTCATAGGCCGCATCATAGATAATCACTGCTCCTGTCTTATTTGCATAATCCACCCACTCCTGTAGCTGTGGCTTTTTAATGGTTGCCCCGGTAGGATTATTCGGAAAACACAGATAAATAATATCTGGCGTCTCCTCCGGCAATTCCGGTGCAAATCCATTTTCTGCTTTACAAGGCATATAAATCACATCGCTCCAAAGCTCTGTCTCTTTATTGTATATCCCTGTCCTTCCTGCCATAGCATTGGTATCTACATACACCGGATAAACAGGATCACATACCGCAATTTTATTATTGATAGAAAAGATTTCCTGAATATTACCAGAATCGCATTTTGCCCCGTCACTTACAAAAATCTCATCAATGGCAATATCAGCTCCCCTTGCAGCATAATCGTTTTTTGCGATCGCACTTCTCAAAAACTCATACCCCAGATCTGGAGCATATCCGTGAAAGGTTTCCCTGGCTGCCATTTCATCCACTGCCTTATGCAGACTGTCTATGATGGCCGGTGCAAGCGGCTGTGTCACATCCCCGATTCCCAAAGAAATAATTTCTTTATCCGGATTCGCCTCTTTATATGCGTTTACCTTTTTTCCAATGGTGGAAAACAGGTAACTTCCCGGTAATTTTAAGTAATTCTCATTAATTTTAAACATAGTATCCTCCTTTTTCCCTGCGGAAATATCTTATATATTTATCTAAGCCTTCTGCTCAAGTGTACTGACACATAAACAAGCTGATAACTCTACACACCATATCAAGTTGTCATCATGCTAAAATAATTTTTCATCAGCTATCTCTCCGTCAAAAACCACTGTGGCCGGACCTGTCATATAGACCACATTTTTTTCCCTGTCCCAGCGGACAAGTAAATCCCCGCCTAGGAGATGAAGTGTTATCTCCTCATCTGTCAAATCATTCAGTATACACGCCACTGCTGAGGCACAGGCCCCGGTGCCGCAAGCCAGAGTCTCCCCTGATCCTCTTTCCCAGACACGCATATTAACTGTTTTTCTGTCCAGAATCTGAATAAACTCTGCATTCACCCGGTTAGGAAAGATTGCATGATTTTCAAACTGTGGTCCGATTTCCTCTAGCGGAAAACCTTCTGTATCTTCCACAAATACAATACAATGGGGATTTCCCATGGAAACACAGGTCATTTTATATTCTCTGCCACCCACTGTAACTGGCTCATTTACCAGAATATCTTTATCTGATTTTACCGGTATCTTAGCAGGTATCAGCTCTGGTTGTCCCATATTTACCGTAACCATTGCCACCTTTCCATCTTCTACCTTCAGATCCAGATATTTGATCCCAGCCAATGTTTCCACAGAAATGCTGGTTTGATCCGTCAATCCATAATCATATACATATTTTGCAACACAACGGATGCCGTTTCCACACATCTCAGATTGTGACCCATCTGCATTATACATATCCATACAAAAATCTGCTACATCAGAAGATTTAATTAATATAAGACCATCCGACCCTATTCCGTAGTGTCTGTCACTAACTTTAACTGCTACACGCCTTGGGTCTTCTACCTTCTCCTGAAAGCAGTTGACATAAACGTAATCATTTCCAATACCTTCCATTTTGGTAAATTTCATAACTTTGCTCTCCTATCCCAAATTTGTAATCATTTTGGCTGTGCAAATAATCAATCTCCCTGCACAGCTTTGTGTCCCATAACAGACCGCCTAAAATACATCCAACACCATATGTGCCGTCTCAACTAAATTAGTACCATTATCCATACTTTTCTTTTGTAAATATTTATGTGCTTCTTCCTCTGTCATTCCCTTTTGTCTTATTAGCATCAATTTAGCATGGGAAATCACCTGTTTTTCTTCCTCTGACCGAATAATCGGTTTCGACCTTCTTTTTTTCATCTGATAGTAAACTTTCTCATACATCAGACGAACATGATTCACTAAGTCTGCCGCCTTAATTGGCATAGAAAGGCAAACAATATCGTTTGAACTGCATTCCGAATAATACCGTTTGGATGCAACCAAAAGCATATCAAAGGTATCCGGCAGATATTCCAACAATTCACTATACATCATATCTACTAATTTGTACCCACTGACAACAATCCCACAATCCAAATCATCAGTCAGATTGATAACCTGCGCTGCCGTTGTACAAGCCGCCATTACATCAATACCATTCCGCACCAATAGATTTTTAATACTTTTGGCCTCCTCCAGCTTAGGGAATACTACGATTACACTAATCACATTCTTCCTCCTTGCTTTCCATGAGCATTGTAATCACATTGGCAGTACTGTTAAGAATCGTAACTCACCACTGCCTACACGCTTATACTTTAGATTTTATACAAATATTCATCAATCTCCCACGCAGTTACCTGTTCTCTGAAACGGTTCCATTCTTTACGCTTGGCATCCAGATATTTTGCATGAACATGTTCTCCTAATACCTCTTTCATAAACTCATCATCCTCAAAATAATGGCATGCTTTGCTGAGATTTGAAGGTATGGCCTCAATTCCCTGTGCCTCCAGCTCTTTTTTTGACATTTCATAGATATTACCGTCTATGCTCTTTGGAATATCCATTTCCTTTTTCATTCCATCAAGTCCGGCAGCCAGACAGACAGCAAACAGCAAATATGGATTAGCAGCTGGATCAGGTGAACGAAGCTCTACGCGCATATTGGTCCCTCTTGTAGACGGAATACGAATCAGCGGACTTCTGTTGCCTTCTGACCATGTAATATACATAGGTGCTTCAAAACCCGGAAGCAGACGCTTATAAGAATTTACAATTGGATTTGCTACCAAAGTCATTCCTTTCATATGATGCATGATACCTGCAATAAACTGATATGCCTCTTGGC
Source organism: uncultured Lachnospiraceae bacterium (assembly GCA_910585605.1). GTDB lineage: Bacteria > Bacillota > Clostridia > Lachnospirales > Lachnospiraceae > CAG-590. The sequence goes on along the minus strand of CAJUFL010000096.1, from coordinate 849 downwards.
TTACCCCATTCTCGGCAGAATGGTCATTAAATATATTAATTCCATCCTTAGACAGTGACATATTAATATGAAGTCCCGAACCACAGACTCCATATACGGGTTTGGGCATAAAGCTTGCAAACAGACCATGCCTTTTTGCAATTGTCTTAACTACCAGCTTAAATGTCATCATATTATCCGCCGCTTTCAATGCATTCGTGTATCTAAAATCAATCTCATGCTGTGCAGGTGCCACCTCATGATGGGAAGCTTCTATCTCAAATCCCATTGCCTCCAGATTTAAAATAATATCACGCCGGGCATTTTCTCCCAAATCAAGGGGCGAAATATCAAAATATCCTGCCTTCTCATGGCTAATTGTAGTAGGTCTGCCCTCATCATCTGTATGGAATAAGAAGAACTCACATTCAGGTCCCACATCAAAACTATATCCCATATCAGCAGCTTCTTTTAACACCTTTTTTAAAATATATCTTGGATCTCCCTCAAACGGCATTCCGTTTGGTCTGTATACATCACAAATCATTCTTGCCACTTTCCCATGCTGCGGTCTCCATGGAAATATTTCAAAGGTGTTTAAATCCGGATATAAATACATATCTGATTCATCAATTCTTACAAAACCCTCAATAGAAGAGCCATCAAACATACATTTATTATCCAAAGCCTTTTCCATCTGGCTTGCCGTAATCGCTACATTCTTGAGTGTCCCGAACATATCCGTAAACTGAAGACGGATGAACTCTATATCCTCTTCCTCCACCAGCTTCATAATATCCTGTTTTGTATATTTACTCATATAAATCTCCATTCCGCCGCCTTTCAGTTGGCGGCACAAATAGTAATGAA
>CAJUFL010000095.1 GCA_910585605.1 uncultured Lachnospiraceae bacterium | reverse complement strand
GCGTCCGTCACCAACTCGCCATGGAAGCGTCCCCAGTAAGCTAAACAAGAATTTATCTATCATATTTGCGAATCAAGCCAACGCCAAGAGGATACGGTCCTGTATGAACTCCTATCATGGCTCCAATCTGGAAAATATCAATCTCTGATTTCTTAGAGTAGGTTTTTAGAGATTCCAAAAGTTCCTTTCGAAATTCTACTGCCTCCTCGTAATCATATCCATAACCAATAACGATTTCGTAATCATCCGGTGATTCTTTTATTTCTTCGAAATGAGACTTCATCTTTTCGATAATCTTCTGAATAGACTTCTTTCTGCTTCTTGCAATACCAAAAGGAAAAATCTCACCGTCTTTTAAGATAATCATTGGACGAATTTTAAGAGCATTCACTGCCACTTTCATTACCTTTCCAACACGTCCGCCATGGATCAGATAATCCATATTTCCCACCGTAAAGATAATCCTTCCGGTTCTCTTTATTTTTTCTATCCCTTCAATGACCTCATCATAACCCAGCCCATTCTCCTGCATTCTCACAGATTCCAACACCAGAATTCCCTGCAATACAGTATTAACGGTAGCATCAATTACAGTAATTCTGATATCGGGATAATCCTCCAGTAAAATATCCTTTGCTGTAGAAGCAGAATTATAGGAACCACTGAATTTTGTTGTAATACAAATACAAATGATATCCAGCCCTTTTTCAACGCAAGGCGTAAATGCTTTAATATAATCTTCTACTGAAGGCAGCGAAGTTTTTGGGAAAATGCCCGGATTATCTATCATTTTCTGATAAAATTCATGCACCCTAATCTCTTCATTTTCCTTTAAATAATTTGCCTCATCAAATGACACATAAAATGGTACTACCTGTAAATTCTTTTCTTTTACCAGTTCTACACTCAAATCACAAGAACTGTCTGTTATAATCTGATATGCCATAGTACATCTCCTATTACAATTTTATCAATACATCCACCAGAACATCGCATCACATAGTATCAAAAACTATTATTTCCAGTTATTATGTATAATATCACAATTCATCCTATAAGAAAAGCCCTATTTACTCTTTAATTTTTTACTTTCACATACAAAAAAAGAAGCCGGCTCATTAGGTAAATCCCTCAATCTCCCCAATGTGCACAGCCTCTGTTTTCCCTCTATAATTTAAAACATAATTTCCTTTTTATCAGATAACAGCTTGCCCCCATGGACAATCTGTAAAACCCCCACCGTAACCCCTACAGCAATCAGTATGATTCCGAATACAATGTTCCATGCCCCGACCTTTTTCATTGTCCTGTAAACTTTTTCGTTCATAAGCTACCTCCATCTTATTCTGCTTCATATTTATAATCTACTCTGCTCCATATTGTTCATAATATGCATCTATTGCTGCTTTTAATGTATCATCAATAATAATCTTCCCTTTATATGGTTTATTATACAAGTGTTCTACTACCTCTTTCATTGTTACAATAGATGTTGTTTGAAATCCATATTTTTCTTCAATTTCTTTGAGTGCTGATTTTGTACCCTGTCCCCGCTCCATCCGGTCTACAGATACTACCATGCCGGTTATGTTCACATCGCCTTGTGCTTTTATGATTGGCAATGTTTCTTCGATAGAGGTTCCGGCAGTAGTCACATCCTCAATAATAATGACCTTATCTCCATCCTCAATCGGACTTCCCAGCAAAATACCCTTATCACCATGATCCTTTATTTCTTTACGATTAGAGCAATATTTAATATCTTCGTCATATCTTTCTGCAATTGCCATTGTTGTTGCAACAGTAAGTGGAATTCCCTTATAAGCAGGTCCAAACAGCACGTCAAAATCTGTACCAAACTCACTGTTGATTGCTTCTGCATAATATTCCCCAAGTCTTTGAAGCTGGGAACCTGTCCTGTAAAATCCGGTATTGACAAAAAATGGTGTCTTTCTTCCGCTTTTGGTTACAAAATCACCAAATTTTAATACATTACAATCAATCATAAACTCGATAAACTCTTTTTTATATTGTTCCATTTACGCTAAATCCTCCGCTCTTTTCTGGTAATTCCTTTACCTTGTATCACTATTGACAACTGTGATTCATATTCGTCACTTTTTTTCTATCAGTGTATAAAACACTGTGTATAAGCCATATTCTACCATAAACACTTATTGTTATCAATTAATTTTAACAGTCCTGTCAAAATATAAAATCTTTCTATTCCCTATTTCTCTGCAAAACGTGACAAAAATTGTCTGGTACGTTCTTCCTTGGGATTCTCAATTACCTGTTTTGCCTCTCCCTGCTCTAAAATAATCCCATCATCCATAAAGATAACCTGATCTGCTACATCTCTGGCAAAGGCCATCTCATGAGTAACGATTACCATGGTCGTCTCCTGTTCTGCAAGACTACGTATAACTTTTAATACCTCACCGGTAAGCTCTGGATCCAGTGCCGAAGTCGGTTCGTCAAAACATAAAATATCTGGTTTTAATGCCAATGCCCTTGCAATGGCCACTCTTTGCTGCTGTCCTCCGGATAATTGATGCGGATAATGGGATATCCTGTCAGAAAGTCCCATTTTGTCCAAAAGCTGCTTTGCATTTTCCTCAAGCTCATCCAGTATCTCTTTTTTATGCTCTTTAAAATCAGGATTCTCTTTTGCCAGAAGCTCACCTGCCAGCATAACGTTTTTCAATGCAGTATATTGCGGAAACAGATGAAATGACTGAAAGACCATGCCAAAATGAAGACGCTTTTTACGGATATCCTTCTCCCGCTCTGTCTGTGCTGTGCCGGCATCAAAAAGCGTTTCTCCCCGTACGATAATTTTTCCTTTGTCCGGTTTTTCTAAAAAATTCAGGCATCTGAGCAGGGTCGTTTTACCGGAACCGGAAGACCCGATAATTGCGAGTGCCTGCCCCTGTTCCAAAGAAAAACTAATATCCTTTAAAACCTTTGTCGACCCGAAATTCTTTTCTATGTTTTGCACTTCCAATATTGCCATAATGCCCTCCTCCTACTTAAAATAATCCAGTTTTTTCTCCAGCCAGCCTAATAAAACAGTAAGAATTCCACTGAATACCAGATAATAAAATGCAGTAAAGAATAAAGGCCAGATAGCACCGGAAATTCCCTGGGAACCTTTTAAAAATGCCTGTCCCGCCCATATAATTTCCTGCAATGCTATAATACGGGCTAAAGAAGTATCCTTTACCAATGTAATCACCTCATTAGATATCGGCGGCACGATACGTTTTATCATTTGCAAAAGCGTTACTTTAAAGAAGATCTGACTTTTTGTCATTCCCAGCACCAGACCAGCCTCCTGCTGACCTCTTGGCACACTTTGTATCCCTCCACGATATATCTCCGAAAAATAGCAGGCATAATTTACAATAAAAGAGACTGCTGCTGCCAGAAATCTCCCATTTTCACCGCCTCCCCATATAGCCTTTCCAAGTACCAGCCCCGGAAAATAATATACGATCAAAAGCTGAATCATAAGAGGTGTCCCCCGGATAATCCAGACAATAAATCTCGTAAAATAACGTAACGGCTTAAGTCCTGACATTGAACCGAAAGCGATTATAAGCCCCAAGGGGAATGCTCCTAAAAGCGTAACAAAAAACAATTTTAATGTTTGTAAAAAGCCCACATTTAATGCATGAAAAACAATGGGCAACTGTTCCATAATCGTTGACATTTCCATACCCGCCTTTTCTTTTGTATCGTCCACAATCGGCAAAACAGACACTGTATTTTGCACAGCGTCTGTTTCATTTCTTTGCTATATTGATAGACGATTATTCATCATTGCCAATCACTGCTGCCTGAACACCGTATTTCTTCGCAGTCTCTAACATACTGCCATCCGTGATGCTTTCAGTAAAAAATGCATTCAGTTTTTCTGCCAGATCAGAACCTTTTCTGAATCCAACACCATATTCCTCTGCATTAAAACTTGCTGTATATGTTAAATTCTCATAACTGGTTCCCTCTCCAACCATGGCAGCAGCCATTAATGAATCTATTACTGCTGCATCCGAAGTTCCGGCAGCCACTTCCATCAGGGCATCTGCCTGAGTTTTTACAGAAGTGAAATTATAGTCTAACTCAGATAAAACACTTTCTCCTGCCGAACCTACTTCTACTGCAAAATTTAAATCCTTCAGGCTTTCTACCGTCTGATACTTATCTGCCACATCTGCTTTTACGATTGCTACCTGTGCATTATTACAGTATGCACGGGAACATTCCATTGCACTGGTCACCTCATCCGTCAGGGTCATACCATTCCAGACACAGTCAACAGATTTGGCATCTAACTCCATTACCTTGTTATCCCATTCAATTTCCACAAACTCTACTTCAACGCCAAGACTCTTTGCAAATGCCTTAGCCATATCTGCATCAAATCCAATCCACTCACCGGAATCATCCTTATAATCCATCGGTTCAAAATCAGTGATTGCTATGATCAGTGTTCCCTTATCCTGTACATAAGCCAGATCAGATTCCCCGCTCTCACCAGAGCCACTTTCATCTGCTGATCCCTGCGTTTTCTGTGCAGATGTATCATCATTACCATTAGTTTCTCCATCCTTACTTCCACACGCTACCATACTAAAGCATAATGCCATAGAAAGCAGTAATGCCAATATTTTCTTCTTCATTTTGTTTCTCCTTCCTTCTGCTGATTTTCTCTTACTTTTTATGTAGATACCGTTCTTAAACAGTCTCCTTATTTAATCAGCACAATGGGATTCTACCATAATGAATAATCTATGTAAAGACAATGTTTCAATTTACTCCCATAAATCCGGCAAATTACCATTTCATCATATTTGCAGTTTCAAAACCGAATTCTCACTGTAAAATAAAAAAGGACATTCTCCCCATTTACGGGAAAAATGTCCTCTTATCCTGTCTAAAAAACTATTTTACGCAGCCTATGATTTCATGGATATCAGCAATCCCCTGTTTTTTCATAAACTCCTTTATCCCCTCTATAACCTCTATTGTTGTATATGGATTGTGAAAATTGGCTGTGCCGACAGATACCACGGAAGCACCTGCCATCATAAATTCAATAGCATCTTCTGCATTCATAATACCTCCCATACCAATAACAGGAAGTTTAACAGCATTTGCCACCTGATATACCATACGGACTGCTATCGGTTTAATAGCCGGACCTGACAGTCCTCCCGTTTTATTGGCAATCGCAAAATCTTTTCTATAAATATCAATCTTCATTCCAGTCAGGGTATTGATCAAAGAAAGTGCGTCTGCTCCTCCTGCTTCTGCTGCTTTTGCCATTTCCGTGATATCCGTTACATTAGGACTTAACTTCATAATGACCGGCTGCTTCGCCTTTGCTTTTACTGCCTTCGTAATCTGCTCCAACGCATTGGGATTCTGACCAAAAGCAATTCCTCCTTCTTTTACGTTGGGACAGGAAACATTAATTTCCAACAAATCTACTGTTTCATCAGCCAGACGCTCTACTACCTCAACATAATCTTTTTCCGATTTACCGCATACATTCACGATAATATTGGTATCATACTGCTGTAAAAACGGAATATCTCGACTGCAAAATACATCAATCCCTGGATTCTGCAATCCCACTGCGTTCATCATTCCTCCATAAGTCTCAGCAATGCGTGGAGTAGGGTTTCCCGACCATGGTACGTTTGCAACACCCTTTGTAGTCACAGCTCCTAATTGATTCAAATCCACAAATTCTCCATATTCTGCACCGGAACCAAAGGTTCCGGAAGACACCGTTACCGGATTTTTAAATTCTACTCCTGCAATCGTTACCGAAAGATTCATTATAGCTCCACCTCCTGCGCGTCAAATACCGGACCATCCTTACAAACCCGCTTATTACAGACATGGCTGTGTCCATCAACTTCTGTAGACTGGCACACACAGGCAAGACAGGCTCCGATTCCACACGCCATCTTCTCTTCCAAAGAAAGCTGTGCTTCCATATGATTCTTAAAAGCATACTCCTTAATAGCACGAAGCATTGGTGTAGGTCCACAGGCATAAATGATATCACCCCTGATATCATATTCTTTAATGGCATCCAGCACATTACCCTTTACACCGCATTTACCGTCCTCACTGGCAATATACACTTCCCCTTCTGTTTCCAAATCTTCTATTAAAAATGTCTCATCCCGAAACCCCAGAACGATATTCTTTTCACAATTCAACTCTTTTGCAAGTTCTAACATTGGCGGTATCCCGATTCCTCCGCCAATCAAAATGGCACGTTTATCCTTCAATGTAAAACCATTGCCAAGAGGACCTATCATATCTACAACTTTGCCGGCAGTCAACGCTGCAAATTCTCTGGTTCCCTTACCAACTACCCTATACACCAGACGAATTGTTCCTTTTTCCCGGTCAATCTCACATAAACTGATTGGTCTTGGCAACAGATTGGCTCCGTTTTTACTATATAACGATACAAACTGTCCCGCCTTTGCCTGCTTTGCAATCTCTGATGCCTCCAAAACCAGACTGTAAATATCATCAGCAAGCTGCTCCTGGCGTTTCACTCTAGCTGTCATCTTCACTGCACTCATATTATTCTCCTTACTCCGGCCATTTATCTCAAGTAATTGCCGGTTCTATCTCTTTGCAATCGCTCCCGTAATATCCTCTATCATGTCAATTACTGCCTGTCTGGATGCATCCGCAAAATTCTTCTCTCCATAAGATGCATATTTTTCCTGCTTATATGCCGCAATAATACCTCTGGAAGAATTAACAATAGCTCCTAATCCATCTGCATTAAAATAGTGTACCAAATCTTCTGCTTTTCCACCCTGGGCACCATATCCGGGAACTAAAATGTATGTTTTGGGCATTAATTTACGAAGCACCTTACCCATCTCTGGATAGGTGGCTCCAACCACACATCCTACATTACTGTAAAAATCTCCCATACATTCTTCTCCCCATTCTACCACCTTTCTGGCTACCATTTCATAAAGAGGGGTTCCGTCTATCAGCTGATCCTGAAACTCTCCTGAAGAAGGATTGGAAGTCTTAACCAGTACAAAAATACCCTTGTTTTCCTCTTTACAGACATCCACAAAGGGCTTTACCCCATCCGTACCAAGATATGGATTCACTGTTACAAAATCCTCGGAAAATCCTGAATACTGTTTACTTCCCACCTGTACTTTTCCCAGATGACCTGTCGCATACGCACCTGATGTAGAACCTATATCACCTCTTTTGATATCTCCAATCACAACCAAACCTTTTGACTTGCAGTAATCACAGGTTTTCGCAAATGCACTAAGACCAGGGATTCCAAACTGTTCATACATGGCAATCTGTGGTTTCACTGCCGGAATCAGGTCATAGGTTGCATCTACTATAGCCTTATTAAACTGCCAGATGGCTTCTGCCGCTCCTTCTAACGTCTCTCCATACTCCTCAAATGCTCCGCTTCGAATATATTCCGGTACATAATCAAGCATAGGATCTAATCCAACCACCACCGGTGCATTTAAAGAAGCAATCTTGTCCACTAATGTATTAATCATAACATCCTCCTAAGATTATCCTTTTATATTTCAGTAAATTCTATATATGTACTTTAAAGGATATACTTTTTACATTATATTCTAATTCCCTCACTTCTTCAATTCCTATTTCAAAATATTTTTCTTTATCAAAATTCTTGTTTTTCGTACTAGAGGACGCTTTCAACATGAGGGGTTGGTGGAGTCCGCTGTGGGGAAATACCCTGCTGTTCTCGTCCGTCCCCGCTTTCGCTCCTTCGCACACATAGCGGTACTAAACTCTTGTATGTCTGCGACATCCAATCGTTAAGTACCGATGGGTGCGAAAGTCCTACCGAGAAACAGCAGGGTATTTCCCCACAGCTTATGCTCTTCAAAGGCTCATGTTGAAAGCTGTTTCTTG
>CAJUFL010000094.1 GCA_910585605.1 uncultured Lachnospiraceae bacterium | reverse complement strand
CTAATTACTTATATAAAAGATTTGGACAATTTAAAAAAAGATAGTAATATGAGTGTAGAGGAGATGAGGGAGCTGGCACAATTCTATTTAGATCATAGTCAGCCAAACAAATCAGATTATGTCAAAAAATATGAAGAGATGATGCAGGCAGTAGAGAATTTGGAACGCTTGGATTGCATAAAGGATACCAAAGAGACAGTGGATTTGATTTCTGAAGAAAATACGATAAGAGGAAACATAAGCGATACTACTGATAGGAAGGAATTAGAAAAGTGTTTAAAGGATTTTCGGAAGGAACAGAGCCAAAAGGAGAATGTAAGACCGTATTTTATATTTAATAATGCACAAATGAATGATTTGATAGACCAAAAGCCTCGGAATAAGAAAGAATTATTAAAGGTTTCTGGTTTTGGCAAAATAAAAGTAGAAAAATATGGTGATGCCATAATAGAGATTTTAAATAATAAATGAATCCATCTAATAGGCACTGCAAAAGGAGAAAACAGCCCAATGAATTATCGTAAAGACAGATACGGAAATGATATATCCATTCTCGGATACGGATGTATGCGGTTTACCCAAAGTGGCGGTAAAATCGATATGGAAAAAGCAGAACGGGAGATTATGGCGGCATTTAAGGCAGGTGTCAATTATTACGATACGGCTTATGTGTACCCGGGAAGTGAAGCCGCACTTGGGGAAATCCTTGCTAAGAATCAGATTCGGGAAAAGATAAAGATTGCAACAAAATTGCCCCATTATCTGATTAAAAATGCAGACAGCATGGAAAAATATTTTAAGGAGCAGTTAGCACGTTTAAGGACTGATTATGTGGACTATTATCTGATGCATATGCTTACGGATGTGAAGACCTGGGAGCGGTTAAAAGGACTGGGAATCCTTGAATGGTTAGAGGAAAAAAAGCAGAGTGGAGCAATCCGGCAGGTGGGGTTTTCTTATCATGGCAATTCTGATATGTTCTGTCAGTTGATTGATGCGTATGACTGGGATTTTTGCCAGATTCAATATAATTATATGGATGAAAATTCTCAGGCGGGAAGAAGGGGGCTTCAGTATGCGAGTGAGAAAGGACTTCCGGTCATCATTATGGAACCTCTCCGGGGTGGTAAGCTGGTGAACAGGCTGCCAGAGGAAGCTCTTCGGATTTTTCGTGATTATCCGAAGAAATATACACCAGCACAGTGGGCATTTCGATGGCTGTGGAACCAGCCGGAGGTAACCTGTGTGCTGTCCGGTATGAATTCTGTTGAAATGGTAGAAGATAATATAAATACGGCATCGACAGTTAAGGCAGGCGAGTTGGGCACAGAGGAAGAACAGATGTTAAAGCGTGTTGTTCAGGCATTGAATGCCAGAATGAAGGTAGGTTGTACCGGATGCGGGTATTGTATGCCCTGTCCTCAAAAGGTGGATATTCCGGGAACATTTGCTGCATATAACCGGTATTATACGGAAGGGAAGATGGCGGCATGGCAGGAATATATTATGTGTACAGCTATGCGGAATACTTCTTCAGCGGCATCCAACTGTATCGAGTGTGGAAAATGTGAGAAGCATTGTCCCCAGCATATTGCAATCCGCAGGGAATTAAAGAATGCAAAAAAGAAGCTGGAGGGACCGATATATAAGGTGGCACGCTGGTTTGTAAAATTACTGCGTGCGTATTGACTTTTAACAGGATGCGTAAAAAACACGATGCGTAGAAGTTGAAGAAAATGATATTATGTTATACAATAAATGTAGCTGTAGCAGGCAGTGATAGAGCAGGAAAGGAAGGTAGATTTATGTTAAAAGGAAAAGTTGCGGTTGTAACAGGTGGAACAAGAGGGATTGGTTTTGAGGTTGTGCGCAAATATCTTGCGAATGGTGCAAAGGTTGTATTATTTGGTTCCAGACAGGAATCAGTGGATAAAGCATTAAAGCAGCTGAAGGAGGAGAATGCAGAATGGGAAGTGGAGGGAAAGTTTCCAAAGCTTACAGATGCAGCAGAAGTGGAAAAAGCAATTTTAGAAGTAAAGGATAAGTTTGGAAAGATTGATATTCTGGTGAATAATGCAGGAATTTCCCAAAGCACACCGTTATATGATTATAAGGCAGAAGAATTTGATAAGGTCATTGATTTGAATGTAAAGGCAGTTTTTTATGCTATTTTACCGGCTGCAAAGATCATGAAGGAGCAAGGTGGCGGGTGTATTATCAACACCAGTTCCATGGTAAGTATTTCCGGTCAGCCGGCAGGTGTAGGATATCCTGCCAGCAAATTTGCAGTAAACGGTTTGACGATCTCTCTGGCAAGGGAGCTCGGAAGGGACAATATCCGTGTTAATGCAGTGGCACCAGGTGTGACTAAGACTGACATGGTGGCAGCATTGCCGGAACAGGTTGTACAAAGAATTTCTGCCGGCATCCCAATTGGAAGACCCGGTGAGCCGGAGGAAGTAGCAGATGCATTCCTTTATCTGGCAAGTGATATGGCAAGCTATGTGACAGGAGAGATTTTATCTGTGGATGGTGCGTCCAAAGCATAGATAAAAATTTGCTGCTATTAAATTTTTATACGATAGAAAGAAGATAACCGGTATGGTTAGGAGAACAATTGATAATTTTGATATCGCTCAGATTTGTGAGTCGGGGCAGTGCTTCAGGATGCAGTCCCAAAATGAGAACACATATAGTGTGATTGCGGGGGAGCGTTATCTGAAGGTGGCCTGGCAGGATGGAGAATACATTTTTGATTGTGAAGAGGCAGAATTTGAGGAATTCTGGAAGACCTATTTTAATCTGGAGGAGGATTATGGTTTTTATATCAGCCGGATTCATCCTAAGGATTTGTATTTGAAGCATGCGGCGGAATTTGGATGTGGTATACGGATTTTGCAACAGGATTTATGGGAGATGATAGTATCCTTTTTGATTTCCCAGCAGAACAATATCGCAAGAATCCGCCGATGCATACAGAATATATGCCGGCAATATGGTGAAGAACGTATCAATGCATATGGAGAGGTTTATTACACATTTCCGGCTCCGGAACGGCTGGCAGTATTAGAAGAAGATACCTTAAAAGAATGCAATCTGGGATACCGAAGTAAATATGTGGTTCGTACGGCAAGAAGTATTGTGTCAGGAGAGGTGAATCTGAATGAGATTCGGCAGATGCCTTACCCACAGGCAAAAGAAGAACTGTTAAAGTTGTATGGAGTAGGTAAAAAAGTGGCAGATTGTATCTGTCTTTTTGCACTGCATCACTTGCAGGCATTTCCAGTGGATACCCATATTAATCAGGCATTGGAAAAGCACTATAAGCAGGGCTTTCCTAAGAGAAGGTATCAGGGGTTTGAAGGAGTATTACAGCAGTACATATTCTATTATGAATTGCAGGGACAGAGTAAAGCATAGGATATCAATTGACAATAGGGGAATAGGTTCCCTAAGGAAAATAAAATTCAGATAAAAAAGACATATCGTTAAAACTATTCATAGGAGCACGGAAGGCTGCATGGATATCTGGTAAATGTTATAAAGGGTCAACAGCCCTTGCCGCTTGCTTGCGGCGGGGCTGTTGACCCTTTGCAGTATATTTTTTGTTATGCCTTATCCGTAATCTCGCTGTGCAGGATTTGTAATGATTTAATCTCGCTGGTAGGGTGAGTCTTTAGATAATGAATGCCGTCGGCAGTGGCCTTGGCGGCTGCAATGGTTGTCATATATGGAACTTTTGCCTTAATTGCAGCTTTTCTTAAGTAGCTGTCGTCATTTACACTATCCTTTCCAACAGGAGAATTGATGATCAGGTCAATATCTCCGTTGGTGATCATATCCAGAATATTGGGGCGGCCTTCATAAAGTTTTTTCACTTTCTTTGCAGGAATGCCGGCACCGCTGATCAGTTCATAGGTGTTACCAGTAGCGATGATATTAAAACCGTCTTCGGAAAAGCTTCTGGCAACTTCAACGACTTCTGCTTTATCTTTTCGGTTTACGGAAATAAGTACGGTTCCTTCTAATGGAAGTGTAGACTGTACAGCTTCCTGCGCCTTATAAAATGCTTCACCGTAAGAAGGAGATAACCCTAATACTTCACCGGTAGAACGCATTTCAGGTCCGAGCACCGGATCTACTTCCTGGAACATATTGAATGGGAAGGCAGCTTCCTTCACACCATAATACGGGATGCTCTGTTCTTTCAAATCAGGAACAGGAGAAGGTCTTCCTGTCAGTTCACTGGTAATGATATCGGTAGCTAACGGTACCATGCGGATATTACAAACCTTGGATACCAGCGGCACAGTACGGGAAGCACGAGGATTAGCCTCTAATACGTATACCTTGTCATTTTCTATTGCATACTGCATATTCATAAGTCCTTTGACATGCATTTCCTCTGCAATCTTTCTTGTGTATTCCTTGATTGTTGCAACATTCTCTGCTGAAATATGGACAGAAGGAATGATGCAGGCGGAATCTCCGGAATGTACACCGGCAAGCTCAATATGCTCCATAACAGCGGGAACAAATGCGTGGGTCCCGTCACTGATGGCATCAGCCTCACACTCTAATGCGTGGTTTAAGAAACGGTCGATTAGAATTGGACGGTCAGGTGTTACACCTACTGCCGCATTCATATAACCAGTCATGCTTTCCTCATCATACACAACCTCCATACCTCGACCGCCAAGTACATAAGAAGGGCGTACCATAACCGGATAACCGATTTGCTCTGCAATGGCTGTTGCCTCTTCCACTGTGGTAGCCATTCCGGATTCCGGCATAGGAATCTCTAATTTTTCCATCATGGCACGGAACAGATCACGGTCTTCTGCCAGATCGATAACAGAAGGAGAAGTCCCAAGAATCTTGACACCGTTTTTCTCAAGCTCTGCTGCCAGGTTAAGAGGAGTCTGACCACCAAATTGTGCGATGACGCCAAGCGGTTTTTCTTTCTTATATATACTTAAGACATCCTCTAAAGTAAGAGGCTCAAAATATAATTTATCAGAGGTATCATAATCTGTAGACACGGTTTCAGGATTACAGTTCACGATAATGGTTTCAAATCCTAATTTCTTGAGGGCAAGTGCGGCATGTACACAGCAGTAGTCAAACTCGATACCTTGTCCGATACGGTTCGGACCGCCGCCGAGAATCATGATCTTCTTATTCTCTGAAACCGGATTACTGTCTTTCGCGTTATAAGTAGAGTAATAATAAGCTCTGTTTTCGGTTCCGCTTACATGAACTCCTTCCCAGGCTTCTTCTACACCAAGACTGATACGGTGATTGCGGATATCCTCTTCAGGAATCTCCAATAACTGGCTTAAATACTTATCGGAAAATCCATCTTTCTTAGCGGAAATCAGTAATTCATCAGAGGGGAGAGAGCCTTTTGCCTTCAGCAGTTCTTCTTCCTCGTCTACCAGTTCCTTCATCTGCTCAATAAAATAGTGTTTTACTTTAGTAAGTTCAAAAATCTCATCCGGCGTGGCACCTTTGCGAAGAGCCTCATACATGACAAAATGACGTTCGCTGGAAGGGGTGATCAAACGCTGTAACAGTTCTTCTTTTGTCAGGGAATCAAAGTTACCGGCATGACCCAGACCGTAGCGCCCAGTTTCCAGACTGCGGATAGCTTTTTGAAATGCTTCCTTGTAAGTCTTACCGATACTCATAACCTCACCAACAGCACGCATCTGGGTTCCCAGCTTGTCCTCTACACCCTTGAATTTTTCAAATGCCCAGCGGGCAAACTTAATTACCACATAGTCGCCATCCGGGACATATTTATCAAGTGTTCCGTATTTGCCGCAGGGGATATCCTTTAATGTAAGCCCTGTTGCAAGCATGGCAGAGACCAAAGCAATTGGGAAACCGGTAGCTTTGGAAGCCAGGGCCGAGGAACGGGAAGTACGTGGGTTGATCTCAATAACGATAATACGGTCTGTTACCGGATCATGAGCGAACTGTACGTTGGTACCACCGATAACCTGTACGGAGTCTACAATCTTATATGCCTGTTCCTGTAAACGCTGCTGGCATTCTTCGGAAATGGTAAGCATAGGAGCGGAACAGAAAGAATCACCTGTATGTACTCCTAACGGATCAATGTTTTCAATAAAGCAGACAGTGATCATATTCCCTTCTGCATCGCGGACTACTTCAAGCTCTAATTCTTCCCAGCCGAGAATGGATTCTTCTACCAGAACCTGTCCCACCAGACTTGCCTGTAGACCTCTGGCACAGACGGTCTTTAATTCTTCTTTATTATATACCAGTCCGCCGCCGGCACCGCCCATGGTATAAGCAGGACGGAGCACTACCGGATAGCCGAGCTTTTCTGCAATACCAAGTGCTTCTTCCACACTGTATGCGACTTCACTCCGTGCCATTTCAATGCCGAGGCTGTCCATGGTTTTCTTAAATTCAATCCGGTCTTCACCACGTTCAATAGCATCTATCTGTACACCAATTACCTTTACATTATATTTATCTAAAACTCCTGCTTTGTATAACTCTGAACAAAGGTTGAGTCCTGATTGTCCGCCAAGGTTTGGAAGAAGAGCATCCGGACGTTCTTTCTTGATAATCTGTTCCAGACGGCTCACATTTAATGGTTCAATGTAGGTGACATCAGCTGTTTCAGGGTCTGTCATAATAGTGGCAGGATTGGAATTAACCAGTACGATTTCGTAGCCTAATTTCTTAAGCGCTTTACATGCCTGAGTACCGGAATAATCAAACTCACATGCCTGTCCGATAATGATAGGACCGGAACCGATGATGAGTACCTTGTGTATATCTGTTCTTTTTGGCATAAAAATGTCCTCCTTTAATTCTATAGAGTATTATATAGGAAATGGAAAAAAGCACAAGGGTTTTTTGAGTGGGAATGCAAATTTTTTGAGGAAAATATGGATTATATGTATATGTTATTGTATAGTGGTTATGTTGTACATTGATAATGGAATATTATCATATTTCAGACGCAAAGTATTATGCGTTTGTGGCATTGGAAATACCGGAAATTATGTGGTGACTGTAAAACAAATTTAGTTATGATGGGAAAAGGAGGTATTTTATGAAATTTGCAATTTTAGCACCGGGAAAAATTGCCCAGAGTATGGCAAAAGCAGTAGCAGAGTTAAAGAAGGGGTTAGATTTAGGAAGTACTGGAGAAGGGCAGCAGACAGTAGAAAAAATGCAGTTGGAACTCTATGCAGTTGCATCCAGAGATTATGATCGTGCAAAAGAGTTTGCAAAGCAATGGGGGTTCGAGAAGGCTTATGGCTCATATGAAGAAATGTTGGAAGATGAAGACGTAGAACTTGTCTACGTTGCCTCACCCCATTCCCATCATTACTGTCATGCAAAAATGTGTTTGGAACATGGTAAAAACGTTCTGTTAGAAAAAGCATTTACTGTAAATGCAAAGCAGGCAGAAGTATTGATAAATCTTGCAAGAGAGAAAAAGCTTTTACTGGCAGAAGCAATCTGGACAAGATATATGCCGAGCAGGAAGATGATAGATGATATCATTGCCAGCGGAATAATTGGGGAACCAATTTCGTTAACAGCAAATCTGGGTTATGCAATGGCACAAAAAGAACGCCTGCAAAATCCGGAACTGGCAGGAGGTGCCTTACTGGATGTAGGTGTATATCCAATCAATTTTGCATTGATGGTATTTCATAAAGAGATAAAGAAGATTGACACCACAGCAGTCTTATCACCTAAAGGAGTAGATTGGCTGAATAGTGTTACCCTGGTATTTGAGGATGGGAAAATGGCGGTTCTTCACAGCAGTATGCTGTCCGCAACGGACCGCTTAGGGATCATTTACGGAGAGAAAGGCTATATTGAGGTGCATAATATCAATAACTGTGAAAAAATCTGTATATTTGATTTAGAGCATCAAATGATTGCCTGTCATAAAGTACCAGAACAGATAAACGGATATGAATATGAAGTACTTTCCTGCATGAAAGCAATAGATGTTGGATAGTGCGGAGGGGCGACAAACAAATACAAATAAAAAAGGGACTTC
>CAJUFL010000093.1 GCA_910585605.1 uncultured Lachnospiraceae bacterium | reverse complement strand
GTCCGTTTTTGATTGCATCTTCTTTGACATCCTGAATATATGCTTCGTAGTCAAGCGGAATATTCGCTTTGACGGTAAGCCCTAGCTCAAGAGCGCACTCAACAATAAGCCAATCTCCTCCGTTGCCAAAGCACGTCCTGACAACAACTTGATTTGTGTCACTGTATTTCTGCAAAATAGCCCTGATTTCTAATTTAAGTTGCTCTGCATCAGATGTAAAAAACCTATGCCCTATACCTGCAATTTCAATCTTGGGTTTATGCTCCATCGGATAATTATAAATTTTAACATTGCTTTCCAGCTTATGTAACTGAGTGAATATTCCATTGATCATCAATGCATCCTTTGATTTCTCTTCATCGGAAAGCAACTCATACGGAACGATGCACTTATGAATTTTTTTTCGGTTTCGTTCTTCAACGCAACTATAATCAGTACCGTACTTCCATCCCATTGCGAGTTTTTCTTTAACCCACCGAACGTGTTCTTCACGGCACAAGCATTCCAAATTGTCTTTGTAACAACTATAAATTAAATCATTGATGTCGGTTACAATAGGATAATCTAAATCCTTACTGCTATAAAAGCAATTAATTTTTTCCAGTTTGTCAGAGTAAGATTTAGCCGTTTCAATATTTGATAATTTATATTCTAATTGTAACTTAGAAAAATCCTCATCAACACGCGAACCTGAAAACCCCTTACAATGCTCGTTATAACTAACATGAATTAGCTTTGCTAAATCATATAGGTTGAAAAAACTCTTATCGGAAGCAATTAAGCTAACCTTCTTTTCTTTTTTCTCTTCTTCTACTTCAAGATGCAAATCTAAGGAAGGAACAATATATCCCTCATAATGTTTTTGATTGCCAATTATATCTTTATTTAAAGAGTCAGATGCTGACAAAAGATAATCTGTTCCTAAAATTTTGGCAACAAATAATCCCTCTGTCATCTCGATATAGTTTTTATTATAGACGGTTACTACGGTCGCATCTTCTTCGCTATATTCTTTATTGATAAATGAATCGAAAATATATTTAATATTGATTCTTTTATTCGAAATATCGAGTCTGACATCCCAAGCAATTGGATCCCTTTTACTAATCTTCCCATAAGCCAACCTATCCCAGCTTTGCAACTCGTCGCACAGGATTAAAAGATATGAAAAAGGATGCTCTGAGACCGCAATAGGACGTCTGCCAGGTATCTCGTATTTATTAAAACTATTATGTAGTAATATTGCAGTAAGAACATCAAGATACTGCATTGACATCTTAAAATTAGCAACAGAAAATAATTTCCTTGCCAAAAGTACTGCGCTAAAATATGCATGGTCCATGAAGTTCTTTTGGAATAAGACTCTTTCTTCCAGTTTTTGCTCTATAGCCCTTGGTTCATATCCTAATCGAACATTTAAGCCATATGACAGTAAATTATTTATTGTTGTAAAGGAAGTTTGACATTTAAAAACTTTACTTAAATGCGCACTTGTTCCTTCATCAATAGAAATGAAGTTATTTAAATTTCCAAAAGAAATATAAAGATTCTTCTCGTCTTTGCCCCATATTTCCTCGCTGTAAGTTTTTATCTGTGCATGAGCAAGTTCAAATGGATACCCGATATCATGAAATAATGAAACTAACCCCCAATACTTTAAAAAATTTGATGTTCCATCGTTATTATTCTCATAGCCATAAAAATCCAAGAAAGTATTTCTAAATGACGGATCATGTGCATATATTGCCAATCCCAGAGCAAATACATATACCGAATGAGAATAATGGTCGCGATGCTTGGCTAATAATTCGCCGGAATGATGTTCATGATCAGAAAGCATCTCTAAAAGTTTTTTCGTGTTAGTGTAGCCTTGACCGAAGATATTAAAGATTTCACTAAAGCAGAAATAAACAACAAAAGCATCATCTTTTTGTCCACTTCTTAAAAATGTATTTAATGCTTTTTCAAAGCATTTTATATTTTCCGCTTGAGCGGGATTCGAATCAATTTCTAGTTCATTAAAGAACCCACTACACAAATTTAAAAGAGTATTCATACTGCTTCCTCGCATTCAATTTTTAATGTAATTTGACAATCTTATATCCGCAATTTTTTAATAACCAATACGCATCATCCATAAGTTGATAATCGTATTTAATTACATCTTTTTCCAATTCATCAGTATGATCTCTTTCAGCAACTAACTTGCGGAACTTTACCAATCCTTCAAATGTTGTCAAATTTCCGTGCCGACGAATTTTATAGTTTTTGCCGTTTGTAAATCTAGTCTTACCATTTTGTACGGATTTTTCTGTTAGTATTTCATTTATTGTTGCAGGAATCATACCCTTGCTTAGCATAAATGAGTTCCATCTTTGGTGTTCTTGTATTGCCAAGTTTGTACGCTTAGACGGAATAAAATCAAGCGTATAATTTACAATTTTTTTACCCTCAACAGTTAATGCGTATGTGCTTGTATCTATAGAATCCCCTTCAGAATAAATATCCAAATATTCTTTCTCTGTCAAACCAGGTAAATCGCTTATAGATTCAGGACAATAATCGAGCCCCATAAGGTTAAGTTTAGATTTTAAACTTAAACAACAATACAAACTAGATTCACGTTCCAATTGAGTTTTACGTAAATACCAGTTTTTATTAGCGTTAATCTTGTTTTCAGCAAATATTGTACTATCCACAGTAAGAAGATTTTCGTGTGTAATTTTATATTCAAGATCGTAAATTTCGTTGCGCATTTGGGCCATGTGGAAGATATTATCACCGGTTATAGCCTCAATATCATAAACACAATCTTGTTCATTTGCGATGAAATAACAACCATCTTGTTCCAGCAATGTCTGCTCCTTGTGCCAAGTTCTAACTTTTACAAATATTACTAAGTTATCGAGTCCCCATTCCTGTCTCTTCTCAACTAATTTTTGTGCCATATCTATGTTTTCGAGATCCGAACCAAAACCAATAATTACAAAATTAATATCTTTAGGCTTTGCCGAGACAATTTGACTAATATGGCGATAAAATTTTGTGTCATTTATATCTAGTTGGTAAAAGTTCTCTTCGGCAGGGGAAGACGGAAGTGGCAAATAATCATCAGGATCAATATCGGAACATTCATCGCGAAATCTATAATAAGAATGATTTAAATTTTTATTATTTTCTGCCGGATTCTTATCAAATATATGATATTTAACCTTTTTTAGAGCTATTTCTGAATTGATTTTATATAAAAATTGATTATTGGCTACCGATGTCAGAAATATTTGTCGATTCGTTTTTCCAAAACCTATCATACAAACATTTATATCGACATCATTTCTGACTAATGTTGTAGAGTAATCAATGTGCCTTTCGTCCATGAATTTTGTAAACGGATAATGTTCAATGAAATCCATAGCAATCATTTGGTATTTATTTATATAATGAAGACAGCCATAAGCGCTTTCCATTGCATCTTCATATATTGCTTTGAATCTCGGATCACCAAAAACATAAATACGTAATTGTTTGAAAATTTTTTCCTTATCTGCTTTTTCTATCTCCGAAATAAAGCTCCTACAAATCGCCAGATTTGTCTCATCATTATCGGTATTAACAATTACCGTATATTGCCGCTTTCCTTTTTCAACAATTTTAAATATTTGTGAAACTGAATTCTTAAAAGAGTCACAAGAAACAAAACTTAGTTTTTTTGTATAGAGAGAATATCTGTCTTTGTCTGAAATTTTATCAATTATAACCTTGCTTCTTACATGATCGCTATTATATATAGATATGCTATTTGTGTTGTTGCCAAATATAAACAATTTATCTTTTGAACCATTTTTATATTTGATCGTTTGCCTAAGCTCCCATAAACGTTGTCCAACCAACGAAAAAGTAAATAACAAGGCATTTATGCCAACTAAAATAAAGCAATAGTATATCGTTATTTTATAGAAAAGATTAGCATCAAAGAGAGCTTGAACAGCTGACGTCGAGTATTTTAAGACTACCAAATTAATGATTTCACTGACTGCTTTAAAAAATGCAGCAAAGAAATCTGCGCCTGCATACATCTGGCCAATACAAAATAACGGTATGGCTGAAAAATATATTATTGCACATTTTCCTTTTTTAAAGCTTCGCAAAAACGCAATTCTATTTGCTCTGTTTTTTACTATCAAACTAATCAGCACGTATAGAACTTCAGCCGTCAATACAACAAAACAAACGGCTGTAACAAAATTAATTATTCCCATATCTGCTGTCTCCTTTCAAAATCGTATATCATAATACTCAGTTCCTATTAGTCTTTATTGCATCCTTATTTTGTTCTTCTGGTGATAGCGACTGATATGGAATAAGTAGCGGATGAGTTTTCGCAATATAATCCTTTTTATCGCCAAGTCCTATATAGCCTTCAGAACGCATATAAGCACTCCAACGCTTGTGCTCATATTCCTTCAGTAATTCCGGATCGGCATTCTGTATTAATTTTTCTCTAAACATGAGATAAATCGCTTCCGCTATCGATGACCTTCTATAATACTCATATTTATTGTACTTACCAATTGCATCAGCCTCATCGACATGTGAAACCCAATGTAGATGACAACTTAATCCTTCTGACTCCAATTCATTACGTTCTATACTTTCGATGGAATATCTGGACTGAATACTGCCAATGAAAGAAATCCCATAATCTTCGTCACACATATTCTTTATTCCGCCGTGACTTGCAGCTTGAGTTTTAGACATACTATATACTACCGCATAAATAGGTGGGATATGCTTCCCAGCAGAAATAGCATCACGACCAAACTGTACACGCATTTTCATCGCGGTTTCTATATTTAGCTCGTCATCACCTAACGTGACAAATGCGCTCGAAATAAGACTGATTTCGGATAGTTTCTCTTGGAATTCATAGCTTTCAACATCAATATCGTTGTGGAAAACAATTTTGTAGTATGGTTCACCCTTTATCTCTTTACCATTGTACTTAATCAATTCCGGAGCAACATTTTTGATTTTGGCTTGCACATCGGATTCTTTATCAAAGGCGTGAATCGTAATATTATAACCGGGCATTTGTCCGCACCAGCAAATTGCCTTTAATAATTCGATGCCATAGGCACCTAATCCTACAACAGCAACACTTATTTCTTTCTGACCATTTACTGTGCACGCATCATCAAAGATTGAATAGTTCTTTAATGTGTGAATTATTAGATTATTATTCTCATTTATTCTCCTTACCTTCACTGCACCATTGTCTATTGAGTTAAGAAGAACCTCACTTTCAACGCTATTTGCAAATACATAAATCTGAGTTTTATTTGTATTGTATCTTGGTGTATTCCTGCATCTTTCAATAAGTGTCAATGCCTGCTTGATATTTTCATCTTCATCTTCACCAATCAGATAAATTTTTCTATAAATATTGTTTGTTCGTTTCAGTCCGATTTCAACAATATCTTTACGCATACAGATAGCGCCAAGCCTTTTTGCTTGAGAGACCAGTTCGAAATTACTCTCCTCATCTTTTTCAAAAACATCGGTGAACACCACAAGCCGTTTGCGCTTATTCGATTTATTTGTAAGGATATCTTGAGCTAATATTATAGACTTCTCGTTCAACTCAGATAAAATATAGATATCAGAACGTGGATATAAACTAAACTTTATGAACGCTGAAGCACCTTTAAAAAAAGATAAAACCACTCCGGCTGTCAATGCGGGTGCCGCTATATAAATGATTGCTGCATATATCGTATAGACTGCCCCCACACTCGATTCAACTCTAGTTGAATCACTTAGAAGATCTCTTATATTATCAAATTCACCATCAAGCACAAATAGCCTTAAGACATTATGTATTGAAAGCAATACAGATTTGATGACTTTAACAAAACCTTGATCGCTCTCCAAAAAGTCAGTATAATAAACCGGATAGAAAAGCACTACTGCGGCAATGAAAAAGCCAATTAGAAAAACATGAAAAGGCGCAAGAAAAAACCTTTTCCTGCTGTCGAAATTTTCTTTTACTAATTCCGCTCTATGTAACAATACACTTAGAGTTATTGCTGTAGCTAGAACAAGCACAGATATGATTAAAGATAAAATACAAAATAATGTTAGCGTCACTTTTGTGCTCCCATAATGTCATCGTGCTAACTAGTTAAATTAATCTTTTATTCGACAACTTATAATTCGCCAAATTAGCACATAATTCGACATAATCAATTATAGCATAAACCAACGTCAATTACAAGTGATTGACACCGTGAAATCATTTCCCCCTTAATGGTTTTTATAAAAAAAACGGTACTTAGCTTCGGCTAAGTACCGTTAAGGTTTAATTTTTCTTTTTTAACAATCGTTCTTCTTGTTCTTGCAATATCCGCACCTGCTCTTCGGGCGGAAGCAAGTCGAACTCGAAGCTTCTTATTTCGGAATTCAGTCTTCCAATAAATTCACCAAGAATTTTGACTGCGACCTCTTGTGCTGACAAATGCTTTTCAACATACTCCTCACCCTGCTCAAATATTTTTATAATTTCGTAATACTCAGTTTCAGTAATACAGTCATATCCATACGCAGTGTGCGCATCCTCAATACTTTCGTATTCGCTTGCTGCTTGAACTTTTTCCTTACGCTTTTCATATTGGGCTTCAGCTTGTTTTTTTAAACGTTTATAAGCATTTTCAATTTTCTCCAGCACAACTTTCCTAGACTGAATTTCCAAGATTGTTGACTCGCGTTCTTTTTTCTCCTTATCGGTCATCCTGCTCTCCTTTATTATACGGCACATACATGTACGGATCCTCAGATTCGGAACTGCAAACACCGATATGTATTTCCTGTCCCCTTTCATGTTCACAATTGTATTCAACAAACGCAACCGACTGTTCATCTTCACAATCATCGGATTGTAGCCAAATACTTATTGCGGGATAACTTTCATCGTCATCCGCCGATGCCCGTAAACGTTGTCCATTGGGGAGTGGTAAGATTATTGACGGAAAAGCATACCCATCCGAGCTATATGATGCCTCAGGATTTGTCAAACTAAAACGACCTTTTCCGTGTAAT
Organism: uncultured Lachnospiraceae bacterium; assembly: GCA_910585605.1. Taxonomy (GTDB): domain Bacteria; phylum Bacillota; class Clostridia; order Lachnospirales; family Lachnospiraceae; genus CAG-590. The sequence goes on along the minus strand of CAJUFL010000093.1, from coordinate 1,012 downwards.
TCACACTTATATCGGTTATATGTTTTAGTTAATTCTCTTTGAAGTTTTTGGAACACCTTTTCAACCTGCTCATCCGAATACTCATAATTACCTTTAAACGAGCAGTTGCCTAGCAGCCTGAGCATAGCCGTTATTTTATTTACTCGCGCTTCAACTATACGCTTAAAAAGTGATTCTTTTGATTCTTTCATTTTATTCTCCTTTAATTTTTATGGTCATAGTAGTAATCTAACAATTCGTATCTATCCATATGTCTGACGGTTCGCCAATGGTGAGAAACGAATTCGGCAAAATCCTCTATTAACATGCTATTAATGTCAGTATGAATACATCTGCATACCAATTCCACGTAATACAGCATTGCCTTCATTCCGTGCTTTTTGTCGTGAGCATTATGTAGTCCAAGGTGGAATAAATATGCCTTCAATCCTTCGTTGAATTCATAGAATTTGCCATCGTGAATTACTTGAAATTTTAACGCTTTATTTGTTTCTTTCATTTTTGCCTCCTGTTTTAATGATAAATATAAGCGACACCAGACGATCTTTTTTTACATGATTGTCCCCATTTAAACTGGTATTTTGCACTATCTCCGTTCAAGTTCCAATTCAAAGTTTCTTTCATGTCCGTTAGATTTAAGAACCATACAATGCCGCGTTCCTGTATTTGGTCGACTGACCAGTATTTTTGAGTGCGGTTATCAAAAACGCTCACTGTTTTAATACGTCCAGTCTTCCTATCACTTTCGATTTCAACAACAAGTTTAGGTTGTTCTTTTCGTTTTCTCATTGAATTTTAAACCTTCCTTCTTTAAATTAAGAGCGGAACCGTTATGGTCCCGCTCTTTCTTGTTATTTGTTCTTCTGCGCCCAGATATAGTCATCCAAACCTTTGTAGCGCGGATCCCAAACGTAAGTCCCGAACCTGAACTCCATTTCATCCAATAGCGTTAAAAGGTTGTTAAACCCATTCTGAACATGTATGTTCGTGGAAAAATCCATATCGAACGCTG
>CAJUFL010000092.1 GCA_910585605.1 uncultured Lachnospiraceae bacterium | reverse complement strand
TTTTTCTTGTTAATTTCTATCTTTTTATCGATACTTCCGAGAATGTTAGTTATACATTTATCAGGTCATATCCTTATTATTGAATTCTTACAACAAATGGTTCACTAACCCCTACACATTGATTCCCATTCTTGATAATAAAACACTGTACATAATGTACACCTGAATAAGCAGTACACTCCTTTTTCCCGCTTTGTATGCCAAATCTGGTTAATTCACCACTCTCGAACAAATTTCCACGCAAACAATTTGCATTATATGCTTCTGAACCCGTGTTGGTTATTTGCCACTTTACTTTATAAGGCATAGCAATACTATGTAGAGGAAAAAATTGCAAATCAACATGTTTTGGTAAAAGCGTATTATTTTCAATTGTATAATATGTTTTCCCTCCATCATAACTAACTTGCGCTTGAATTTTTACACGGAAGCCGCGAGGTAAAACCCACGGAGGAGTAATCCTATGTTTTATACTTTCTAGTACAATCAACGATATCGGTTTTTCAACATCATTATGAGTTGCCGCAGCTTCTCGCTCTTGCTGCAAATTAGTCTTATATTTCTCCATAAGTCTATCAACAGGCTTTTGCGAAAACATCTCTTTAAAAACCTTGTCAAACTCTGTAAATGAGGAAATATTAGCAAGACGATTAAAATCTGTTTTTGCTTTCCCTATCCATTCAAAAAACGATCTAGCTTTTTCTGGTTTCTCTCTCCATTTGTCAGCAAAATTCTCGCTACTCATTACCGGATTTCTAATTACATATTCACCATTTCTACCGCGCTCAATATATGTTGGCATTTTCTCAATAGCTTGACAAATAAATTCATAGAGATTAGATTCTCCATTATAACATTTAGCAACCAGCGTTGTAATAATCATTGATATGGGTTTCAATCCATCATCTTTGTTCTCGAACATTACATCACGATAGCGTTTTAATAATTGTATTGATTTTTGTAGGATAGTTTTATGCTGAGGCTGTTCGGGAATTCTCTCTATACTGTCATAAACGAGCTTTTGCTGACCTATTTGCATTCTCGCTTTAAACCATTCTGCGTAGCCACGTGGATTGGTTGGTATAAAATTATATAGATTTGTTTGCTTATTTTTATCTGTAGCTAGTAAAGCCAAATCACGGCTATTCGTTATACTGTTATAGGATTCTTTAAAACGACTATCTGTCCTATATTTTTCATGAAAAGGTATAGCAGGAAGAATATCCATATGAAAATTTAGGCTATCACTATATTGCAGTGTCCAGCATCGACGGCCCTCCTCTTCCATCATTCTTTGATATGTTGCATTTTCTTTAAGTCGTTGTCCAACACTTTTCTTAACATAACTAGGTTGCAAATCCTCTGTATGAGCCGTAAATTCACAAACCAAATCAATATCATAATCGTCTTCGCTTATAGGCTTAATGGCAGTGCCATACATGATACTGCCTTGCGGAAATATATGAACCTTATGCTTAGCAATTAGAGTATCTTTTTGATTAAGCCAATCTGCCACGCTATTATAAGCACGTCTTACTACACCTTCTTGACTATCTGAAATATCAATTTCATCTGCAAGCTGGCTTAATAGTTTATTTATTATATCTCTCATTTTATCCCCCCAATTACAATAGCTTTTTCATATGCACCATTCGCATAATTGTAAATTGTTAGTGGTAAATCAAAAGTTTCATTCCTTTGCCTTCCAATCTCTATTGCTATAGAAATTGGTACAGCCGCAAATATATGTACCATGGTATTTAAGTTGCCTAATTTACGCAGTTGCTCTCTTAATATTTGATAGCTTTGGATAAACTTCTCTAATTGTTTCTTACTTCTTAAAAAATCATCATAAGGTTTAAGATTCGTTTTAACCTCAATTACGGTAGAATTATCCCAAGAAATAGCAGCCATCACTTCATCTTTCTTAATTTCACCACTAAGAGAAAATATTACTATAATTTTCTGCGACCCTCTAAATTCTTGCAGATATGATATTTGATAATATATATCATTTCTTTCTGTTTCCCACTCCCAGGTAGAAGGAACTTTCTTTAATTGATAAATATCAATATTTCGCTTATTTGATAGAAGCTCTCCGAGTTTAACTAACAAAGGTATCGGTGCTATTGCAAAAACAGATACATTAATAAAGCCGTTTGTGTAATTTTCGATTTCCGGCTCAACATATCGATTAAATGTTCGAACTAAATTTTCTTCTTCAATCGTCCAAAATTTTGGATCACCAACAAAAAATGACGAGTTTTTTAATGTAATATCTAATTCTTTTTCTATTACTTTGTCGGGGAACAATGCGTTTTGTATCCCTGAAACAAATAAGCGTTGTCCGTGTAAATTGGGAGAATATTTTAATACAATTGTCGGAATAATTCTTTGTAGATTCGTTGCTTTGACAATAAACTGTTCAAAATCTGACTTCATTCTGTTTAATAATTCAGGCGGATAGTCATTAGGTCGTATTTCATCAATTTCTTTATGACAATCATAACATAACAGTAAAAGATTTTTAATATCATCTATACTTTTAGTCTCGTCGATTTGTTTATATTCAGAGCGCGGTCCATTATCACTAACAGGCAAATTATGAGCTATTTGCGCAAAATTTCCGATACTCTTACTTAAAGGATGTTGGTATATCAGTCGCCCACATTTCTCACACCTGCCAGCACTCATCGCCCACAACAATCTTTCCGTATTTTGACTTATATGTTTTCTCTTTGACATTCTAACCTCTCAAAATTCAATTTCATAAAAGTTTTGTCAAACACTTATCATACAAAAACTGCTTAATTTCTTCCGTTTGGTCGGTTTCATAATAATTAATCAATAGTTTCTTATATTCAGGAACGTTATCTTCGGGAATTACTATTAAGCCTGCGCCATTTGAAATAAGAATATGATTTGCAAAGATAACCGAAGTTCGCTTATTTCCGTCAATGAAAAGCTGCTTTTTTGTTACGAACAATAAAGCGTTGATTGCTCTTTCATATATGTCTTTTTCCGCTAAAATATCATTTAACTTTTCTATCACAACGCTTTCTATTGGAAGCTCAGGCTTCCATTTTGTCCCGCCGATAGAAACGGGAACACTACGCAGTTTCCCTGCATTATAATAAAAACCTTCTTCAACAAGCCTATTAATAAGACACAATATCGAATAGTCAGATTTCGACGTAACAACACCGTCATCCAAAACAAACTGCCAAGCGTGTTTCAGATTATTGATTTTCTGAATATCATCTGCGGAAACGCCGTTAATCTTGCCCCCTTCGATAATCGTTTCAGTATCAAGAAATGTAACCGCAACGCCCTCTAAAACGGCTTGCTTATAAATCGTATCAACGAGATTACGCTTTGCAAAGTCGATATTCAAACGGATTACATCCGTCAATTCGCCTGCAAGATAGTTGCACTCTTTTAACTGCTTTGCGATTGCGCGCAACTTCTTCTTGATTTCTTTTGCTGTTACGTTGTTTTTCTGAATAAGCGAGTAGAGTTGCTCACTATACTCCCCTGCATAGACAGTTCGAGTTAAACCGCTTACACGCTTATGCAGATAAATATATTTACCACCTTTAACTTCGCGTACCTCCGCTGTACCCCAAAGAAGCGAATCCAACTGCGCCGCATAAGTCTTTTGTGAATTAACTAATTCCATTGTTTCCAAGATTTTATTATTCATACCAGTAGCATAACATAATTGGGAAACAAAATCAAGACTTTTGATAAGACTTTGTTTCCCAATAATATCAATAATAAACAATTTTTATTCTTCTATTAAACCTATTTTTTTCAATCTTGCTTTTATTCCGCCAACCTTTCTATGGTGAATCCGAGCAATTTGTTCTATCGTTAATCCTTTTTCAGAAAACTCATGAACTAAACTTTCCTGTTCTTCATTTGTCCATTTTTGACCAGCCATAGCTAGTTCAGGATAATTATCACTATCCTTAGGCGATCTTATTTCCTCTGTAATACCTATGATATTTTCAAGATTATTCACAATAAATTCTTGCGCCTTTCTAGTTAAAATAATAGCCTTTTTTATTTCTCCTGTTTCGAAATTAATTCTATCTTGTTCCATAATCCCAATATTTTTTGAAGATTCTGTTGTCGAGTAAATAGTTATATCTTTTAATACAGGTTTCTTCTCCTTATTTAAATAACCATTTTGCAATAGCCACTCAGTAAGAATTGACTGTTTAAATGATTCCATTCTAGTTTTATCTATTTGTTTATTGATGCGCTTTACCAAACCGCTAATTTGAATCGGTTGATCTGAAACTACAATTAAATTTTTATTAATTTTTTCAATTTTAAATTCAATAGGAGCCGAAACATTTATAACTTCCCCATTGTTCATAATTATTTCATCCAATAAAGAAGCTATGTACTGAAACATTTCCTTGATGTCCTGTTTCTGTAAAATTGGATCCTCAATTTCTTCTTGGGTAATAGGGTCAATTGAATGAGCCATACACTCCAAATATGTTTTAGCTTTTAATATTTTTTGCAATTTTTCCATTGTAAACCCCCATTATCTTTTTTTGCATAGTTTTACGGTTATTAAAATTGATAACGAAAATACAATTATTGCGCCCAAAATGCTAACAACCCAAATCCAATGTGAAATACATAATTTCACAAAAGCAATCAAACCGTAAATAACTGCCCATAGAACAAAGAACGCTAAGATCCTAATAATCCAGTGCAATATACTTCCTGTTTTTTTACCGTGAATAATACTGTCTGAGTACAGTTCTCCAACTGCAGCAAACGCTAATTTAAATGCGACTGTATTTACAACAAGCAAAATTATATATTCAATGTACCAAGGTATAGGTAATCCTAAAGGACTGGTTAATAATTCAAAAATAAATTTCATCATTTCACTTATACCCCCTTCTTTTTTCTCTGCTCATCCATTTTGGCTCTTAACTGTTCAGTACATCCTGTATGGCTAAGCGCAAAGTTTCTCGCAAATTCTTTATTCAGCGTAATATTATTTCTGCTAAGTTGTTGACGGATATCCTTCTTCGTTACATACTGTGTATTATCTTTACGCTGTCTTATTATGCTTGAGTCAGGGTTAAGCAACTCTTCGCGAGCCAGCTCAGATAAAATAACTTTACTATTCAATTTTGAATAAGTAAAAGTCGTTCCCCCAATAAAGCATTTTGGAACAAGTAGTTTTACATTGCCGTCGCCTGTCCAAATAAAATGAAGACAATTCGTTCTTATCCAAGACGAAGTAGTCCTATCCCAGAATGGCTTGCTCTGCATGAGTTTCAAGGGTATACCGTATATATTACATTGCTGCTCTGTATATTCAAGCAAAACGCCACGAATTACGTTCGCATAAATATCGCTAACTCTATCATCTCCGATATTATCAACGAAGAGTTTAATATCTTCAATACGTTTAATTTCGTGTATTAAATGGTTATCAATATAATATATTTGATTGATAATAAATTGAGCAAGTTCTCGAATCCCTTTTCCGACTATGCCTTTCTCTGCATAGCCAAAACAAAGTTCCTTTGGTTCTGTTAATCTGTTACAGAAGAGATATTCTGCACGAGCAACAAAACCCCTTAACAATTCTTGGCGTACTTGCTCAAAGAAGTGTACGGCAACTTCAGTTGCCTTTATTGCAACAGGATGCGTTAACTGTCCAATGTTATAAGGGTTTAAAAATTTTCTGTTATCATTAGCTAAATCGATATTAAAGAAATCGGCAATAACTATTCCGTATTCGTCATATATAAATCTTTTATTTGCCATTTATGGCCTCCTATTTAAAATTTGTGTTCAGACAATATGTCGTGATGACTTTTGTAATAAAACAAAAATCTGCTACGAAGAAACAAGCAGACACAACAACTGAACTCCAATTTACACTAAACAAAAACCAAAAATTTTTGTTGACAGGAGCCGTTTAAAATGGTATTATATATGTGTGAGGACATAATACCGAAAAGTTATTGTGTCATAGGGCATGGAAAACTGCAATTTTCTATGTCCTTTTATATTTATAATTTTTAAGTCTTATCATTTAACCTCCAAAAAAGCAATCTAAGCCACATCAAAGAGTTTAATCAGTTCTTCCTCATAAGGAAGGAACTTTTTATCTCCGTACTGCAACCAATTATTGTACCTTGACGCACACAGCATTGCACATTCCTGAGAGATATTGAATACCTCTGCCAATTCAACATAGTCTTCAATATCATACAAATGAATTAATGGACTTGGAGCTAAAGCATAAGCAGCAAAATAATTTGCTTGTATTCTTGCTAAATCGCTTTCTTGTTTATGCCCCAATAAAATGTGCCCAATTTCATGCATGATAGAAAATCTTTGTCTTTGCAATGAAGGTTTATCATCGTAAATAATCACATAGCGTTTAGTCCTTGCATCATAATAATTTACGGCATCATATCCATTAGTTCTTAAATATTCCCGTATCTTTTTATTTAACGAAGAATAGGGGATAAGTATATAACCTTTTTTAGCTGCGACATTAAAAACATCAAATGCAGTATCCCTGATTTTTAAATCTTGATATAAATTTACTGCAAGTTTTTCAATATTCCTATAAACGCGCTCAGGCATTATAATTTTTAGTTCTTTTTCCCAATTAATCATCCAACAACAACCTCAATAGTTCTTTTTTCTCTTTTTCCGTCCACGCGGATTTTCCTCGTGCAACTAATTTCTTTATGTAACTATAACCAATCTCATCTTCTGTACCATTAATTAAATAATCTGATGTAGTATTTAGTGCCGTTGCTAAGTTTGCTATAACCTCCATTCGAGGTTCTCTTTCATTCCTTAAATATCTTGACATTGCTGCTTCTGTAACGCCTACCATTGAAGCCAATTCCTTTTGAGTGTAATCCGTCCTTTTCATTAATTCCATCATTCTATCGCCTATCTTTTCCATCTTTCAATCTCCTTTAGGCTTACTTACCAATATGATAATATATTATTTTTATTTTGTCAATAAAATTTTGGGGAATTCTGGAAAATTTTACTAAAAAAAATTAGCAATAAACAAAATCGGGGTTTTTGCCTCAATTTTGTTTCCTAAATGTTTCACAACTTTTTGGGCTGACGCTAAATTTGGGAGTTACTCCCAAATTGGAATTGAATGACGGACAAAAGCAGGTTGAAAGCATTTTTAGTCCGTCATTCAAAATTTGTTTACCTGAACTTCCAAAATTAAGATAAAAAATGCCCCCAAACGACGTAAAATCATTTGGGAGCAATATGGGAGTTAAAAATTGAAAATCATCGAAATTAGCAGATATTGTGGTTATTATTGTTTATTAAACACTATATATTGTGGTTGTAAAATTTGTTTTTAAGCCTCTGACTAAGTCATTCTCAGGTTCAAAACGGATTAATAGATCTTAAATACGGTTGAACTGTAAAATTAATTTACTGCTTTACTTTTAATTTTTGATGTGTTAAAATAATTGCGCAATAAAATTAGGGAGAAACGGATAATGAAAATTTGCAATAGCGAGGCAATGAAAATTATTAAGGATTTGGAGCAAAAAAGACAAGCCGTTATTTATAACGAAGATAATCGCAGCCGCCTTTCGTATAAGGAAGGTGAAGAAAAAGTTATATGCAAATATAATTACTGCGAAACGCGCAAAAAGATTGCCGAAATAGACGAGCGTATCCGCAAAATTAAGCACGCGCTTGCCAAAAGCAACTGTACCGCCATTATCGACGGCTTCAAAATTACGATAGGCGAAGCGCTTGTTTACCTTGCCCAGTTGAATAAAGAGTACAGTCAAATGGAAGTTTTATCGAATTACAGCAAGCTGTCGAGGCGGATAACCGCAAACGGCGTTCTCGAATACACCGAGTGTCTTTACGACCCCGACGAAGTATTGTCCGACATGGAATCCCTTCACACGAAAATAGGTAAGCTGCAAGTTGCTATTGACAGAGCTAACCTTACGACTATGATAGAAATTTAAAAAATCTTTTCCCGCGCGGATTCGGGCACAAACTATATTTTTGTTACAGAATGAAGTTCTGTCAGGTTAAAGATACGGTTTATTGCCGAGGTTAATGTTTTCGGTTGTCTATTATTAAATAAGGTTTATTGTAATTCCAAATAACAGGCTTGAAAATCCGTGCAAAAACTTTGCGGCGCTTTCGAACGGCGCAAGTGCGGAAAAGTAACGGGTTATATCCGTACAAACTTAACAAAACAACCCCCTCCCGATTGGGAGGGGGTTATGTTTTTTGTTGTTATACGAAAGTGTCGTCGTCGCCGCTTTCGAACTCGTTGCCGTCCGCCGCTTCGGTCTCCGCCTCGGCTTCGTCATATCCGTCGGTATCCGCGTCGTCTGCCGTAAAGCCCTCGTCGCCGCCCTCGTATCCGCCGTAGTCCTCGTCGGGAACGGTGTAGCCCTCGT
>CAJUFL010000091.1 GCA_910585605.1 uncultured Lachnospiraceae bacterium | reverse complement strand
AACGGGGCAAAAGTCAGTAAAATCAAGTGTTTGCAACCTAATCAGCAGACACTAAGTAAGATAACCGATAAATGCAAGCCACAAGCAGACACCTTCTATCAGAGAAATATTTCCTCCTGTATATCCGAATATCATTAGCAATATTGTAATGAACAGCATATAGGGTATCTCATATCGTATTGTCGATTTTGCCACCGCCACCGTTACGATCACCGATGTCACCCCAAGTATAATCAGAATGTTTAAAATATTGCTTCCCACCACATTACCGACCGTAATCGCTGCATTCCCTTTTAATGCAGCTGTAATGCTGACTGCTGCTTCCGGGGCACTGGTTCCCATGGCAACAATAGTAAGCCCGATCACCAGCTGCGGGATACCGAATCTGTCTGCAATACCTGCTGCACCATCCACAAACCAGTCAGCTCCTTTCACCAGCATTACAAAACCTAAGACAAGAAATAAAAACTGTAATAAAATTTCCATAATATAGATCCTCCTTTTCCGGACAATTCATATTCTGACAGGATAAAGCATTTTGGTTATACACAACACAAAAAACGAGACCTTTACTGCGCAAAAAATACACAGTAAAAGTCTCGTTCTTATCTCAGTATGCATCCCGGCCTTTCCAGCGTGATGACGTTATGCATAACATTCCCTATGAATGTGAACTACTCCCTAATACTACAGCCAAAATATCACAAAATATGATTAAAGTCAATCCGCATTTTTAAAATATGAAGCTTTCATGAATCTTCTTCTGTTTCTGCACTGGTCACCCTTTCTATATGCATTGCCAGATATCCGATTTCCTCTTCGCTTAACGGACACCGCAAATCATGACTAACCAGATCACAGACCGTCTGGGCAATCTGAAAAGATTGGGGAAACTTTAATTCCATATAATCATTCATGCTTACTTTAAGCTGTTCACCCTTCAAGGCACGTGCCACCATATAACGAATATGATTCATCAAACGGTTATAGGATAAGGATAAAATATCAATTGGCTTTCCTATTTCTTTTTCTACCATAGACACACATTTCCTGACTGCCTGCGCCATCTGCATAGCCTGGGATACTCTCTCATCATCAATGGCAGAATGAATATGAAGTGCAATATAACCGATTTCATCATCATCGATCTGAATATCCAGTCTTTCTTTTAATATACCTTCAATACATTGTGCTGTCTTATATTCTGCATGAAACAAAACACGGATATCTTCTGTCAACGGATTGCTGATCTGCTCATGATTTCTGATCCGTTTCACCGCATATTCAATATGGTCTGCCATCGGAAACAGCATACGCCGGTCAATCTTTCCAAAGGTTTTCTCAGCATTTTTTAACACTTCATCCGCTATTTCCAAACAGACCGGTGATATGGACTTGGCAAGCGTACGGGTATCCCCTCTTTCCGTGGACTCCTGTAACGAATATATCGTATCTTCTGGTCTGGCTTCTATCCGCTCATTCACTTTCCTGCCAAAACCGATACCTTTTCCCATAATCAGATATTCCTGATTATTTTCCGTAAAAATCGCTATCACCGTATTATGATTCAGCACTTTCTCAATCCGATACATCCTTATCCCCTCATTTTCCCCTATTCTAATGATATGCTGGAATTTTTCAGCCGGATATTTCTGGCAGAATTCCCGGAATCTGCCAAAACTATCCTGACACTTCTTCCTACTTATAAAAATCTACTGCAAACAATTCATCACCAGCTTTGATATCCCCCTGCTTTAACAGACGGATTTTCTGATTATCCTCCATCTCGGAACAGATTACCGGTGATATGATAGAAGGTGCGTTTGCCTTCAGATAATCCAAATCCAACTTTAACAGCGGGTCACCTTTTTTCACTTTCTGACCTGTTTCTACCAGCGTTTCAAACCCCTGTCCCTCTAATTTGACCGTATCAATTCCTACATGAATTAAAAGACTGATACCTGTATCTGTCAAGAATCCCACTGCATGCTTGGTATCAAATACAAAAGCCACTTCTCCGTCTTCCGGTGCCCTTACAAACTCCTCTTCTGGCGTTACGACTGCACCGTCACCTAACATTTTATTTGAAAATACCTCATCCGGCGTAGAAGCAAGTTCTCCTGCCTTACCGGTAATCGGACTGGAAATGATCACTGTTTTTTCAACTTCGCCACCGGCTGTCTGTTCTTTTTTCCCATCGTTTTCTGTCTTCCCACTCTCAACCACATCAGCAATATACTCTTCATCCGGGGCAGTCTCCAAATAGTCTTCCAGATTGGATTTCACAACCGTCACACGAGGACCATAAATGATCTGGACACCATTTCCTTTGTGTACAACTCCTGACGCACCTGTCGCCTTCAATGTTGCATCATTTACCAGCTCTGTTTTATAAACGGTACAGCGAAGCCTTGTAGCACAACAGTCCACATCGGAAATATTCTTTTTACCTCCCAGTCCCTGACAGATAGACTTTGATAAAGCATCTTCTCCGCTAACGGCTCCTTCCTCTGCCACTGCTCCGTTTTTCTTTGCATCCACATCGCTTCTCCGGTATAATTTTACCTCTTCATCCTCTTCTCCACGACCCGGTGTTTTCAGATTCAGTTTCTTGATCAAAAAGCTGAATAGCAGGTAGTAAACAATGAAATAAAAAATTCCTACAATGACAATCCAAATCCAGTTTGTTTTTGCATTCCCTTGCAGTATACCAAACAAAAACATATCAATCAAGCCACCAGAGAAAGTCATCCCGACTGCCACCTCAAAGACATGCATAAACATATATGCAAGTCCGGCGAATACACAGTGAATTCCATATAACAGTGGTGCCACAAATAAAAATGTAAACTCAAGCGGCTCCGTAATACCTGTCAGCATGGAAGTTAAAGCAGCAGATAATAACAGACCTCCCACTTCTTTTTTCTTCTCCGGTTTTGCAGTCTTATACATTGCAAGTGCTGCACCCGGAAGACCAAAGATCATTAACGGGAACTTTCCTGACATAAATCTCGTTGCAGATACTGCAAATTTTTCTACTGTCGGATCTGCCAGCTGTGCAAAGAAAATATTCTGTGCTCCCTCGATCAACTGTCCTCCAACCTCTAATGTACCTCCTACGCCCGTCTGCCAGAAAGGAAGATAGAATACATGGTGAAGACCAAACGGAATCAACAGTCGTTCCATCAGTCCATAAATCCAGGTTCCCGCATATCCTGAATTTAACACTACATCACCTACTGCATAAATACCATTCTGGATTACCGGCCAGATAAAGAACATTACAATACCGACAACTACATATACAAGTGATGAAATAATCGGAACAAATCTGGTACCTCCAAAGAATGATAATACCTGCGGCAGTTCAATCTTGTAAAACTTATTGTGCAGTGCTGCTACTCCAAGCCCCACAATAATACCTCCAAACACACCCATTTGCAGGGAGGTAATCCCACATACGGAAGCCGTAGCACCATTTAACATCTGTTCTGCCCCACCATTGATGTTGATCATGGCACCAATCGATGCATGCATAATAAAAAATGCGATAGCGGCAGCCAGTGCTGCTACCTCCTTTTCTTTCTTTGCCATGCCGATGGCAACACCCATTGCAAAAATAATCGGCAGGTTTGCAAATACGATATTACCGGCATCACTCATAACGAGGAAAATAGCATTTAATATCGTTCCCGGTCCCATAATATCTGTCAATCCATAAGTTGCAAGCATGGTCTCATTTGTAAAAGACCCTCCAAATCCCAGTAGAAGTCCTGCTACCGGAAGGATAGCAATTGGAAGCATAAATGATCTTCCAACTCTTTGAAGTACACCAAAAATCTTGTCTTTCATTTCCTTCATCTCCTTTTCTTTATATTTTTATTTTATACCGGGATATTATGTGTTATTCGAACGAACCTTTAAAAGATAAAAAAGAGTATGTCTTAATATTAATAAAAAAAGGCATCAACACACATAAATATCCTCAAATATTCATGTACAGTTAATGCCTTATCTCTTCATAAATAAGTAACATACCATATCATTAAAACTAATCTAACACAATTCCTACATATTGTCAAGAAAAAATTACTCCGGCAGGCTGTCTGCCACACACAGCGCTCCCCATCCTACCAAAGGACTTGGCTGAGTCTGCTGAAACGGCAGTTTTCTTGCTCCTTTTATCAGACTTACCCTGATTTTTTCTCCATATAAATACGGGTCCCTTCCATCTACAATCCCATACTGCATAAGCAGGGCTGCCGCTCCCGTAACAAACGGTGCCGCAAAGGAGGTTCCCGAAAATTCACCATATCCTCCACCGGCTTTACATGTGTTAATGGCAACTCCCGGCGCAGCAAGATCTGGCTTTCCGACAGCCGGCGGAAGAGCATATTCAAAATCAAAACCTCTTCCCGAGAATGCCGCAAACGTATCATTTCTGGAATCATAGGCCGCCACTGAAATCACATATCTTGCAGTAGAAGGCACTACGAGAGTATTAAAAATTGTCGGTCTCACAAAGGTTACTTCAGATGATGTGCTTCCCGCTACCGGAAGCCACATATTGTAATCTCCTCCCACAATGCGCCGAGGCTCCAGATGAATCTTCCAGATTCCCGATGTCACATAATCCCCTCCCGGAATCCATGCGATATAAATTTCCTGTTCAGGATTGTACGGTGTTGGTTCACTGTAATAAATGGAAACCATATCTTCCGGTAAAACATAGTTTTGTACCTTTGAATAACTGGAAAGCGGTCCAATTCTGCGATTTGTAGGCGATTCTATGGTAATATCAAACAAATCCAGATAGTGCTTCCAAATTTGCAGATTAAATGATTTCATATAATCCCCTACATAAATTTCTACCGTTTCTCTCTGCCCTCCTGATAAGTTCCCTGATGCATGCCTCGCGGTGCGGCCATCATTTCCTGTGCCGGTAACAATGGATATCCTGTAAAGATTGGATACAGTATCTATATATCTCTCTAAAATAGAATCACCATTATGAGCACCGTAATTATTTCCAAAACTAATATTTATAGCCAGCGGTTTTCCGGTGTCCATGGCATATTTCACTGCAAAGTCAATCGCCAGCATCAGCTGAGTCGTTCTCGGAAATCCCCTTCCGTCAGGATTTCCAAGCTTTACAACAATAATTTCTGCTTTAGGTGACATGCCCACAATCCCTTCATTAGAGGATAATCCGTTTCCCGCCATAATTCCAAGAACCGCTGTGCCATGTCCGGTTCCGTCAAATTCTGGAACGATATCTCTTCCTCTCAGCCTTCTTTGTGCCTCCTGTCTGCTTTCGGCAGGCTCTGCTTCCATTAAGCTTTTATCCTCTTGTGAGACTGCATCTGTTTCTATAAGCTGTTCCCCTTCTTCCGCACGGATTGCCGCATTAATATCCTCTGCATTATACACACTGCCTGTGTTAAATCCCTCCGGTGGATTTCCGGGTATCGTCTGGTCCCACATGGTTACGATTCTGGTAGTGCCGTCTGCATTTCTAAAATCCTTGTGATAAAAATCCACACCAGAATCCAGACATGCTACCAAGGTCCCCTCTCCGGTCAGATTATAATTAGGCAGCCTTACCCTGCTGACACAGGAAGAACCAATCCCTTCCATTGATTCCAACAAAAGCGATTTTGGTTTTTCTATATAATCTATCTGCGGAAAATCCGAAAGCCTTGCTATCTGATACTGCGGAATTCTAATTACGGCATAACCTCCCAGCAGTTCTTCGATTGAAATGTCCAATTCATCCCGTATTGCATCAAGGCTTCCCGTATAACGGATAATCAATTCCCATTCATCAAATAATTCACTGTAACCTACATCCAGATCAAGACTTTTTTCCCTTTCTTCCTCGGAAATACTGATTGCCATATTCAATTCCGGACTGATTTTACTATCTGTCATAAAACAACCCCATACTTTATCTATTATAATAAAGTATGGGGTGTATTGTCATTCTGACACTATAACCGGCAGTCTGTTGAAAGCATTCAGACGCTGCAATGCCATCATTTCGAACTGAGCTGCATTTCTTCACAATTCAAATATCTTTGCAGATGCGGCTTCCTGTCTTATTGCTTTTGTGAGAATAAATCTGCCAGCACATCTTCCGCACTCATATTCTGGTAACCATCAGGGTCCGATAACCTGACACCCTCCCCTGATGTCCGCCATCTCATCTGTGCATAATGTGAAAGATAAGTTTTTCCACGGCTTACATTCGGATATCTGCTATACCACGTTTTGTAATATTTTTTCATATATTTTTTTGCCAGCTTATATGCCTTACTGTTTTTCTTTCCAGAAAGTGTTGTTGTACCGCAAAGCTGTACACCAGCCGGTGACGAATGTAGCAGCACCACACTGCCATCCTTACACTGCCCCACTACAATCCATACGTGACCACAACATTTACAGGTGGAACTCATAACGTCTCCCGCTCTGTAATCCTTTATTCTCCCCGCAGTAGAATAGCTGCCAAAACCGAGTTCGGAAAATCTCTTTGCCTGTTTAGATGCACTATATACATATCCTTTCTTATTAGGTTTTGTATTCAATACATTATATACACACCATCCCACATAACCAGAACAATCCAATCCATTGTGAATCTGATAACGGTAGTTCTTATAATTGTAGGAAGTTTTTTTATTTTTTGCAAAACTTCGCCAGACCGGACTTAAACCAATCCTCTTTGCATCTGTGCCTGCACCAGTATCTGCTTTATTCCAGCCGCCTCCCCAAACATACATAGTGGAGCCAACAGGTGCAAGTGCTGTTTGGAGCAGATTCTTTATCGTGGAAGTGCCTTCTACAGGTACTGTCGTAGACACCTTTAAACTTGGGGCACTAAATTTCTTATCCCCCTGCTTAGTGGTTTGATATGCACGTACATAATAAAAATAGACTTCTCCTGGATCCATTCCCGTTCTTACAAGCCGGCATTTGGAGGTCTCTGCTGCCACCTCATACAGCATCTTTTTCCTGCCATCCTCTTTTTTTGCCTCATAAATCCGATAACCATCCGCACCTTTTATCGGTTCCCATGATACCACTATCTCTGTTTTGACAGCAGTTGACATAACACCCACTGGCTTTATTTTCGAGAACGTGCTCTTTGCATAACTGTTAAAAGAAAATAAAACTGACATAATCCATATTATTCCAATGGCTGCCAGAATATTACAAATATTCCTTCTGTCTTTAGTTAACATAACATCATCCTTGCTCATCTAATTTGATTCCTGCTAATAATGCTCCAAACGGATTATTCGGTATTTCCTCACACTCATAATCAAATTTTTCAATCACATCCGTTGCAACATCGGAAGTATTAGTCTCCACATCCCGGATGCTTAAGCTGATTTTCCCATCTTTTACCTCTAACACCTTTACCTTCACTTTTTGTCCCACAGATAGTACCTCTGAAGGCTTTTTAATCCGTTTCATACAAATTCTGGAAATATGTACCAGACCTGTTAATCCATTATCCATCTGGACAAACGCACCATATGGCATAAGGGATTCCACCGTTCCCTCAAAAACAGACCCCGGTACGATCATTGCCATTTTCTCTCTGTCATGCTCTGCTTCCTTCTCTTTTAACACCGCCTTAACGGAAAGTACAAGCTTCTTCGCCCGTTCATCTGCGGTAATCACTTTTGCCTCTACACATCTGCCGATATACTCCTCCGTATCTTCTACAAAAGAAAGTGCCAGCTGAGATGCCGGAATAAATGCCCGGATTCCCTCTAAATAGGCAATAACTCCACTGTTCACGCTTTCCTTAATCCTAACCGTCACTACCGTTTCCTCTTCCAAAAACTCCTTTAAACGCTCCCATGCAGACGCCTCAGTCGCTTCCTTTAAGGAAAGCTCTACATTCCCTGTTCCGTCATCTGTCTGTATCACAACTGCCTGAAGGCTGTCCCCTATTTTCAAATCTTTCATTGCCGAAAAATCCGGATCATCAGAAAGCTCTGACAGGGGAATCCTTCCCGGTGCAAAATAATCCAAATCCAGGGTAACCGCCTCATCATTGATATCCACGATCATCCCCTTTATCAATTCCCCTTCTTTTATCACACGAAATGAATTCGTCAGTTCCTTTTCAAAATCTGCCATTGTCTCCATATTTTTCCTCCTTTTATGCTGATTTTACTATGTAAAAAGTTTACCAGATAGATGTTTCAAGTTCAACCGAAAAATAATAACAATAAATCTGTCACACCTTTTTTACCCACGCATATTATATCAGTGTAAAGATAATTGGAGGATTTCCTTATGGGCGACTTATCAGCAACAGGCGGATGCGGCTTTGGTGGCGGCAGCTGCTGCACATGGATCATCATTCTCATTCTTCTCTTCAGCTGCTGTGGAAACGACAACGGCTGCGGAAACGGTTTCTTTGGTGGAAATGATGGCTGCGGATTTGGTGGTGGAAACTGCTCTTGCATCATCATCATCTTACTTCTTCTTTGCTGCTGCGGTGGAAACGGCAATGGCAATTCAGGATGCGGTTGCGGCTGCTAATTCTACATTCCGGCACGGGGCTGTCGCACTAAAAGTAATTAGTGCACAGCTCCTTTTCTATGCAAAAAATG
>CAJUFL010000090.1 GCA_910585605.1 uncultured Lachnospiraceae bacterium | reverse complement strand
TGATTCTGTCAAGAAACAGCTTTCAACATGAGCCTTTGAAGAGTCTAAGCTGTGGGGAAATACTCTGCTGTTTCTCGGTAGGACTTTCGCACCCATCGGTACTTAACGATTGGATGTCGCAGACATACAAGAGTTTAGTACCGCTATGTGTGCGAAGGAGCGAAAGCGGGGACGGACGAGAACAGCAGGGTATTTCCCCACAGCGGACTCCACCAGCCCCTCATGTTGAAAGCGTCCCCCTTACTAAGATAAACAGGAATTTAGTTAAAGTACACAAGTGCGATTGGGTCTTCAGAACCAATCTTGTAGCTGGAGATGGATTTATTGGTTGCAAGGTAGAAATAATCTCCTATATACAGTCCTCTTACAGCATCAGATTCATACTCTGAGCCGTCATTTACTTCATAGGAGGCAGTTTGAATAAATCCCTCTTTCGCATCATAGGTGTAGGTTGCATAATAATAGCTGTATTGGTAATCCTTTGTTTTTGATCCGTAATACAGGAATCCAAAGATATTCTTTTCAGGATCGATCATAATGGCTTTGTGGTTGTACAGAGCATAGCTAAAATCGGAGTTTTCTATGATATATTTATCTTTTTCCTTTACATCGGAAGGATTGCTGATATCAAACATGGAAAGCTTAAGTCCTAAGAATTCCTGAGTATTGGGATCCGTTTCCTGACCGATACCAAGCAGCATATCTTTGCTATAAAAATGCAGATAATTTGAAAATCCGGGGATTTTTAATGCACTCAGAATTTTTGGCTCTGCCGGGTCTGATAAATCTACTGAAAAGAGCGGATCGGTGTTCCTGTAGGTGACAAAATATCCGATATCGCCCATAAATCTTGCTGAATAAATTTGTTCTCCTGGAGCAAGACCGGTAAGCTTTCCGGTTAATTCCATTTTTTCATCCAGAATGTATAGTGCATTTACATCCTCAACTATTGGATTATCTGCGGTATTTTCGGTTGCTATATCAATGTCACTGCGAAGCAGGGAAATATTGTTTGCCGGTATGGTGGCAACAATTCTCAAATGTCCATTATATTCACTAAGAGCAAAAGAGTCATACAGATATCCGGTAACGACGGCACTGTTTCCCACTGTAAGTTTGCCGTTATCATACCCAAGCTTCATAATTTCCGTTTTTGTTATGTCTGAATATATCGTGGCATAAAAGTAAATGGAAGAATCACTTACATATGAGGAACCGCCTGCGGTTGGAATTGCTTTAGTGTCTGTAAAATCTTCCGGATTTTTTAAATTTAAACTGGTTACCACATAAGTTGTCTGCATGACGACATCTTTTGGATAATAGATGTTATGGCAGGCAATAGTTTTCCCGTTGATTGATGGAATATATTTTTCATATTCTTTCTTGTCAGCCAGGGAAGTATCGGAAAAATTGCTGATGGTATAAAGATATCCGTTACTGATGCGGGAACTTTCGTACCAGCCTGACTGCGTCAGTGTCTTGATTTTTTCTGGTTTTGATTTGTTTTTCAGGTCATATATTACAATTAGGCTGTCATTTTTGACAGGCTCTGCGGTATAGTTGCTTTTTGAATACATCATAATCAGTTTGTCGTTATAAAGATAGAATTCATGGAATTGGATACGATCATCACTGTCTTTTTTCTTTATGATATCTTCTAAATCAAATGAGGTAACGGTGCTGAGATTCCCATTTTCAGTTTTTGTAATGGTAAGACGATAGGTAGTGTATCCAGTATCATTATCGAAACCGGTGATGACTTTATAAATGTAGGTTCCGTCTGTTTTAATGATATCGCCTTCATCAACATTTTTTTCCTGTGTATTAGTGGCAGAATAATCTTTTTCTGACTTTTTACTACTTGATTCTCTCGTTTGGGCAGAATTCGTGATATCATTGAGACCACCAGTTCCAGCAATAGATTGTTCTGCAAAATCACTGACAGATTCTGCTGCATCTTCTTCAATAGCCACTTCCTTGTTACTATAAGTTGTAACATCCGAAATGCTGTCATAGTAAGCGTCATATGCGGATTTTAGTGTATCATAATAATCATCATAGCTGGAAGGGGACTGTAGGTTAGCCTGATAGGCAATCTCTTTTTCAGGGTCCTTGTTTCCTTTACTGTTTGCGGTATTATCATCGGTTTCCGAAGTGGAGGTATCTATAGATTCAAGCTCCTTATGCTGGTCAGAACGCAACCGGAAAACGCTAAAGCTGCCCGCCAAACATAGGATTACACAGGCAGCGGCAGTAAAACGGCGGATAAAGCGAGGGCTGGGAGCAGGTGTTTTTGAAGTGCTATTGACTCCGGATGCTTTACTTTGATTTGCGGATTGTGATGTATGTTTATTCCATTCCATATTTTCGTCCAGCATATTTTTCATTGCATCAGGAGAAATGCTGTCCGGGATAGGTAAATTTTTGGTTTTTTCTTCAATGTTATGAATGATATCCTGTTCTTTCATGCGAAATCCTCCTTTAAATAGTGTGACATTTTAGTAAAAGCACGGCTTTTGGCAGAACGTATTGTACCTTCAGTGCTTTTCAAAATTTTTGCTGTTTCACGGCTGGTATAGCCGGCAAAGACCATAAGGGAAATTATCATTTTCTCAGTTTCGTTGAGGGCGGAAAAAGCCGCCTGAACATCTAACATTGCTGCATAAGGGCAGTCTTCCTTTATAAGATTACTTTCAGTTATATCCTGTTTGATATGCTCCCTGTCTTGGATATATGCTGCTTGCTGACGTTTACATTTAATCGCCAGTATCCGAAAAATCCAGGATTTAAATTTGGAAGGCTGTTTTAGATTTTTAATACCGGTAAAAGCATCTAAAACCGTTTCACTAATGACATCTTCCGCATCCTGTTCATTTCCCAGTATATAGTAGGCAAATCGGTACATATCCTTGTAATATAGTTCATATAATTTGCAAAATGAAGAGGAATCTCCATTTCTGGCAAGCAAGACATGAGCTTTGATTTCTTCATTATTCAATCGCTTTTCACCTCCGTTATTTATAATCTTGTGTTGATTCCTGCGGGCAATGAGTCAGGTAACTGTATTTGTAACAGATATTTGGCGCTTGCCGCAAGGTCACATACCCCATTGCTTTCAGCGGGGTTGTCGATTAAGAGTACTCACTTATTAGTGTAAAAAAATGATTCAGGTGTTGCATGAAATTTTACAAATTGTTTCCGGATTGATCTGAATATATGCGAAGGAAGCAGATTTATATATCCATGGAAAATTTATGGTTTTGATTTTGTCAGAAAATATATAAGGAAACCCTGAAATCACAGTACGGAATCAGGGTTTTGCAGATTACTGAGTTTATTGAGGATTACTTTGCCGCTGATAGAGTTTTTGTCAGGGATTTTATCGTATAATGCTGTAAAATGTTCGGCATCATTATGGTTTAGGTAGTATTGTCCTAGCAGATAATAGGTGCCTGAAATATCGGTTCCTAAGGAAACGCAATATTCCAGTACGGCAACGGCCTTATCAGGATATTCCTCATAGATACATTCTGCCAGCAGATGAAGGGTGCGAATGTAACGGGAATAATTCTGGTCGTAAATGGAAAGCAGTTCAAGGTTGGCGGGACCATAAGCTTTTTTTAAATCAGTGTTGGAGATTCCGATCAGATTTAACAGGCGTTTTTCAGCAAGGCTTAAAATTTCTTTTTTATATTCAGCAATCTGTAATTGCTTTTTTGCATCATTTAAGGTAATATCAAAGGGGAAAGACTGGACAGGAACTTCAATATAAGGAAGATTCGAAATGTCTTTTTTACGGGTGCTGTTTGCCTCATCTTCATGGGCAAGATAGGAACTAACGGATTCCTTAAAAGTACTCTTGCTTTTTTTGATATTATGGCTTAGAACCCATAATAATATTAATATAATTGGAATAAGTACAATTCTCATAGTGTGATCCTTTCAGAAAAGAGGTGTAAGTATGTTTAATTTCAGTAACAAAAAGAAACAGCGCATTATATCTTCAGTTATTGCCATTGTACTGGTATTAGCAATGGTAATAAGCTGTATTGTTACAACTGTTGGTGGTTTTTAGTGTAATTGGAAAACAGTAGAAAGAAGTGTATATGTTTAGATATACGCTTCTTTTTATTTTGTGCAGAAGGCATAAGCCAAACCGGAATGCCTGCATCCAATTTGCGTCACCCGCAATCATGAAAAACTCGTAAATAGTGTTTTTCATCATTATTTATAGAATATACAGAATCAGCAGGAAAAAGTCAAATTTTTACCTGGGAAATCAATGAAAGGATAAGTAAGAGGCTGAAGAAATAATGTACAGGTATTTTAGAGGCTCTGCTGAGATTAAACCGCAGATTCAGGGAAAAGAAAAGGCTTGTAAAAGGGTAGGAGATGCTGGAAAAGAATAAATAAAAGTTTTTATCATATTGCTGAATAGAGTCGGGAAAAATTTGAAATCTTAGTAAAATATGACAGAATTCTTATAAAGCCTTGAAAAGATATAGGTTTGTGTTAAAATAAGTCATGTATAAGATTAAGGTTAGCTAAGAATATATAATTTGAGGAATGATTGTTATGAAGAGAAAAAATATTTTAAAGGTATTTTTATTTTTGTTATTAGCGGGAGCAGTTTCCGCATCGGCTTATCATGTTGCTGCGGCCCAGTCAGATAAGGATAAGCAGACAATATATGCTGGGGTGTATTTGGATGGGGTATATGTAGGAGGTCTGACGAAGGAAGAGGCAATGGAAGAATATGATAAATATATTGACGGAGTGGAGGATTTGAAGTTAACCTTTACTACAAAAGCGGGTTCCTATGCCACTACATTAGATGAGATTGGTGTTTCTGTATCTGTTGAGAATGCGGTGGATACAGCATTTAATTATGGTCGTCAGGGTAATATATTAACCAGGTACAAAGAAATTAAGGCACTAGAAGAAGAGAATGTTGTATTGATTCCTGAAAAGGAGTTTGATGAAGAGAAATTAAGGGACAAGCTGGAGAATGAAACCGGTGATATTGTAACAGAGCCTAAGAATGCATCCATTGCAAGACAGGATGGAGAATTTATTGTATATGCCGGTGAAGTTGGAACAACTATTAAGATTGATGAGACTATAAAAGAGGTAAAAGATATTTTTGCCAAGGAATGGGAGCAGAAGGATATTAAGCTTTCGGCAGTAGTGGAAGAAAAACAGCCCCAGTATACGACGGAAGATTTTAATAAAATAGAGCATGTGCTGGGACAGGCAGTAACCGGCTATAATTCGGGACAGACTAACCGGTCTAAGAATCTGGCAACAGGTGCAAGCAAGATAAGCGGAACGGTTTTGATGCCGGGAGAGCAGTTTTCTATGTATAATACAGTGTCACCATTTACGGAGGACAATGGTTATGCGGATGCCGGGCAATATGTGAATGATGAATTGGTAGAAGGTATGGGTGGAGGAATCTGTCAGGTATCTACTACGTTATATAATGCAGTATTGAAAGCGGAGCTTCAGGTAGATGAAAGATATCCACACTCCCTTACTGTCAGTTATGTAGATTTGTCAAAGGATGCTGCAATTGCCGGAGACTATATGGATTTTAAGTTTACAAATGACACCGAATATCCGATTTATATTGACGGATATGCTGGTGGAGGTTCTATTTCTTTTGCCATTTATGGTCATGATGACAGACCGGCTAACCGTACGATTTCATTTGAATCCAAGATTATAGAGACAAAGGAGCCGGGTGAACCGGAAGAAATAGAAGATGATACGTTAGAAGAGGGGAAGACAGTAACAGAGCAGTCAGCACATACCGGTTATTATGCAGAGCTTTGGAAGCATATTTATATTGACGGAGAGTTGACAGATTCTGTTAAAGTAAATGGCAGCCAGTATAGGGCGACAGCAGCTAAGATTCGGGTAGGAACGAAGAAAGTGGAAAAGAAAGACAACAAAAAGAAAGGTGATAATTCAGATAAAAAACCTACTACATCGGAAGAACCTACTACATCGGAAGAACCTACAGAAGAACCGACAGATACACCGGATATGCCGGAAGCACCTGAGGGTATTGCGAAGCCAATAGGAGCAAGGAAAGAGGAAAAAGAATGAGAACTGGTAAATTGCCAGAGCATACATTCAAGCGTTCTGTAATGAATCCAATCCGATACCGTTTGCCGGATATTTCATTCCGGGCAGCAGTGGGACATGATGGGGCAGTGCTTGGAGATATGGTAACTTCCATGGCCAGCACTGCCTTTTGTTATACAGGCAATGAATTATATGCTCTTAATAATGCACTTAACAATATAATAGCAGCGGGAGGAAATCCATATGGTGTATCGACAGCAATTCTGCTGCCGGAGCATAGTGAGGAAGCTGAGTTAAGAAGAATTACGGGAAATCTTGCAGGAAGGGCAGAAGAATATCAGATAGAGATTCTTGCAGGGCACACGGAATTAGTTCCGTCAGTGGTATGTCCTACAATTACGGTTACGGCATATGGAAAAAAAGTATGGGAAAACAGGCATAAACAGGTGAGTGCCGGTATGGATATCGTTATGACAAAATGGACGGGACTGTATGGAGGAGCGATTCTTGCCAGGCTTAAGAAAGAGGAACTGATAACCAGATATCCCGAAAGTTATATTGAAACAGCTGCCGGATATCTGGGATATACCACACTGATGCCTGAACTTAGAGCATTGGAGGCAGCGGTCGCGGAGAATCCTAATTGTATTTATGCGGCCCATGATGTATCAAACGGAGGAGTATTTGGTGCTTTGTGGCAGATGCTGTCAGCCTGCAACTGTGGAGCAGAATTTCCGATTGAGGGAATACCGATGAAGCAGGAAATCATTGAAATATGTGAATATTTTGATATCAATCCTTATATGATGAATGGGCAGGGCAGCCTGCTGTTGGTAACGGATAGTGGAGATTATCTTGTAAGAATGATGGAAAAAGCAGGTGTAAAAGCGAGTGTAATTGGGAAAACAACCAAGTCAAAAGAGCGGAAAATAATAATAGCAGGGGAAGAGCGTTTTTTGGTGCCACCAAAGGGAGATGCATTAAATGCTGTTTTTTATGGTCAGCCCCTGCCGGTGTAGGCAATTGCAAAGCAAAATTGGTTACAGGCAATAGGAGGTCTTGATATGGAGAATACAAGAATAAAGATATTAAAACTATTAGAGAATAATTCTAAAATGAGTGCTAAGGATATGGCTGTTATACTTGGAGAAGAAGAGTCAGTTATTAAGAATATTATCAGTGATATGGAACAGGAACAAATTATCTGTGGATATAATACTGTTATTAATTGGGATAAGACGGATGATGAGAGAGTAACGGCACTAATTGAGGTAAAAGTGGTTCCCCAGCGTGGAGAGGGATTTGACCGTATTGCAGAGAGGATTTACAATTATGAGGAGGTAACCTCTCTTTATCTGATGTCTGGCGGTTTTGATATGACAGTATTTATTGAGGGAAAGACAATGAAAGAGGTAGCACAGTTTGTTTCCCGAAAGCTGGCTCCGATGGAAGGGATTCTCAGCACTTCGACACATTTTGTTCTTAAGAAATATAAGGAGACAGGTACAAAACTGGAACAGCGTAAAAAAGACGAGAGGCTGGTGGTTACCGCATGAGAAATCCGTTATCCGATAAAGTGATTAAAATGAAACCGTCAGGAATCCGTAAATTTTTTGATATTGTAAGTGAAATGCCAGATGCAATCTCTCTTGGTGTAGGAGAGCCGGATTTTGATACTCCGTGGAGTGTCAGGGAAGAGGGAATCTATTCTCTTGAAAAGGGGCGTACTTTTTATACTTCCAATGCAGGATTGTTAGAACTTCGGGAGGCGATATGTGAATATACAGACAGACGTTTTCATATCGCTTATAGTCCCAAAAGTGAGGTACTGCTTACCGTTGGAGGCAGTGAAGGAATCGATGTGGCACTGCGTGCAATGTTAAATCCGGGGGATGAAGTCATCATTCCGGAACCCTGTTTTGTTTCCTATGTCCCATGTGTGGAATTGGCAGACGGTATCCCCGTTATCATATCTTTAAAAAATGAGAATCGCTTTCGTCTGACAAAAGAAGAATTGGAAAATGCCATTACTGATAAAACTAAAGTATTAATGTTGTCCTATCCGAACAATCCGACAGGTGCAGTTATGGAACGTGAAGATTTAGAGGCAATTGCCGAAGTTGTAATTAAACATGATATTTATGTGATTTCCGATGAAATTTATGCTGAACTTACATACAACAGTGGACATGTCAGTATTGCATCTCTTCCGGGCATGAGAGACAGAACCATTGTAATTAACGGATTTTCCAAAGCCTTTGCAATGACGGGCTGGAGGCTTGGATATGCATTAGGACCTGCAATGATTATGGAACAGATGACCAAGATTCACCAGTTTGCAATTATGTGTGCACCCACTACAAGCCAGTATGCAGCTATTGCTGCGCTTCGTGAGTGTGATAAAGATGTGGAGCGTATGAGAGAATCTTATGATCAGAGAAGAAGATATCTGCTGAATGAATTTAAGGAAATGGGGTTATCCTGTTTTGAACCGTACGGAGCATTTTATATATTTCCATGTATTAAGGAGTTTGGCATGACTTCGGAGGAATTTGCCACAAAACTCTTAAACGCTAAGAAGGTAGCAGTGGTTCCGGGCAGTGCTTTTGGAGAATGCGGGGAAGGATTTTTACGCATTTCTTATGCATATTCCCTGGAAGAATTAAAGGTTGCCATTGGGCGTCTCAAATCCTTCATAGAGGAGATTAGGGGATAAATTCTTGTTTTTCGTACTAGAGGACGCTTTCAACATGAGGGGTTGGTGGAGTCCGCTGTGGGGAAATACCCTGCTGTTCTCGTCCGTCCCCGCTTTCGCTCCTTCGCACGCATAGCGGTACTAAACTCTTGTATGTCTGTGACATCCAATCGTTAAGTACTGATGGGTGCGAAAGTCCTACCGAGAAACAGCAAAGTATTTCCCCACAGCTTAGACTTTTCAAAGGCTCATGTTGAAAGCTGTTTTTTTGGTAGA
>CAJUFL010000089.1 GCA_910585605.1 uncultured Lachnospiraceae bacterium | reverse complement strand
CAAAATGAGCCGATAGGCGAAATTTGGTACTGTGGTAGAATCTTGCTCTTAGAAACTGACGGACTGCGCTGTGTTGATTTTTGCCGATTTCCCCGGCATGGTGGGCGGGGGATTGTGCCGACTTTGCGGCGGTATCTCCTGCCGGGGCATGGTGGGAAAATCAAAAACGGGCGTAAAAAAACAGGAAACCTTTTTGTGATTTCCTGTTTCGTATCTTCGCCAATAACGGCGGTTATCCTATTGTGGTTTTCCAAAACAATTATGTAGGTTGCTGTGCTTGTCCTTTCAGTCAAAACGGAACTGGAACAGGGCAGTAATAAGCCGCTGTTTTATGCTGTCCTCGGTGTCCGGGTTGACATGACCGTTTTCAAGGGCGGCATACCTTATCCGCTTGTTGTAATGCCGTAAAACCTCGTCCACGGCTTCCGGGTCGCCGCTGGTCGCCCGGACAATCGTTTCATACGGCACAAGGTTAGTATTCCCCATGCAAAAGCACCTCCATTTCCTCCTGCAACATCTGTAAGGCACTGTGTAACTGGTAACACATACTGCTCCGGCAGCGTCCGTATATTTTCCCGATTTCCTGCTGTGTGTAGTTGCCAAAAAAGTAAAGGTAAATGATTTCCCTCTTTCTCTCCGGCAGAGATAACAGGGCGGCGGCAAGCTCCCCATTGGTGAGGATAATTGTCTGACCGCAGATTGTAACGGGGTATTGTTCGTAAGGTGATTTGAAATATTCGTCTGATGTGCTTAGAGGGTAGAACTTTTCTTCTGTGAGGTATTCAAAGGATATTTCTTTTTGCCGCCGCCTGTTCCTGTCGCGCCATGCGTTGATAGCGGCATAGCGTATGACGACTTTGCAAAAGCCATTGAAAGAATACATGATGTGTTCCTTGTATGCTTCCGTACAAGCCATAGAAAATTCCCCCTTTCTCCCACATGGGGCGTTGCATGGTTTACAGTTACTTTTATAATTCAGAGGGGCGGCAACATTGAGGCTGCCACCTCTTGATTATTGAATACAAAAAAGAACCGATAACCGCATATTACTTCTGCGTGTTATCGGCTCTGCGTCTGTGCGTCTGGCTCTTTGATAACTGTTGTATGTAAATTTTCTACTTCAATTAAACTTTCTTTTTTACATTTAGGACAGTAAAGGGGAAAGTTTTTCAAAATCGTATCTTTCCTAATTCTGTCACGTGTTTTATTTCCACAAATTGGACATAATATCCATTCATACGAATTTATCATATATTCCCTATATTTTTCTCAATATTAATGTTGTGTTAGTTCCATTTCAATGCAATTCCACGTTTCTCCCATACATAGATAGCTTTCTATATTTTGTAATGATACCTCTTTAAATCCACAAGATTTATAGCACTGTATAGCAACTGCATTATTCTCAAAAACTCCCAAAGAGATTTTATTTACTCTAACAAATTCAAAAGCAAATCTAATTGCTAAATTAAGCATTTCTTTACCTAATCCTTTTCCACGTTGCTCATCGTCTATAATTACAAAACCTAACCTAAGTTCATTTTGATTGTCATCTGGAAAACGCATTGTGAAATGTCCTACTACTCCCGTTTCATTAAAAGCCGTCATGCCCCAAATATTATCATTACCATTATCTTTTTGATAATATGAATTCATATCCGCCGAAGTGATGGGATACTTTTCGTAACGGTCTGCACTCCACTGACGGAAAGCAAATTCATTTTTTATCCATTTAACAATATTCTGTGCGTCACATTCTTTATATGGTCTAAGTCTTAACATTTATATCCCCCTTTCGGTAATCAGTAAGTTTGTTGAAAATTGGTAAAATACTTCAGATATTAATTCAGTAACAACTTCTAAAGAAATATCTATGCCGTTTGAAACTATCTGTGTTGCAATTCCGTGAGAATAAAACCACATATTGATAATAAGTTTGTATGCCTTATCTTCGGATAGTCCGGTAGTGTCTTTTACATTTTGTATCAGAAATTTATTTTTGTCTGACAAAACAATATCTTGCAATGTAAAGCCATTAATTGCTTTACTCATAAACAGAATACTGAAAATAGTTTTTTCTTTTTTAGCAAACTCAACATAAGAAATCCCTTGACTTAAAAGCATATTTTTACCTGTTATTCTACTATTCATAAAATTGTTATAATAGTTATTGAGTTCTTCAAGAATGTCCTTTTTCAATTCTTCCATGTTTTTATAAATACGAAAAAGTGGTTTTGTAGAACAATTAATTACCTTTGCTAAATTGCGAGCATTTATACTTTCCATACCATTTTCACGAATTAATTGTATGGCAGCATTTAATATATCTTGTTTGTTGACAATTGGTTTAGGTGGCATATTTGTTTCCTTTCGGTAACTTTAGTTGCGTAACACTTGTTGCTATTATATCAGTCATTTATTTTTTCGTCAATAGTTTCCAGTAGAGATAATTGCGCAAATACAAGTATTAAGAAAAAAGCATAGGTGAAACGAATTCCGCAATCGTCGGCATTGTGGGAATGTGTATAACTGGCTGTTATGCCACAATTTCTAGTCAACAAGGGATAAATCACATACGAATAAGACATAACCTATAATGGCTAGAAATCCCATAAAATCAAGGTATTCTGGATTTGATGAAAAAGTCTTGCACATATCTTTAAGTGGGTATAAACTGGTATTAACAAAATATGGTTCTATGAAGCAATCCCTTAGTAGGTAAAGGTAAGGGAAATGGCTATCAAGAGGAAGGGTGCTATCATGCCGAAGAACAGCAACAAGACGTTTTCACAAGCAAGAACGGATTTTCTCATGGAGAAGAAAGGAGAAGGGCTTTCAGACGCAAGCATAAAGACCTACAAACAACATTTAAGTTATTTCTTCAACTGCTTGGGTGACTGTGAAATAATTCCAGTCAAGGACTTCACAAAGAATGATTATATTTTCTTCCAGAATTTTATCAAGGGTGATGAAAACAAGAACGAAAGAACACAACAAACATATTGTAAAACAGTAAAGGTATTCTTAAATTGGTTAATGGATAACGAATATATAACAAAAGATGAATGTTTTAAAGTTACCATTCCAAAGGCACAAAAAAGAATTAAATCAACTTACACTGATGAAGAATTAGGAGAACTTTTAAAAGACCCTCGCCATTGTAGTTATTCAGTCTATCAGACATGGATTTTTATAAATTTCTGTATAGGTACTGGTTTAAGATTATCTTCTATTCTGGGAATACAAGTAAAGGATTACAGTCCACAAGAACAGACTGTTATCATCAACACTACAAAGAGCAAATTACCGCAAACAAGGCATTTAAACGGCGAATTATGCAATCTCTTGAATGAATATATCAGTGTATTTGAATTAAACAATGTTGATTACTTATTCTGTGGTAGTGATGGCAAACAAATGACGGTAAGAGGTATACAAGATAACGTGAAAAGGTATAACAGAAATCACGGAATTGAGAAAACTTCTATTCATTTATTCAGACATACCTATGCAAGAAAATTTCTTGAAAATGGCGGTAGTATTGTAGACCTGCAAAGGCTTTTAGACCACTCTAATATCAGCACTACAATGGACTATGTAAGAGATTACAATATAGACATTGGAAAAGTGCAAGATGTATTCAATCCACAAGCAATGTATGGAAATACAAAGAAGCCTAAACAATTTAATAGAAAAAAGAAAATGTAAATGTTTCACATGAAACATATGTTCGATTAAAAAAAGCCGTTCCGATTCCAACGTTTGTTGGTCGGGCGGCTTTATTCTTTCTTGATAATTTTAGCTTTAATTTTAGCAATAATTTAATAGCTTTATTTCTTGGATAAAGATTTTAACAGAGTAAGCAAATCTTTCATTCCTTGAACATATGTTAATGTTTCTTTCCGTGATGATGTTGAACTAACTGCTTCAAAATAACGTTCTAATTCGTCTGCTTGTTCGTCTGGTAGTTCATCGGATAATTTCTGATATATCAAATCCTCTTCTTTTATTAGGTTTTGATATTCTGAATCATTTGCATAGACCTCTGCTAGTCTGTCTGTTACAAAGGGATTTAGTAGTTGCTCCATAAAATCTTGTTCTTTCATGTTATTCTCCTCTCGTATTTGCTTATAGATACATATTTCAGTATAGATACATTTGTAAGTATATGCAAGTAAAACTTTGCAATCCATAATAATTTTATGGAGAGGTGATGAAATGGTTAGTTACAAGCCGCTTTGGAATACCATGGAAAAGCAAGGGATTACTACCTATACGCTCATTGAAACACATGGCATAAACCCACGGACAATAAACAATCTGAAGCACAATAAAGGAATTACCGTCTACACGTTAGAGCGTCTTTGTAATATTCTAAATTGCAAACCAAATGATATTCTGGAATTTATACCAGATGAGCAATAATAGGACACTGGAAACAGTGTTCTTTTTGTTTATAAAAAGTTTATAAATATTTAATAGAATGTTTATAGAAAAATTTGGATATTGGAAAATGGTGAGATACAATATATACAGATGTAAGACAAATGACTTACATTAAATCTTAAAAAGGAGAAAATTTCTGATGAATAGAGTTCAGAAAGTGACCGTCCGCTTGAATGAAATTGAAAGTAAAATAATTCGTGAAAATGCAGATAAAAGTCAAATTAGCGTGAGCGAATACATAAGAAATCTTATCAAGCAAGACCCAACTAATGGGGGTACTACGACACCCCCATTAGAATCAATAATCAATAATCAAGCGCACATAATGTGGTCAACAGAAACAACAAATGGCAACAACACGTAATACCCACTTCGCCACAATCGTATACCCCGAAAGTGCGCCCAGCGATTGGATAGAGAAACTAGAAGAACAACACATACAAGCGTTAATATCGCCCCTCCACGATAAAGATATAAACAAAGAGGGAAATCCAAAAAAGCCGCACTACCACGTAATACTAATTTTTGAATCATTAAAAAGTCCTAAGCAGGTAACGGAAATAATAGAAATTTTCGGCGGCGTCGGTACAATTCCACTTCATAGTTTGGGCGCATACAGTCGTTATTTATGTCACATAGATGACCCCGAAAAAGCACAATATAGCAAAGAAGATGTAAAAGAAATAAGCGGCGCAAACTACAAAGAATGCTGCCGTCAGAATGGTGAAAAAGAAAAAGAAGATGAAGCCAATCTCATTGAATTAACACAAATAATACTAGATAAAAGAATAACATATTTCCATGAAGTGGCAGACTTAATAATAAAAGAACATAGTGACCTATTCAGTGCATTAAAGACAAATTCATATTACATACATTCAGTCATTATGTCATTAGCAACACAAACAGAAAAGGAAAGGAATCTAAAATTATGATAGTAACCGCAAAAGATTTAGAAATCCGTGGCAAGGAAAAAAAGATTTCTAACAAAACTAATAAGGAATATTTAATCGTCCGTGTAGAAGATGAAACAGGAAAATCAACCGAACTACTGGACTGGAATGTCGAAAATTTTGATAGATACAAAAGAGGTACAATCGCCAATTTTGAATTAAATCTCGACATTGGAAAATACATAAATATCTCTATAAAAGATTTTACTACAACTGAATAATGATAAGAAAGAGGGCAAGAAAAAGCCCTCTTTTATTATGCTGAAAAATAGAGATATACCACAAATTTTGTTGGTTACGAGAACATTTATGTACTCGTAAACGAGCAAAATTTGGATTTAGCAAAAAAGAGAGTTACAATATAGTTAGTAAGTATAATATTTTAAAGTAAAGCTAAAAACAAAAAGTGTTGCGAGTTTTTATAATTTTTTAGAGGGCAACAAAACAATTTTAAGTAAAGTATGAGACGGCAAACAACGTCTTTATAAAAAATGTTCGGCAGAAAAGCAGTGGAAAAATCAAGGAAGGATAGCCGAAAAAGTAACGTTAAATTGAAAGCAAGGATAACAAAAAACAATATGTTGCAATTAGGCAGATATAAGTCCGTGTGCAACAAATTGTTAAAGGAAGGACAAGGAAAATGCAGAAGACAGCATTTAAAAAAAGTCGGAAGTAAAACCTATTTAGGTTCTTAACAAATACAAAAATTTAGAAAGGGAATGAGCATAAATGCAAAAAAATACAAATATACATTTACTTATAAAAGATAATTTAGTAAGCAAAATTGCGTTTGGAAAATCAAAGCATGAAGCAAAAAAAGATTTGGATTTTGGACAATCTAGTTATAAAATATACGGCGAAGAAACTTATAAAACATATAAAAAAGAATGCTTAAAATATGCCGATTGGTTAGAAAATGAAAAAGGAATCAAAAAGGCAAAAAGCATAGATGATGTAAAGCAATACACACAAGAATATTTACAAGAAAGACTAGATAAAGGCTGTTCTGTCTGGACGGTAAAAATGGAAAAATCGGCTTTAGGAATGTTATATGGTGAGCCAATAAAAATGGATATGCCTAAAAGAGATATACACAATATAGAGAGAAGCCGACATGATAGAAATGTTCATTTTGCCCGAGACGGAAAGTATAAAGACGTGTATATAATTGCGCTGGCAACTGGTGGTCGAAGAGCCGATATAGAAAAATTAAAAGTGGATGATTTCAAAATGCAGGATGGCAAATTATATGTCAATTTCACGCAATCTAAGGGCGGTAGAGACCGTTTAACATACGTTAGGCAAGAATATATGCAGGACGTGCTTAAAATCGTCCAGAGAGCCAAAGAAAGCGGTCAAGACAAGGTATTAGAAGATGTGCCTAGTAACATGGATATTCATGCTCTTAGAAAAGAATATGCCTATAGTCTTTATCAAGACATACAACGAGATGATGAACTTAGAACATTCTTATTGAACCATGAACCGCCTAGAAAAGAATACCGAACCTCAGTAAATAAAGACGGAATGAAAGTGACTAAAGAAGTCCAGAGAGACATATACAAAGATAGAGATAATAATGTATTTAAACGTGATGATATATACATAATTTCGAGAATGCTAGGACATAACAGAATAGATACAGCTATTTGTCATTATCTGAAAAAGTAGTGAGGTCAAGTAAACCGTGGAATAAATTCGGCTGTACTTTAGCCGATTTTATGCCGCGAAAGTTACTTGACGGAACGGAAACAGCCACATACAAGATAGGGATAGAGGGATTGTAGAATGCACTTTTCTGCAATCCCTCTTGATTATGCTCTCAAAAAATGTCTTGCGAAGTTATCCATAGTATGATATAATCAAACTATCAAAAAACAAGGAAGAAAGGGCTTATTTAAGGGAAATAGTTCTTCATATAACTGGCTGTCTTATGGAATTGTGGGTAACTCTGTTTGCAGGACGTGGGAAAGCTGCACTTTAGCTTTTCCATGTGCTGTGAACAGAGTTATCCATGACGGAATAGCCTGTTATGCACATTTCCATAATGCTTTGCTTTTGCCCTACAAGCTATTCCGTTTTCCTGCTAACTGACTTTTTCCTCCGTCTGCCCGGCTTTCTTTCTCTCTCGCCACGCTTTCTGCTGGTCGGCTTTCTTCCGGCGGTGTGCCGCAAGCCGCTCCGTTTCCTCCGGCGTGAGGTCTGCCCCGGTCTTTTGGAGTTCGACAAGCTCCGTTAATGACTTTTTCCGGGGCTTCTCCGGCTCACTGGCTTTGCGTTTCTCCCGCCATTCCTTTTGCCATTCCCGGTTGTGTGCAAGCCGCTTTTCCTCCGCTTCCAGTTCCTCCGGGGTGAGAAGCCCGGCTTTCTTCCTTGCGGTAAATTCCCGCTTATCTGCCTTGCGCTTCTCGTACCGCGCCTTTGCAAGTTCCTTTGAGCGGGCTTCCTTTGCCGCCTGTTCTTCCTGCTGGCGGCGGTGTTCCTCTACCTCGGACGGGGTGACGATATGGGCGGGTACTTCAAATGCGCCGATAAAGTTCAGATAGATGTCTATCCGCTGGCGGCGGTCATTCCCCTGCCCCTCGCCCTCATGCACAACCACTTTCTCGATAAACTCATTGAGCATGGGTGTTGTAAGCTCCGAAAAATCCGTATAGCGTTTCACAAGCTGGATAAACTGGTCTGTTTTCAGTCTGTCGGCGTTCCAGCTCTCAATCTGCCTTTGCCATTCCTCTATGGACGTTTCCAGCCCGGTCTGTTCTTCGTCATATTCGGCAAGAAGCCGGGAAAAGTGCTTGTCGGGTATCTTGCCTGTGGCGTTGCCCTCATACAGCTTTTTCACAAGCCCGTCAAGCTCCTTATGCCGTTTCTGTGCCTTGCTTATCTTTCTTTTGCACTCCTTGACGGTCTGCTCCTGCTGGTGATCGGACGCTTCCCGCACACGCTCCGTAAACTCCTTTTCATTGTTCTGCACATACCAGCTCACGCGCTGGATAACGGCAAGGATAGCGGCTTCAATCTTCGCTGTGGGGATATAGTGCATGGTACAGTCGCGGGTAAGCTGGCGGTAGCTGGAACAGATAAAAGCGTCCTCAATCCATTTCCCTTGCACAAGGTTGTAGCGGTGTGTTAGTTTTGAACCGCAATCAGCGCAATAGAGAAGCCCGGTCAAGCGGTTCGGGGCGTTCTGCAGCTTGGGTGCGCGGCGCACGGTTTCCCGTATCTTCTGTACGGTCTGCCATGTTTCCCCGTCCACAATGGCGGGGATTGCCCCCTCGAAAACGTGCTGTTCCTCCGGCGCGGTCTTGCGGGTGCTTTTGGTCTTGTAGTTCTCGCATACGGTCTTTCCCAATACCTTGCGCCCTGTGTATTCCGGGCGTTTCAGTATGTAGCCGATTGTGGTCGCTGACCATGCGTAGGGGTCTGCGTATTTTGCCGCCCGGACTGGCTCGCCTGTCCGTTTCCAATGCTCGGACGGGATAGGGATTTTCTCGGCGCGGAGTTCCCTTGCGATACTGGCTATGGTTTCCCCGGCAAGGACGCTGTGGAAGATACGGCGCACAACGGCGGCGGCTTCCTCGTCAATTACCCACTCGCCCTTGTCCTCTTTGGAAGCGCGGTAGCCATAGCAGACACTCCCGGAACAGCGCAAGCCCTTTTCCATTCTCGACTTGAAAACGGTCTTGATTTTGCGGCTGGTGTCGGCAACATACCACTCGTTTATCACATCACGGAAGATTGACATAATATCAAAGCCGTTGGCGG
>CAJUFL010000088.1 GCA_910585605.1 uncultured Lachnospiraceae bacterium | reverse complement strand
AAATCTACATTTTTTCCCCGGCGTTTTCTTACATTTTATCATCGGCGCTAACACCGGAAAGTAAGGAAAGCAGCCGGAGGGGTAAAAGTCTGTTATGATTATGTCTGCCCCAATTCCGAATCTTACGGGGAAAAGTTCTGCAAAAGAAAGAGGATAAAGATGCAGGACTTGGAGGAAGCGGTAGGAGCCGCATTAAGGATGCATATAAATCTATTTCTTGACACAAAGGAAGTCCTGCAGAAACTTAACAGGACAGAGCAGGCAAAGCAGGTGCAGGGAAGTTACAGGCGGCAGATGGCAGAGACAAGGAGCAGGATGGAGAGGGCGCAGTCCATGAACAGCAGCCTTTACAGCGATTATGCGGACGGTCTTTTAAATGAAAGGGATTACCTGTTTGCAAAGAAGAAATATGTAAGGGAAGCGGAAGAGATGGCACAGAGGCTTTCCGAACTGGCGGCAATGCAGGAAACTTATGAAGCGGAATATGCAGGGGATATCGGAATGGCAGAGACCATAGGAAAGTATGCGGATTTTCAGGAGCTTTTCCCGGAAATGGTACATGCACTGATAAAGAAAATCGTGTTTTTCGGGGAAAGCAGGATTGAGATTGAGTATGCTTTTTCTGATGAAATGAAAGGATTTGTGGAGCTGGCAGAGAGCAGGAGAGGGGAAGTTTTATGTACGAAGGAAAAAGCAGTATAACGGAACAGAGAGATTGTAAGGAATATACAATTTGTCTCTACATCCGGCTTTCCATGGAAGATGATGATGTGTCCGGAAGCCCCTTCAAAACAGAGAGCGGGAGCATCACAACGCAGAGGGCTTTGCTTTATGATTATATTAAAAGCCGGAAAGAGTTTGCAGGCTGCAAGGTCATAGAAAAATGTGATGACGGGTTTTCCGGCACACACTTTGACAACAGGCCGCAGTTTACGGAAATGATAGAACTTGCCAAAAAGGGGGAGATCAACTGCATCATTGTAAAGGATTTTTCAAGGTTCGGCAGGGATTATGTGGAGCTTGGCAATTACCTTGAACAGCTATTCCCTTTTATGGGAGTGCGTTTTATCTCTGTCAATGACAACTATGACAGCGCAGATCTGGCAGACGGTGCAACCGGCGGTCTGGATGTGGCGTTCAAGAACCTTGTTTATGACTACTACAGCAGGGAAATGTCAAAGAAACAGAAAATCGCATGGCAGAGGATGGCGCAGCAGGGGCAGTATAATTCTACCTGTGCCCTGTATGGCTACAGGAAATCGGAAACGGATAAGCACAAACTGGTCATTGAGCCGGAGGAGGCGGCGGTTGTCAGGGAAATCTTTGCCATGAAGACCGCAGGGGTCGGAACCACCATGATAGCCAAAACACTGAATGACAGGGGAATCCCCAGCCCGTCGGAACTTTACCAGTCAAGGGGAAGCACCAGGCAGTGGAAAAACAAGGGCAGGAAATGCTACTGGACTGCCTGTAAAGTAGAAGATATCATCCGGGATGAAAAGTATACCGGAACCATGGTACAGCTTAAGACAAAGCTGGATTCGGTGGGTGGGAAGCAGATAAAACGCCCGCAGGAGGAATGGGTGAGGGTGGAGGACACCCATGAGGCGATCGTAACCTATCCCCAATACATAAAAGCAGTCTCTTCTTTGAAACAGCAGAAAGCAAGTGAAAGTAAAAGGCAGAAAAATATTTATTATTGCGGATGCTGTGGCAGGGCATTGTTCAATGCACACTATGGGACTGTATTCTGTAAACAGAGGTCATTCAAAACTGATTCTGACTGTAAGGATATAGAAATCTGTAAGCACGATGCGGATGTGGCAGTGCTTGCGGCGGTCAAGAAGGAAGCGGAACTGTATCTTGACCGGAATAGACTGTCAAGACAGGCAGTAAAGAGGAATGCATCTCTATCTGTAAGCGACAGGATCAGTGCCATAGTAAAGTCCATGGAAGCGGCACAGAAGGGCTGGTTTGCCTTGTATGACAGATATGCGGATGGGAAACTGGAAAGAGAATTCTTCCTTAATGAGAAGAAAAAGTATGATGCCGATATGGAGCGTATGGAAGAGGAACTTGCGGCACTTAAGCAGACACAGGAAGTAGAGGAATGCGTGCAGGGTGGTTCTAAGAAGAAAGCAGATCAGGCAATGTTATTTCTGGAAGAGGACGAGCTGACCGAAGATATGAAGGAAAAGCTGATTGAGAAGGTGGTTGTTTATCCGGGGAACAGGATTGAGATTGTGTGGAGGTTTAAGGAGTATTTGGAAAAATAAATATGATATGAAGATTTTTGGTTTGTATTGGGGAAGGTGTATCCAATATGGATTAGATTTATATGATACTTGTTTTCAAGGAAAGAGTACAGAGAATATTAAACTAAGAAACAAAACACTAGCAATCGCTCTATATAGTTTCCAAATTGAGACAGGGTTATGTAGATTATAATTATTTGTTCTGATATGGGATGATTTATCTAAAAAGGAAATGTGTAAACAGATTTAAAGTATGATACAATTAAGAACATAGATGAAGTTGTATTTGAAGCTGGAAATCTATTAT
Organism: uncultured Lachnospiraceae bacterium; assembly: GCA_910585605.1. Lineage (GTDB taxonomy): Bacteria > Bacillota > Clostridia > Lachnospirales > Lachnospiraceae > CAG-590. Next base: position 6,831 of record CAJUFL010000088.1, on the reverse strand, counting down.
AAGTGAATGCGATACAAAAGCATATGGAGAGGAGTTTATAGCTATGTCTGAAATTAATTTGGATAATATAGAAAAAAGTTCATTTGTGAAAGAGTCTATTCGTATTTTACATGAGGCGTATGTATCAAAAAAACTTGTTCTTTTTATTGGGGCAGGTACAGATGTACCTTCAGGACTGCCACTTTGGTCAGAGGCAATAAAAGAATTTTGCAATCATATGAATATTGACAGTGATGGGGCGGATAATTTAAGAATTCCACAGTATTATTATAATTCGCGTGGAAAGAAGGAGTATGTTGAATTATGTCGGGATATTTTTTGCTATAAGAAAGAGCTTCCAATAAACGAAATTCACAGGAAAATAGTTAATTTTAATGTAAATACAGTTATAACAACAAATTATACGGATTTTATAGAACGTGAAATGAATAATAGAGGGCATATATATAGAGTGATATGTCGGGATAAAGATTTGCCCTATGCAAAGAATGAAAATTTAATTATTAAAATGCATGGTGATTTTGACCATGACAACTTTGTACTTAAAGAAGATGATTATTTAAGATATAGCGATAATTTTCGTTTGATTGAAACATACATTAAGTCAATTATTGCAAAAAATGTAGTGTTATTTGTAGGGTATTCTTTTAGTGATCCGGATGTAAAACAATTATTTACATGGGTTAAGGATATATTGGGAAGTGACTTTCAACATGCATATATGTTAGAGGGATATAAAAACTATGACGAAAATGTATTTGAATATTATAAAAATCTTGGCGTAAATGTAATATACACAAATACTTTGAGTGAGAATAAGGAAGACGCCTTGTTGACAGTATTAGAAATGGTAATGACAGGTAATCGAACAAATATATCAAATGTAGATGTAGCAAAAAAATATTTTTTGCCTTGTTTGAATATGAATTATATTTTGGGAAGATATCTTAATAAAGGATTGTTTTTATGTAATTTGCGGTTAGAGCTTAATAGGTTGGATAATGCTGCAGGAGGAATAGAGGATAAATCAGCGGAAGCAAATGAACTGTTGATCAAGTTGAGTGAACAAATGTCTACAAAGACATCGGCATCTAATGATGGATTATATACTGAAATTGTTAGCGCACTTCGCAAAAGTGGGATAAGAGAAATTGCTATAAAAGATTCACCGCCAAACAGAATTGAAAAGAAAATTATTCCTGTGGAAGGCTTTAAAGATCAACAGTGGTTTTTTTCAATTTTAGAATTTGATTATAATGCGTTAAGAAAATTCGTAGAGGATAATGAAATTATTGACAATGGAGATGATGAGCAGTTTTATTTACGACAAGCATATATATACTACATTCTGGAAGAATACGTAAAGTCTTACAGGTGCTTATGTGATGCGGCAAAAAAAGCGTTTTATAATCAAAAATACTATATGTATTATATTTCTCAATTCAACAAATATAGAATAAAAGATTATATTGAACGAGATTTTAATGTTTCGGAGGATGTGCAAAAGAAAATAAAGGATGATTTAGAAAAAATTGATTTGGATGATGTTCTTATAAGCATACCAGATTTGTCATCGAATAATAATCAAATGTTGAAAGATATAGGAACTTTTCAATTACACTATTCTTTATTTCAAGATGCATATAGAATTTCAGAAAAGGTAAAAGAACAACAAAATAGTGTATATACTTTTTATTCAGGGATACCCAATTATATTTCTATGCAATGGATGATATCGGATTATTATAGGTATTTGGTATATAACTATTTGATGATTGATCAATATCAAGAATCAAGAGAAGTATTGATATTGTATGCAAAGAGCATCTTGGAAAGTGTATGTACACCAGATAAAAAAGGGAATGAAAGGAATGCTGTTTTTGGACAAACAGGTAATATTCATGCTACATCAATCGGAAATTTTGAGTTATTTTTGCTGATTAAATATATGTCAGAAAAAGATATCTTAAATATGGTTAATCAGTATCAGATAGATACGATACCTATGGAAGATGGTTATAACGATTATCTTAGAACTGTTTTAAGTAACTTAAGGTTAGGAAAGAATTTAAAACACCAAAGTCAGTTATGGAATTGCATAGCAATAATACCATATGTAAATCCGAGCGATGATTTGATTGAGGATACATTAGATTGTATTTCTGAGGAATTTGGTTACTTTGTTTATAGAACACATCGAGAAGCTATTTATAGAGTATTAAGTGTTTGTTATAGAAATAAGTATTTTAAACAAAAACAAGATGGCACATTTAACGTTGAAGATTATGCATTAGGGAGATTTTTTAAGAACCTAATTAAGCAAGCCAATCATACAGGAGGGACAGAGAATCAGAGTTACAGTGAAATAATACAGGAAGTTTCCAATATTTATTACAATACATATCAGGAATGTTATGATGAAAATTTAAATGATCTGATATGCGATACCAACAATTTGATTATTGCGAAAATATATCCAAACTGTAGTGAGAGAAATAAAAAAATAATAAAAAAACATTTTGAAAGATGGATGGGAAATGTTTCTTGGAAATCGTTTGAAATGTATTATCATATAGTTATGAATAATATAATAGAACCGAATGAAAATTATGAACAATTGATTTTTGATAGGTTAAATGATATTAAAGATGTGAGCCGCAATTGTTATCCTAATGATTATCAAAATATACTTGCTACAATGTATAATTTGTACATGAGCAATAAGCTACTCCAGGCTGATAGATTTAAGATAGTTGTTAAAGAATCAGATGATATTGAACTAGTCTTTCTAAGTGATATGGATAATTTTGATTATGGCAAATTTAATTTAGAATGGCTGAAAATGTATTCTGTAGGTTTGTTAGACGAAATCTGTAAAAATAATACTGCCCGGCATGAGATCAGTAAAATATATGCATATAAGGTAGAACATGGCGAAATAGATGCTCGGCTCTTGCGATTATATTTTAAACATTTTGCAAACGTGGTAGAAGAAAATTGAAAGGGAAGAAATTATTTCAAATATAGCCTGCAAAAAAGAAGAGAAAAGATTTATAGTATTAAACCAAGAGTTTACACTGTATAGCTTTTATCAATTCTCTATCATGGAATGAATGTGTATTATTGAATTATTGAAGTTAAGAAAGAAAATTTTTTAGTCCTTACTTGTTAGAAGAATTCCCATTTGGTGGGGAGAGGTGCCGAGAATCGTCAGCACCTTCGTGGAAAGCTATGATTTTTCCGGAAAGACAGTGGTTTCGCTTGCGGCACTTAAGCAGACATAAGAAGCAGAGGAAAATATGTAGGGCAGTTCTAAGAGGAAAGCAGAATAGGCAATGGCATTTCTGGAAGAGAATGAACTGACCGGAGATATGACGGAAAAGCTGATTGAAAAAGTGGCTGTTTATCTGGGAACAGGATTGAGATTGTGTGGAGGTATAAAGAGCATTTGGGGGATTAAATATGATATGAAGATTTCTGGGCTATATTGAAGTGTATTCGGTATGAACTGGATGAAGCTCTTATATAAATGTTAGTGCCTGCTCCTTTGGACTGGAGTAATACCTTATTTTTTGAGATATGGATATTGGTAGGAATAGCGGCAGGTATACAGTGGTCAAGTTTAATAACGGGAATTGACCATACGCAATGAGTATGATATTATAAGATGCAAGGTAAAAGAAATGGGAGAAGGTTATGGAATCAAGAAATGTTTTGGTTGATTTGCGTAAAAGTACAGGAATGAATCGCAGGGAGTTTGCGGAATATTTTGAAATACCATACCGGACAGTGCAGGAATGGGAGTTGGGTAATAGAAGAATGCCAGAGTATCTTTTACGCCTGATGAAGTACAAGATATGTATTGAAGAGGAAAAAGGAACTTTGGAGATTCGGAAATGAAAGGGAGAAGTTATGGCAAAGAAAAAGTATTATGCAGTAAAAATTGGAATGAAGCCGGGGATATATGAAACCTGGGCTGAATGTGAGTTACAGATAAAAGGAGTGTCAGGTGCAAAGTATAAATCGTTTGGTACATTGGCAGAGGCAGAAAAGTATATTGCAGGAGAAGATGAGATAATAGAAAAAGATGAAACAGTGGATTCCATTAATCTGCAGGTAGATCAAAAGCTCGCGGCATTAAAGAGCGATGAGGTGATCGCATTTGTGGATGGGAGTTATAATCCGGCAGAAGAAAAGGCAGGATTTGGGGTCATATTGATAGACGATAAAGGAATACAGACACCGTTATATAAAGCGTTTACCAAAACATTAAGCCCGGAATTTATTGAATTTCGAAATGTGGCAGCGGAATTAGAGGGCGTCAAAGAAGCAGTTAAATGGGCAATTGCATATAATAAAAGGAAAATCATCATATATTATGATTATGAAGGGATTGGAAAGTGGGCAGATGGCGCCTGGAAGGCAAAAAAAGATCTGACCCGGCAATATGTTGCTTTTATTAAAGAGAAGCTGGCCTATATCTCGATTGAATTTATCAAGGTTCCGGCACATTCCGGGATAGAATACAACGAAGCGGCAGATGCTTTGGCAAAAAATTCATTGCTGGAAAAGGGATATAAAACCTATGACGATGGATCAATTTATTTTGTAGGATTTTCTACGGATGATTGGAAAGCAGTTATTGACCTTATAAATGGCGAAAATGAAGAATTGACAGGTGGAACAAATAAGACAATAAGTGTTAGTTGTACTACAGTAAATGGAAACAGACAACGTTTGGTTATATCGGACAACAGAAACCGGGTTGTTATAAACTGCTATTCCAATAGCCGTTCTTATGTACAGGGGAAACAGTCGGTGCTGTTTCAGAAGATTATTTCTCTGGCGATAGAGCTGATGAAAAATGGTCAGACGGTGATTGAAACATTAAACCATATACATGTATTGACAATATCGCAAAACGAAGTTGAAATTAAATTTGAAGAGCTGCTTCCAAATTATAACGAAAAGAGAAGTGAAAAACATTATAACAATCTGCTATCAGCAGTATATAATACAATGTTGACCGGGTATATGCCGGATTATACTTCTTTGATCACGCCGATTTTCAGAGCTTATGAATATTATCTCCACAAAATACTGGGCGATAAAATGGAACTGAATACTTGTGATAAAAATGGGAAAAATAATTTTGGATATTTTAGAAAGAATGACAGCGGAAGATATGAATGCTCATCAGATAATATAAAAAAATTGACGGCTTCACAGGCAGACTTTTTAAATGACCTGTATAATGAGTATCATGGTGTCAGGCATCAATATTCGCACTGGTCGGCGGATGACTATGATACAGCGGTTATAACAAGTATTGATGATGCCAGGGAGTATTTATTGAAAGGGTTGACGCTGGTAAACAAATATTATACACTGTATTAGCTTTCCAAAATAAGAAGGAGGAGGGAGAGAGGTATGGAAAAGTATTCGTTTCACGCTATATCTGATCCAGAATACATAGGTATTATTACCATTCTGGACTATGAAATCAGGTTAAGTGCATATTTGTCGGAAATGAAGTTCTCCCCTTCTTTAGGTGGGGAAAAGATCGTTGTGGATTTAGCATTGAAATCTGGCATGGACAAATACCGTTTTGTTGAATTTGATGTGGATAATAATGGAAGGATTTTACTAAATTCAAATTGCTATGTACAAGTTTCAAAGGAAATTGAAGAAAAAGCTAATTTCTATTTGAAGCAGAAAGGAGATATTGTCTTAAACTCATTTTTAACAGACAGGCAGAAGCAAGCAATTTTATGTTAGAAGGTTTGTTTGACGAATAAGGTAAATGCTATCAGCAGCGGTTTTGTGTAGTGATCAAAACCGCTGTTTTATGTTGAAAAATGTTAAATTTACCTGTTAGTTTCCCACATGATACAATATATGCTTTACAGGCATGATAAAGGATTTAAAATGGGTATTAGACATTGAATGAGCGGCAGAAGTAAAATAAAGTTGGAACAGGGAAGTTTTGCGGTCATAACTCTTAGGTTTAGGATATTCCTCATAGTGGAATATCTGGATATGATTGCAGTATGGAAAAACAATTTTTTTTAGTCCTTACTTGACAGAAGAATATCCTATCTGGCATGGGCAGGCTCCCCGGATTATCAGTACTTTTTTGGAAAGCTACGACTTTTCAGAAAAAACAATTATTCCGTTCTGTACTTCCCATAGTAGCGGTATTGGTTCCAGTGCAGATAATCTTCATTCTTTGTGTTCTGATTCTACAGAATGGCTTGAAGGCAAGAGATTTGCAGGTGAGACTTCAAGAGGAACAATTGAAGAATGGCTGAGCGATACGGGGCTATCAAAATAAAGATAATTTTGATAATAATAGTAGGAGGTGGTAGAATCGAACGTGTATTAATAATTGAGTCCGGCGCAAGGGGTGTTCCAATCATTGATGAGATATTGGAAAAACTGAAAAATCATCCGGACATTGAACTTTTGTGGTTAAAGTATGAGCCGGTACTATCACTTCCTGGATTGGAAATTGACCCGGCTCATCGAAAAGTATATTGTGACAATCAGGCAATCAGCCTGACGGCAAAAGAATATGACATTCTCTGCTTATTTACGGCAAATAAGGGACGAGTTCTTACTATGACCAGATATATCAAAAAATATGGAAGGAGGAGGCTTTTGGGAATGCAAACAATACCATAGCCTGCCATGTCCATAACTTGCGTGAAAAGATAGGCAGGTTATTGCCGGAGGGCAGTTTTGTCATTCGGTGTGTACGGGAAGTCGGGTATTGTTTTGAATTAAATTCTGAATGTTTTACAGCTACATAAAGGCGGTTTGGGAAACTGA
>CAJUFL010000087.1 GCA_910585605.1 uncultured Lachnospiraceae bacterium | reverse complement strand
GGGGCAAAAGTCAGTAAAATCAAGTGTTTGCAACCTAATCAGCAGACACTAAATAGTCGATTAATGACTGGTTCATATAATAAGTAAAGCTTCTGGACAGGCTATATTTGCTGAGAGCAAAATGGCTGGACAGGGAATCCAGGGTTATTTTTTCGGTATAGTGTTCCCTGATATAGTTAATAATCTGAATGATATGTTCCGGTTCTTCGCCATACCGGTTTCGGATGGAACGGTCCAGGGTCAGATACGTGATCAGGTCGCATAAAAGCTTTGGGAAAATCAAAAAATTTCCGTCCTGTCCCGAAATGGCATTAGAATAAATCTGGCGAAAGGTTGCAGCGATGGCGGGTGAGTGCTGGGAGAAAATCGTAATGTCGCCGTTTTCTGTAAAATCGCCATAATAATCGGGCAGAGATTCCCCGGAGGCAAATATTAAAATAAAATCCCAATCCTCATTGCTTTTGGGTAATTCTATCGTAAAACCATGGGAACAGTCAAACCATGCAGTAGTATCTTTAGTTAAGGCGTGTTCGTGCTGACCGGTGCAGAGCTTGGCGCAACCACTGAAGGTATATAAAAATGCATGGCACGGCAGAGAATTTAGTGAGATCCCGTAAGGGTAACGGAATCTTGACTTTGTAATGGCATGCAGTGTAAATGCATATTTTGCACATGGTTCCGGAAAAATCATATGATCTAGCAGCTGCTTTTGGTATCGAAGATGGTTGGAAGCCTCTTCCAGTAAAATATGAAAGTCCATAATGTACCTCCTGAATACTTTAGGTAAATTATTGTATAATTTAAGTAAATTAATAAAGAAAAAACAATTACTCTTGTGAAAAATATGCAGTTATATCCATAGAATCTATTTATATTATAGCATAATATAAATAAAAAGCAAGATAATTTAAAAATTGACAAGATAATGTAGTGATTTATTTAGCTAAATAATATATATTAAATTTAAGCTAAATATAATTAAATAGCGAAGAAAAAATAACTTATTTAGAAAGGGGACTTATCTATGAGAAAATTTATGAAAAGAGCAGCAAGTACAGCTTTAGCTGCGGCTATGGTATTCTCATTGGCAGCGTGTGGACAGGGTGGAGGAGATACAACAGAAGGAACGACAGCAGGAGATGACGCTTCATCAACAACGGAGGCAGCCCAGGAAAGTGATATTACAGGAGAGATCACAGTACTTACACAAAGAACCGATTTGGTGGATACTGATTTTGCAGATTATGCAAAGAAGTTCCAGGAAAAGTATCCTGGCACAGAAGTAAAGTTTGAAGCAATGGAAAACTATGAGGATGACATTGCGATTCGTTTAAATGCCGGAGATTACGGAGATGTTTGTATGGTTCCGACATCAGTAGCGGCAAAAGATTATTCTACTTATTTTGAAGCGCTGGGAACGGTTGAAGAGCTTTCAGCACAGTATGATGAGAAGTTTTTAACAAGCCGTTCATATAACGGTACTGTATACGGACTTCCTTCCGGAGCAAATGCTTCCGGTATTGCCTACAATAAGAGAATATTTGAGGAGGCAGGTGTAGAGGGAGTACCTTCCAGTTCAGAGGAATTTATCGATGCATTAAAGAAAGTAAAAGAAAATACAGAAGCGATTCCGTATTATACAAACTATCATGATACATGGGCATTGTCTCAGTGGCAGAGTTACGTGGGAGCAGTTTCAGGTGATAGTGATTATGTAAATAATAAGATGTGTAACGAGCAGGATCCTTTTTCTGAAGGAAAGCCTGGATACAAGGTTTACAATCTTTTGTATCAGATCGTAGAAAACGGTTTATGTGAGGACGATCCTGTAACTTCTGACTGGGAGGCAAGTAAGACGATGATCAATAATGGCGAGATTGCCAGCATGGTAATGGGTTCATGGGCAGTAAGCCAGTTCAAGGAAGCAGGAGATCATCCGGACGACATCGGTTATATGCCATTCCCTGTAGCAGCAGAGGACGGTAAGGTTTACACCGGTGCAGATGCAGACTATTCTTATGGTATTCCTACATCTTCCGATAACAAGGCAACTGCAAGAGCTTGGATTGATTTTATGCTTAACGAGTCAGGATTTGCAGAAAAGCAGGGGGAGATTTCTATCGTAAAGGGTGCTGCTCTTCCAGAAAACCTTGCAGATTTTGAAGGTGTTGAATTTATCGTTACAAATGTTGCTACTGCTGAAAATGACGGTAAGTGGGATGCAGTACACAATGAATCAGAATTGAATCTCTGGGGTGGTTCTTCTTATCAGGCAGAGATTATCGATACTGCATTAGGTCAGTCTCAGAGTGGATTTAAGAGCTTTGATGATGTAATGGCTGAGTGGAATAAGAAGTGGAATGCTGCACTTGAGAGCGTAAATGAAACCTGGGGACAGGATTAATTAAGCAAATCTGTTTTGAAAGGGGCTTCAGGTTTATCATGAATTATAAATCGGGAGCCCTCTATCTTAACAGTGGTCTGAATATGGGTAAAAGGAGGAGTTGCAGTGGAAAATGAAGAAGAAAAGAAAGTAAAGAAGCCCTCTGTCTTGAAAGAATTTCTGACAAGAAGAAAAACCCAGAAATGGATTATTGTAATCTCATTTTTAATTGTGCCTATGTTCCTTCTGATTGCATTTACTTATCTGCCGTTTGTGGATATGGTGAAGTATAGCTTTATGAAATGGGATGGATTTAGTACAAAGAAATCATGGGTAGGGCTTGATAATTATTTGGAGGTTTTTACAAGACCAGAGTATCTGAAAGTATTAAAGAATAGTATTTATTATTTTGTTGGATCTCTCATACAGATTGCACTGGCACTGTTTTTTGCCACCGTTTTAAATGCCAAGATAAAGGGAGGAAACTTTTTTAAAGGTGTTATTTTTTTCCCAAGCTTGATTAATGGTGTTGCGGTTGGTATGGTTTTTCTGTATTTCTACAAGGGCGGTGGAACACTGGATACAATTTTGACAGCTCTTGGTGCCGACCCTGAACAGCTGCCTTTATGGCTGGGAAATGCAGCCATCATCAATTTTTCACTGGTATTTGTTTCGCTTTGGCGGTACATGGGACAGAATATGGTCATGTTTAACGGTGCGATTCAGTCAGTAAGTGGTGAACTGTTAGAGGCGGCAAGTCTTGATGGGGCAAATACATGGCAGCAGTTTATGTACATTATCTTACCGAATATCAAAACAGTAGTAAGCTTAAACCTGATTCTGGCAGTAAAAGGTGCTATCAGCGTATTTGAAATTCCATATATTATGACAGGTGGTAATAATGGTTCCTCAACCTTTGTCATACAGACATTAAATACAGCGTTTGGAAGCCGGAAGATTGGTCTGGCATCTGCCATGGGTGTTGTCTTACTGATCTTCATAATGATTGTTACCTTTATTCAGAAGCATTTTATTGAAGGAAAGAGGGATGATTATGGCAAATAAAGTCAAATTGCAGAAGCAGTATAATGACCATATGGCTGAAAAGGCAGAAAGAAAGGCAAGAAAGAAAAAAGTCAGATTAAAGAAGCTTCCGCTCACCTTGTTAAAATATGCAGTGCTGATTTTTACTGCGGCAGTCATTCTGCTTCCTTTGGTAGTGGTATTTTTGGGTTCCTTCAAGGGGCATGAAGAATTTCTGACTACTGGAGTATTCGAACTTCCGAAAAATCTGAATTTTGATAACTATGTCCGGGCATTTGTGGATGGAAAAATGTCTCTTGGCTTTTTCAATACGGTAATAATCCTGTTTGCATCTATTATTGCGACAGTATTGACCGGAACGATGACGGCATATATTATCAACCGGTTTAAGTTTCCCGGAAGAGGAATGATCAGTAATCTGTTTTTGGTTGCATCCCTGATTCCGAGTATCACCATGCAGATGAGTGTGTTCCAGATTATAAATAAAATGGGCTTATTTAATACCCGCTGGTCTACGATTCTTCTGTTTGCAGGTACGGATATTATTTCCATCTATATCTTTTTACAGTTTCTGGAGAATATATCGTATTCCCTGGATGAGTCGGCAATCATGGATGGGGCTTCGTATTTCAAGGTGTATCGAAAGATTATCTTACCATTGTTAAAGCCAGCAATCGTAACAGTAATCATTATCAAGGGTGTAGGCTTTTACAATGAATTTTATACACCATATTTGTATATGCCAAGCTCAGATTTAGCGGTTATTTCTACAGCATTATATAAATTTACAGGTCCCTACGGTTCGCAGTGGGAGATTATCTGTGCAGGAATTGTTATTACCCTTCTGCCGACCCTGATCATCTTCCTGTTGCTGCAAAAGCAGATTTATGCAGGTATGACGCAGGGCTCTGTGAAAGAATAGGAGAATCTTATGTCAAAAGTAAAGTTTATTGGAGGAAGTGCGCTTCCAAATATTCCGTGGCAGGATAAACCGGAGAAAATCGGCGATGCTCCGATTTGGAGATATACAGAAAATCCGATTATTGGAAGAAATCCGTTGAAAAATGTTGCCAGAATATTTAATTCGGCAGTTATGCCCTATAATGGGGAATTTATCGGTGTCTTCCGTGGGGAACAGGTGAATGGAATTCCCTATATCTATCTTGGACACAGTCAGGACGGAATTCATTGGCAGTATGATGAAGAGAAAATACATTTTGTAGATGAGAACGGGAACGATTTTATGCCCAAATATGCTTATGATCCAAGGCTGGTAAAGGTAGAAGATATTTATTATATCATGTGGTGTACTGATTTTTACGGAGCGGCAATCGGCATGGCAAAAACTACCGATTTTAAGACGTTTGTCAGAATAGAAAATCCGTTTATCCCATTTAACCGGAATGCAGTGCTGTTTCCAAGGAAAATAAATGACAAGTTCATGTTACTTTCGAGACCGAGCGACAGCGGACATACACCGTTTGGGGATGTCTTCTTAAGTGAAAGTCCGGATATGGTCTATTGGGGCAGACACAGACACGTTATGGGTAAAGGTTCTGAATGGTGGGAATCCGTAAAAATCGGAGGTGGTGCGGCACCGATTGAGACTTCAGAGGGATGGCTTTTATTCTATCATGGGGTAAGCGGAACCTGTAACGGTTTTGTTTATAGTATAGGTGGAGCTATTTTGGATATAGATAACCCCTCTATTGTAAAATACAGATGCGAGAACTATTTACTGACACCTGAAGAGTGGTATGAGGAAAGAGGTTTTGTTCCAAATGTATGTTTTCCGTGTGCTACACTTCAGGATGCAGATACTGGAAGAATTGCAATTTATTATGGTGCAGCTGACAGCTATGTTGGTCTGGCGTTTACGAAGCTGGATGAGATTGTAGAGTATATTAAAGCTCACAGTGTTTTGAGTGAACAGGACAGTGAAATAGGAATTCGCTGATTTTTGAATAAATATAGGAATAACAGAAATTTCTGTTATGGAAGGGAGTTGATACTGCCTGAATCTCCCCCCCTTTTTTGGGCAGTATCTCCCTTCAAAATTAATGAAAAGAGTTTGGGATTTGGAAATCCACAGTGGGAATGCAGACCATTCTTTATGTTGGAGGATAAGGAGGTTACTGTGGTAGTTAATGAAGTAAAAAAAGAATTTTTGAATCATGTAATTCCCTTTTGGGAAAAGTTGATAGATGAAAATAACGAGGGCTATTATGGATTGCTGGATTATGATCTGAAGCTGGATAAGACAGCAGAGAAAGGATGTATTTTAAACAGCCGAATACTGTGGTTTTTTGCCAATGCATACCTTACCTTTGGAGATGAGTCTTATTTGAGATATGCAGATCATGCTTATGCATTCTTAGTGAAGTCCTGTTTGGATAAAGAAAATGAAGGTGTGTTTTGGTCACTGAATTATGACGGAACGGTATGTGACAGTACCAAACATACCTATAATCAGGCATTTGCCATATATGCACTGTCATCATATTATGATGCAGTAAAAAATGAGGAGGCTATGGAGCTTGCTCTAAGTTTGTACCATCTGATTGAGAGCCGGTGCAGGGATAAAATAGGATATCTGGAAGCATTTACAAAAGATTTTCGACCGGTATCGAATGAAAAACTTTCTGAAAATGGCGTTGATGCTGCAAGAACCATGAATACACTGCTCCATGTATTTGAGGCTTATACAGAACTTTACCGTGTCAGTGGCAGGGAGCAGGTGGCAGACAGTATGCGTTTCATTTTGGATGTATTTGCAGATAAGATGTACAATGCGGAATTTGGGAGACTGGAAGTATTTTTTGATGATGCCTATCATTCTCTGGCAGATGTGTACTCTTATGGACATGACATTGAGACGGCATGGCTGATTGACAGAGGATTAGAGGTTTTAGGAGATAAACAGTATACAGATAAATTGGAAAAGATAACGGCAAGGCTGACTGCCCAGGTATATAAAGAAGCTTTTGACGGCTGTTCTTTGCCGGTGGAAAGCTGTAATGGTGTGGTAGATGAAACCAGAGTATGGTGGGTACAGGCTGAGGCTATGGTAGGATTTTATAACGGATATCAGAAGAACCCGGAAAAAATTGAGTATATTAAGACAGTCCGGGCTCTGTGGGAATATATAAAGAACCATATCATTGATAAAAGAGAAGGCTCCGAATGGTTCTGGGAGGTAGACGGAAATGGGAATCCGACAAATCCAAAACCCATTGTGGAACCATGGAAGTGCCCATATCATTCCGGCAGAATGTGTTTTGAATTGTTGAGGAGGAAAGCAGATGTTTAAAGAGGATTATAAAAGACAGTTATCCCGTTATGAGGAAATCATAGACAGAAAAAATAAAAAAACGGATTTTTATAACGGAATTTATGACAGGTACGAATATCCGGTGCTAACAAGAGATCATATTCCGCTTACGTGGAAATATGATTTAAATCCTGAAACCAACCCGTATTTTATGGAACGTCTTGGTGTAAATGCCGTGTTTAATGCAGGTGCTGTTTATCTGGATGGAAAATATTATCTGGTGGCAAGGATTGAAGGAAATGACAGAAAATCCTTTTTTGGTGTTGCCGTAAGTGATAACGGTGTAGATGGATTCCGGTTTATGGATTATCCGATTTTGTTGGAGGACACCTGTGCAGAGGAAACAAATGTATATGATATGCGGCTGACTAAGCACGAGGATGGTTATATTTACGGTATATTCTGTTCTGAGAGCAAGGATACAAAAAGCGGGGATTTATCTGCGGCTATAGCGGCAGCGGGAATTGTGAGAACAAAAGATATGGTGAATTGGGAGAGACTTCCCAACCTGAAAACCCTTCGTTCCCCACAGCAGAGAAATGTGGTACTGCATCCTGAGTTTGTGGACGGAAAGTATGCATTTTATACCCGTCCCATGGATGATTTTATTGATACCGGTTCCGGCGGTGGTGTGGGATTTGGATTGTGCGATGATATTATGAATCCTGTCATTGATGAAGAAATAATTACAAGTAAAAGAAAGTATCATACGATAACGGAAGCAAAAAACGGTGCTGGTGCTGTTCCCATTAAGACAGATAAGGGATTCATTCATATTGCCCATGGAGTGAGGAATACGGCAGCAGGTCTGCGTTATGTTATATATGCGTTTGCAACAGATTTAAAGGAGCCGTCCAAAGTGATTGCAGAGCCATCGGGATTCCTGATTGCTCCGTTAGGTGAGGAACGGATCGGTGATGTAAGCAATGTGGTATTTACCAATGGTGCAGTAGTAAACGAGAATAATGAAGTATTTATTTATTATGCTTCATCAGATACCAGACTGCATGTTGCCACAACAACTATAGACAGACTGGTGGATTATGTATTCCATACACCTGAAGATCCAATGCGTTCTGTGCTTTGTGTACAGCAGCGCTGTGAACTTATCAAAAAGAATCTGGAATTTCTGGATTCTTTAGAATAGATATCTTAGGATATCCCCCTTTATAAATGTGTGTGGTTGTATTTCGAAGGTCCTGTTCGCCACTCTCCGTTTTTTGATATGGGCTGCCGGGCGGTTTGACCGGACGTCAATGGGAGCAGGACTTTGGAATATGACAAAAGGAGGTAAAGATGAAAGCGGCTGGTATTTTTTCTGATAATATGGTTCTTTTGCGGGACAAAGAAGTATGTGTGTTTGGAACAGGAGAGGAAAAGGAAAAGGTTCAGGTTGTAATAGATGATATAGAGGCTGTCACGGAGGTGACAGAAGGAAAATGGAGTGTATTTTTGCCGGCTCATCCGGCAGGTGGTCCATATGTGATGAGAATTACGGGCAATGCAGATGTGGTAGAGTTTACCAATATTTTATATGGTGAGGTATGGTTTGCAGGCGGGCAGTCAAATATGGAACTGGAAGTTCAGAATGCTGATTTTGGCGGGGAAGAACTGGCAGAAGCGGATTATAGGGAAATCCGTTATTATAACGTGATCAAAACACCATATCTTGATGATGAAGTATTGGAAAAGGAATCGGCGCAAAGCTGGCATATGTGCAGGGATGGAGATTTTCGTGATATGTCCGCAGTTGCGTATTTTTTTGCAAAAAAAACTTATGAGCAGCTGAAAGTTCCAATCGGGATTATAGACTGCTATCAGGGAGGTACTTCTATTTCCTGTTGGCTTAGTGAAGAAAATTTGAGAAGTATTCCGGAGGGAAAGCCATATCTGGAAGAATATGAAAATGTGATCAACAGCCAGACGGAAGCAGAGTATGAGACTGCGTTGGAACAGTACAATCAGCGTCTGGATGCGTATAATTGCAGGGTTGAAAAGCTAAAAAAGGAAAATCCGGGAATTAAGATGGAAAAAATAAACGAGAAGGCTGGCGAGTATCCGTGGCCGCCTCCGATGGGAAGGAAATCCCTGTATCGTCCATGTGGTTTGTACACTACCATGATAAGCAGGGTATATCCTTATACTGTTAGGGGTTTTTTATACTATCAGGGTGAGGAAGATACTACAAAGACGAAACACTATGATAGTCTGCTTTTGCAGCTGATCGCTCAGTTTCGGAAGGACTGGCAGGATTCCTCCCTGCCCTTTGTGATTGTCCAGCTTCCAATGTTTATTGCAAAAAATGAAGAAGAGGACTATACATGGGCAAAACTAAGGCTCGCACAGGAATATGTGTATCATCTGGTTCCATATACAGTACTGACAGTGCTGCTGGATTTGGGAGAGTATGACAACATTCATCCTACGGATAAAAAGACACCGGGAACCAGACTGGCACTACAGGTACTGGAAAAAATTTATCAGGAGCCGATTGAGGGAAGTCCTATGTTTTTTCGCTTTGCAGAGCCCATACGAAATAAGGTCTCGCTTACTTTTGTTAATACTTATGGAGGGATAAAGAGTATGGATAATGGACTACAGGATATTCGGGAGGCTGAAATTGAGGGAATGCCTGTAGGGTTTGAATTATCGGAAAACGGTGAGAACTGGTATCCTGCCAGTGCAGTGATTCAGGGCGAACAGATTACGGTCTGGAATGAAAAAACTGCGTCTCCTGTATATGTCAGGTATGGTTATTTTAATTATGGAAAAGTAAATGTTTATAATGGGGCAGGATTACCACTTGCACCTTTTTGTGAACAAATCTGAGAGGAGGAACAACAAGGATGGATTACACACAGGTATATG
>CAJUFL010000086.1 GCA_910585605.1 uncultured Lachnospiraceae bacterium | reverse complement strand
CAGAGCAGCTGATTTGTAATCAGCAGGTTGAGGGTTCGAGTCCCCCTATCGGCTTATGGACCATTAGCTCAGCTGGTTAGAGCAATCGGCTCATAACCGATCGGTCCCGGGTTCGAGTCCCTGATGGTCCATTATATAAAATGATAATTGTTTATAAATAGTTCTTTTACAAATGAGTAAGATTGTGATATAATATCACTAGTTAAAGTGAAACGAGGTTGATGGCATATGCAAGCAACAGTGAGTTTCATTGTAATAAAATAAAAGTATATGGCCTGGTGGCTCAGTTGGTTAGAGCGCCGCCCTGTCACGGCGGAGGTCGTGGGTTCGAGTCCCATCCGGGTCGTTTGTGAGTATCACATATATAAAGGAGAAAAGAATTCTCTGTAATATTACTCCCATATGGAATCTTAGCTCAGCTGGGAGAGCATCTGCCTTACAAGCAGAGGGTCACAGGTTCGAGCCCTGTAGGTTCCATTTTTTACAATATGCCGATTTGGTAGCATTGAACACTTGGTGAAGCTCGCTGAGCCTAGTGAAAAAGCTTGCTTGAGACCTGAGCGAGTGGAGTGGGTTTAAATCGAATTGTACAATTGATAAGTGAAGAGAATATGCCGATATGGCTCAATTGGCAGAGCAGCTGATTTGTAATCAGCAGGTTGAGGGTTCGAGTCCCCCTATCGGCTTATGGACCATTAGCTCAGCTGGTTAGAGCAATCGGCTCATAACCGATCGGTCCCGGGTTCGAGTCCCTGATGGTCCATTATATAAAATGATAATTGTTTATAAATAGTTCTTTTACAAATGAGTAAGATTGTGATATAATATCACTAGTTAAAGTGAAACGAGGTTGATGGCATATGCAAGCAACAGTGAGTTTCATTGTAATAAAATAAAAGTATATGGCCTGGTGGCTCAGTTGGTTAGAGCGCCGCCCTGTCACGGCGGAGGTCGTGGGTTCGAGTCCCATCCGGGTCGTTTATGAGTAATCATATATAAAAAAGAGACAAGTTCTCTATAAATATTGCTCCCAATATGGAATCTTAGCTCAGCTGGGAGAGCATCTGCCTTACAAGCAGAGGGTCACAGGTTCGAGCCCTGTAGGTTCCATTATTTATCGGTTTATATAGTGAATCGATAAAGTATGCCGGCGTGGCGGAACTGGCAGACGCACAGGACTTAAAATCCTGCGGGACTTATACTCCCGTACCGGTTCGATTCCGGTCGCCGGCATTAAAGCCTGCTTTTTATAGTAGGTTTTCTTTAACTTCATATGTGTGTGTAGCTCAGCTGGATAGAGCACTTGGCTACGGACCAAGGTGTCGGGGGTTCGAATCCTCTCACGCACGTACTCGTAAAACTCTTAAGATATATATTTTAAGAGTTTTATTTTTTTATATTATAGAAATTTGCTTCGCATTTCCTACGATATAAAAAACAATTATGCACACTTGTGTGAGAAGGTGATGCCACTGTGTGACCGCACTTGGCATAGCATAGCAGCCAAGGTTTGTAAGATTTAGAATCCCGCCATTTTAACTTGGTACCTACTTATGTATAAGGGACCCATAAAGTATATTTCATGGCATTTACTATGTATAAATAGAGATATATTTGGTATAATCAAAAAAAAATATATATAATGGGAGATTTTGTATGGCAGAACAGTTTTTTAATATTTTGGACATAGTGGAAAAAATGACGTTAGAAGAGAAAGCAGCATTGGTGAATGGTGCTACTTTTTTTGGAATGACCCAGATAGAGAGACTGGGAATTCCCAGACTACAGTTATTAGATGGTGGAACAGGAATGAATTTTGAACAGTTGTTTGGTGATTTTTATTCACAGCTGGAAAAGGACACAAATAGTACTAATGGAATGATGGGTTCCACTACATTGACAAAAGTGATAGAGAATTATTATACTCCGGATAAGCTGCTAGGTGAAGAGAAAGAAGTATATCAGTGGATTAAAACAAATTTAGAGGAGAGAGTGGGAAGTGATTATGCACCGGGCTGTTTTCCTTCAGGAATGCTGCTGGGAGCAACATTTAATAAGAAGATTGTCCATACAATAGGTCAGGCTCTGGGGGCAGAAGCAAGATTATTTGGAATAGATATTCTGTTGGGAAGTCCCAATGTAAATATTCATAGAGATCCTTTAAATGGACGGTTGTTTGAGGGATATTCAGAGGACCCCTGTCTGGTATCACAGCTTGCTCCTGAATTAGTAAAAGGAGTACAGGAATATAATGTAGCTGCTAATGTAAAACATTTTGCAGCCAATAATCAGGAAACAAACAGAGTGGGCATTAATGAAACAATATCGGAGCGTGCTCTACACGAAATTTATCTGCCTGGATTTAAAGCTTGTGTGAAAGAGGGGCAGGTTCAGACAGTTATGAGTGCTTATAATAGGATTAATGGAACGCCATGTACAGAAAACTACTGGCTTTTGACAGAAGAGCTGAGAGAAAATTGGGGATTTGAAGGAAGTGTGATTTCTGATTGGGGAGCAGTTTATCATCCGATAGAAGCAATTCAGGCAGGAAATGATTTAGCCATGCCGGGACCTATTTCTGGTGAACCGATTATAGAGGCAGTTGGAGAGGGAAGACTGTCAGAGGAGGTATTGAATCAGGCGGTAGAACGTCTCCTTGGAACGATTCAATATTGCAGGCAGGATAGGCTGGGACAAACGCAAGAAGTGATAATAGGAGAGTACACAGTGCCCTTGGTAAAAGCAGTGGATGGAAAACAAACATTTTTGTCAGACTCTCTTTTAGAAGCGACAAGACAGGCAGCATATGAAGCTGCGGTGGAGGGGATTGTACTTCTTAAAAATGACAAGAATGTATTTCCATTGAAACAAAATGAAAAAATTCTTCTTCTGGGCAGTGGTTCAGAAAGGCTTCTGGAGTGTGGGACCGGAAGTGCAGGAATTCATACCAACCGAACCTCTGATCTTGCAGAGGAGTTGCGGACTGTATTAGGATCTGATAGTGTTATAGTACATTCGGATTGCAGTTCTATATCCCACGATGAGAATTATTTGGATAAAAACGGAGTAGGTCATATTATTTATATTGCAAAAGTAGGAGGCATGGAAGGAAATGATCGAAAAGATTTAGTGCTGGAAAAGGAGGATGTAGAACAGCTTTTACAATTAAAATGTTTAAAAAAGCAGTATTCATTCCGGCTGACTCTTGTATTAAATGTATGCGGTCCGATAGATTTTTCTGAAGTCTCAGATGCTATAGATGCTGTTTTTGTATGTTTCCTGCCGGGAATGGAAGGGGGACATGCTTTGGCAGATTTGATGACAGGAAAACGGAATCCATCCGGTAAGCTTCCTTTGACTTTTCCGAAGCATTATGAGGACACTCCAACATTTCTCAATTTTCCGGGAGAGGGATATGAAGTGAATTATGGAGAGGGGATTTATGTTGGATATCGTTATTATGATAAGAAAAAGATTTTTCCGGCATATCCATTTGGATTTGGACTTTCTTATACAACATTTGAATTAAAGGATTTTCAAATAGAAGAAGAATGGTTCACCGATGATCTGCATTTTTCAATAGGATTAAAAAATACGGGAGTATTAGCAGGTGCAGAGGTAATACAGATCTATATATCAGATGTATATTCTACGCTGTCCAAACCGGTGAAAGAGTTAAAAGCTTTTGAAAAGGTATTTTTAGAACCAGGAGAGGAAAAAAAGATAGGGTTTAAATTGACCAAAGAACAATTTGCATCATATGATTCTGATTTCCATTGCTGGATTGCAGAAGAGGGCTATTACGATATTATTGCAGCTGTTTCTTCTGATTTGAAGGCTGGCTATGTTGCGAAGCGGGTTTATCTTGAAAATCACACACCGTATTCATACGGAATGGATTCTACGATTAAAGTATTTTATGAACATGACCAATTAAAGGAGTACCTTTATCAATTGTGGAAGGAAAAAAATTGGGACTGGCAGATTATAGAGAGCAATTATCAGTATACACCGAATCGGAAATTGCGGGACGTTTTACCAGGAAATTGCGAAGAAAATGATAAGAATGTCCTGAATTTTATAGAATGGATTCAACGGGTGAAAAAGAAATAAGTATTCCCAAATAATGGATAATATTGTATACTATTAAGGGAATAAAAGGTGTGGAGGCGAGTGTTATGTTAGAAAGAACGGTTGGTCCATGGGATTATAGGATGCTGCCTAATAAAATGCTGGAACTGGTTAAAAATGTCGGGAGTATGGAACAGGAAGGAACAGGATATTTTGTTGATAGTGAATCGGAAATGCTTACCATATTAGCATATTTGAATTATGGAGAAACCACTAACACAACGGAATCTATGCGGGAACAAATTGACCAGGCAGTAAAAAAATTAGAAACAAGACGTTTAATGGCAAGGGATGAATAGGAAAATGTAAAATGGCTGTTTCTTAAGAATTTATGAAGAAATAGCCATTTCTGTATGAATATGTTATGATAAATATAGTATTGGATAATCGGAGATGTGCAGTTGTATGGAGGAAAAAGAAGTAAAAATAAGGGGAATGGAAATTGGGAATGGGATGCCTAAAATATGTGTACCTATTGTTGAAAAAAATAGGGAAAATATATTATTGCAGGCACAATTAATTTCTAAAGAGTCCCCCGACATTGTGGAATTCAGGGCAGACTGGTATGAAGATATGGAGAACTGGAAGAAAATGGAAGGTCAGCTGAGGGAATTGCGTCAGACTATAGGAAATATAGCATTATTATTTACTGTTCGGACACAGTGTGAGGGAGGTAATGCAGAAATTTCCGGTGAAGATTACAGATGTCTGTGTGAAAGAGTATGTCAGAGTGGTTACATAGATTTAATAGATATAGAAGCTTATAAGGAAGCAAATCTGTTACAGCAAATTTGTAAAAGTGCCCATGAGAATGGTGTATATGTGGTTGCCAGTAATCATGATTTTGATAAAACACCATCTGAAGAAGAGATTGTGGAGCGTTTATGTTTTATGGATCAAAATGGGGCAGATATTCCTAAAATAGCAGTTATGCCTCAAAGTGAGAGCGATGTTTTGACATTGCTTTGTGCAACACAGAAGTATAAGATAATGGGAGGGATAAAGCCCGTGATTACCATGTCTATGAGTGGGAAAGGCGTAATCAGCCGACTGGCGGGAGAGATATTTGGTTCAGCTGTCACATTTGCTTCTATAGGAAAGAGCTCAGCTCCGGGACAGATTCCTATTGATGAGGTGAGAAGAGTACTGGAAGTGATTCACAGGTACTGTTAATATGGGAAGAGGAAACTAGGAGGTTCTGTATGGAAAATGAGGACAAGATTCTTACAGGAAGGAACTTGAATGAGGCAAAAGACAAAGTCAAAGATGAAGAAGTGGCAAAGGTATTAAGAGATGCACAAGAGCAGCTTAATAAAAAGGTGCAGGAAAAGAATGTCAGAACTGCTGAAGAAAAGAAAGACGTGTTAAGAGAATCTGCTGAGAAAATAAAGAAGGAGCGGGAGAAAGAGGCAAAGCTTGCAAAAGAAAGGGAAGCAAAGGCGAGAGAAGAGGAGAGGCTTGCAAAGGAAAAAGCAGCAAAAGAGAAGAAAGAAGCAGAGATGCGAGCTGCGAAAGAAAAAGAAGCGAAAGAGAGAGAAACAAGACTTGCAAAAGAAAGAGCTGCAAAAAAGCCGAAAGAAAAAGGTGTAAAGGGAACAGAAACAGGGGAAAAATTAGAAAAAAGAGAAGATACTAAGGAAAAATCACTGGATTTAGACGATAACATATATGTAGATAATAGCTTAAAGCCGATAGAAGTTGTCAAAGACAAAATTACAATAGGTCATGTTATCGGTACGATATTGGAAGGAATCTGGACTATAGTTAAGCTGGCAGTGGTAATTAGCATTGTTACCGCAGTAGCAGGCTTTTTACTTTCCAGAAATATGATGATTCGGGGAAGAAATGGGAATCGCCAATGTCTGGCAGGCATGACGGTTTCAGGGGCTGTCAGTACAAACAAATCTAATGAAGATAGAAAGGTTAAGGACTGGCTGACGAAGGTAAAGAGGGAAAAGCTTACACTGGAAGCAGATGATAAGAGTATTTTAGTAGCGAGGCAGGTTGTGACGGATGCTGCTAATGACAAATGGGTGGTAATTTTACATGGCTATAACGGTAATATGGAAGATATTTATGATATAGCTATGCATTATGATGAAGAAGGCTATAATATTCTGATGCTGGATTTACGGGGGAATGGTGAAAGTGAAGGCTCTTTTCTTGGTATGGGCTGGCTTGACCGTTTAGATGTAATTAATTGGATGGATGTTATTTTGGAGACAAATCCCTCTGCGGAAATAGTAATCCATGGAATAGATATGGGAGCTGATACTGCGCTTATGCTTTCAGGAGAGCCAATTAAAAGCTCTGTCAAAGCGATTGTGGCAGAGGGAGCCTACAACAATGCGTGGGAAGTGACTAAAAAGGAATACAAGACAAGATATGAAAAATGGCCGGTATTTCCATTTTTACATATGATAAACCCTGTTATGAAAGTCTGGGCAGGATATAGTCTGAAAGAAGCGGATGCTGTAAAGCAGGTGAAGAAAACTTCCGTGCCTATTTTGCTGATTCGCGGACAAAATGATACCTATGTGACAGAGGATATGACAAAGGAACTGGATCAGGCGATTGCTTCCCCTCATGAGGTACTGATCATTACAACAGGGACACACGAGGATTGCAGATATGCAGAACCGGATACCTATTATAATAAGATTTTTGATTTTATCGGTGGTTACATAAATTGATGATAAGGTGATACCTAGTGATCAAAAAGCAGAAGAGGAAAAAATGAGCCAAAGAAAATATTATGATTTATCAAAGGAATTACAGGAAAGAATTTTAGAGGATCGGAAAAACGGATATCAGAATCCATACCGTGCGAGGGATGAGGAGGCGATTCGCAGAAAGCAGGACTGGGATCGGAATAAACTGCTGCGACCGGCATATATCAGAGATTGTGAGAAAATTATGCATACCCCATATTATAACCGGTATGCGGATAAAACTCAGGTTTTTTCCTTTTATAAAAATGATGATATTACAAGACGTGCATTGCATGTCCAGCTGGTTTCGAGGATTGCCAGAAATATTGGCTTGTTAATGGGCTTAAATGTGGATTTGATTGAAGCCATTGCACTTGGACATGATATTGGACATACACCGTTTGGCCATGCAGGGGAACGGTATTTGAATGAATGCCTAAAGGAACATACAGGAAGATATTTTAATCATAATGTTCATAGTGTCCGGGTTTTGGATGGGATTTTAAACCGGAATGTCAGTCTACAGACATTGGACGGAATTCTCTGTCATAACGGAGAGTTTGCCATGCAGGAATACCGGCCGGTAGGAATGGGAGATTTCTCGGATTTTGAAAAAAAGTATGAGAAATGTTATGTAGACGAACAGGCAATTGGAAAGCTGGTACCCTATACATTAGAGGCATGCGTTGTTCGGATTTGCGATATGATTGCATATTTGGGAAAAGACAGGCAGGATGCTAAACGAGCCAATCTGATGGAGGATGACAGTATTTTTGACGAACAGGCATTTGGGAAAAGTAATCCTGAGATTATTAATAATCTGATCGTAAATATTGTGGAGAATAGCTATGGAAAAGATTGTATTGTGATGGGTAATGAATATTACAAGGCAATCAAGGCAACCAAAAAAGAGAACTACCAGAAGATTTATTTTAATGAAGTAGTGGAAAAGACTTATAAAGACAGCATTCGTCCAATGTTTCATTTAATGTATGAAAAGCTTCTGGCAGATCTGCAATCAGGAAATGAAAATACGATTATTTATAAGCATCACATCCATTTTGTGAAAGAAAATACAGCAACCTATGGAAATGAGAGTTATTTGGAGCTGACGGAGTCCAATCAGATTGTAGTGGATTTTATGGCCAGCATGACGGATGATTATTTTGTGGATTTATTTACGTATCTGTTTCCAGACAGTAAATATGAGATTAAATATATTTCTTATTTTGAAGAGTGATACAGTAGAGTAAAGTAGAATATGAAAGCGGTGAGACAGAATTTGCCCACATTAAAATCTGCTTATAAGGTGTGTCACGTGCATTAAAATCGCGTTGCAATGGCATGTGAGTAAATAGGTGGGTAAGCAGGCAATCGACTTGTGCGAATAACGAGTCAAGCGTGGGTGCTTGCATACACGGCGGCTATCGCAACAAACAGCGTTTGAAAACAAAATTGGTTACAAGGGTGGAGGTGCGGACGATGAAATATATTCATCATTATAATTCACCTATTGGAGGAATTACGCTTGCAAGTGATGGAAAAGCATTGATTGGATTATGGTTTGATGGGCAGAAATATTTTGGTACAACGCTTACAGGGGAATATCAGTTAAAGAATCTGCCAGTTTTTGAACAGGCAGATGAATGGCTGGATATTTATTTTAGCGGAAAAGCACCTGATTTTATGCCATTATTATCTCTGAAAACAACTCCATTCCGCAAAGCTGTTTGGGAAATTATGCTTACAATCCCCTTTGGTGAGACAATGACTTACAAAGAAATAGCCAATGAAATTGCAAAGCAAAGAGGGCAGGGCCATATGTCCGCTCAGGCAGTTGGAGGTGCAGTTGGTCATAATTCCATATCTTTGATGATACCATGCCACAGAGTGGTTGGAACAAAAGGGAATCTGACAGGGTATGCAGGTGGTATCGATAAAAAGCTTTGGCTTCTTGAGATGGAGAAAGCGGATATGACAGCTTTTTTTGTTCCGGCAAAGGAACAGCATTATGGAATTGGAAATAGAACATTTAATAATATTATAAAAATCAAAGAATGAGTGTATTTATGAAATTAAAGAGACTGGATTATAATTTTAGTATTTGTAAAGTGAAAGATTTTTCAGAAATTGATTTAGAATCGGAATATTGTTTCATAGAGAAAACGGATGAAGAAAAATCTGTTGTATGTATTACCGAAAAATGTCCAGCCAATGTAATAGAAAGAGAGGATGGGTGGAAAGCCTTTCGAATACAAGGAACTCTGGATTTTTCATTAATCGGTATTTTGTCAAAAATAGCCTTGCTGCTTGCAGAAAGTAAAATAGGAATATTTGCAGTTTCAACGTTTAATACCGACTATATACTGACAAAAAACAAGGACTATGAAAGAGCTTTGCAGGTGCTTTCTGAGGCAGGCTATCAGATCATATAAAGAAAATTCCTGTTTATCTTAGTAAGGGGGACGCTTCCATGGCGAGTTGGTGACGGACGCAGGAATCTATGGATATAGGGTTCTACGAAAGACGCGTTTGCACTCAATATTCCAACGTAGCGGGTACATAAGAGGCTATCCTGCGAGCAGGCTACCCTCTAAGTACCGACGTTTCCACAAGGTCTTTCTTAAGAACCCTATATCCATAGATTCCTGCTGTTCACTGATACAATAAAGTCGCCATGGAAGCTGTTTCTTGGCAGAATGGACAAGAATTTCTGCCCTGCGGGCGGCACGGCTGGTACTATGTGACCGGTTAGCTATTGGACTTTAAAACATTTATTACCATCCGGTAAGAAAAG
>CAJUFL010000085.1 GCA_910585605.1 uncultured Lachnospiraceae bacterium | reverse complement strand
TGCGTCCGTCCTCACTCGCCATGGAAGCGTCCCCAGTAAGCTAAACAAGAATTTAGAAAAGGAAATAGTATGAAAGATGGATTTGATTTAAAGGAAGAATTGAAGAAGCTTCCGGAACAGCCGGGCGTTTATCTGATGCATGCCGAGGATGACGAGATTATCTATGTGGGAAAAGCAATTAATCTGAAACGCCGTGTCAGCTCTTATTTTCGGAAGGTGAATAACAGGGGACCTAAGATTGAGAAAATGATTACCCTGATTCATTATTTTGAATATATTGTAACGGATTCGGAGTTAGAAGCACTGGTATTAGAGAATAACCTGATAAAAGAGCATCGCCCGAAATATAATACAATGTTAAAGGATGACAAAAGTTATCCCTTTATGAAAGTGACGGTACAGGAAGATTTCCCCAGAGTTTTGATGACCAGGCAGATGAAAAGAGACGGTGCAAAATATTTCGGTCCCTATACAAGCGGGGGTGCCGTAAAAGACACGATAGAGTTAGTGAAAAAGCTTTATGGTATCAGAACCTGTAATAAATCGCTCCCGAAGGAAACCGGAAAAGGGAGACCCTGTTTATATTATCAGATGAAACAGTGTGCAGGTCCCTGTCAGGGATATATCTCCAAAGAAGAATACGGAGAACGGATTAACCGACTGCTCGCTTTTTTAAACGGAGACTATAAAAAGGTACTGCGTGAACTGGAAGATAAAATGAAGGAAAGAGCGGCAGAGTACGAATTTGAAGAGGCGGCAGAGTACAGGGATTTGATAGAGAGTGTAAAGCATGTGACGGGTTCTCAACGTGTGGTGAAGACAGGCGGAATTGACAGGGATATCATCGCTATGGCAAGAAAGGATGAAGAGACTGTGGTTTCGGTTTTTTTTGTCAGAGATGGAAGACTGCTTGGAAGGGAACATTTTCATATAGAGCAGACGGGAAAAGATACGGGTTCCCAGATTATAGGTGCTTTTGTGAAACAGTATTATGCAGGGACACCGTTTGTACCCAATGAACTGCTGACGGAATTTGCAGTGGAGGATCAGGAGCTTTTGGAACAGTGGTTAGGGGAGCGCCGGGGTGGCAGAGTGCATATCATTACACCCATGAAGGGCGAGAAATCCAAAATGATCGATCTGGCAAAAGAAAATGCAGCGGTGGTTCTTTCGCGGGATTTAGAAAAAATCAAAAGGGAGAAAGCACGTACAGTTGGTGCGGCAAAGGAATTGGCAGATATGCTGGGACTGCCGAAGGCTGACCGATTAGAAGCATTTGATATATCCAATACAAGCGGATATCAGTCGGTGGCATCTATGGTGGTGTTTGAAAAAGGACGTGCAAGAAAAAATGCATATCGTAAGTTTAAGCTTCGTACCGTAACCGGACCGGATGACTATAAAAGCATGGAAGAGGTTCTGACCAGACGTTTTACGGATGAGCGTTTTAATGTGTATCCGGATATAATTATGATGGACGGTGGAAAGGGACAGGTAAATGTTGCACTGAAGGTACTGGAAACTCTTAATATTGATATCCCTGTGTGTGGTATGGTAAAGGATGATAATCATAGAACCAGAGGACTTTACTATAATAATGAGGAAATTTCATTTCCCAGAAACAGTGAAGTGTTTGGCATGATTACCAGATTACAGGATGAGGCACATCGATTTGCAATCACTTATCATAAGCTGCTGCGGGGCAAGGAACAGGTAAAGAGTATTCTGGATGACATTAATGGCGTTGGTCCGGCAAGGCGAAAAGCTTTGATGCAGCATTTTAAGGAGATTGACAAAATTAAAAATGCCACGGTGGAGGAGCTTGAGGGCGTAAAGGGGATTACATTACAGGTTGCAGAGGAGATTTATCGGTTTTTTCATTCTTCGTGAGAAAAGATTTTGTAAATAGTTATTAGTGATGAAATATAGCTTTAGCAGTATATAGTATATTAAGTGGATGTATTTTTCCCTGTTTAGTTGTTAATTCCATTGTAAAAGATGATACAAATAAAAATGACAGGTTTACAGGGAAGGATGGAATTATTTTTATAAAATAAATTAATAACGTGAAGAACACAGTATGGCTTTAAAAATGTCTATACTGTGTTTTTTAATATAAAGATATAAATTAAAAATTGTTATAAAAAATATATAGTTGTGGGAATGCGTTGATTGGTACTTGATTTTGAAGATTAAGTATGTGTAAAATAAGATGATTTAGTCATTGACAAAACGATATTTTTAAAGTAGCATAAAATGGAATTGTGTTGTACGAAGATTGATTATAATCATATAAGAAATGAATGGATTATTTCTGGAGGTATAGAAACGAAGGCTTTGTCAGAAAAAATAGAACAGCCTAATGAAGAGGGGAAGATGGATGTGGACAACTATGTGATGATAAGGCTGACGGATGAATATGCTTCCTAGGTGGATGAAACCATAGATGAATACTTTGACGATTATAAGTTTTATCTGGAATTTTCATCAGAGTGGATGACAAAGGAGGAATGGATAGAGGTATTAAAGACAATCAAAGCAGATTCTGTGCTGTGTTCCCTGACGGTACATAAAGTGGAGAACCATACGGAAGGGGCTCTGGACGGCTTTCGTACAATGGCACTGACTGGGGAAGGGGTGGATGAAAATATTATACGATGACAGATGAAGAATTGTATGCATTAACAAAAAAAGCAGTGGAAAAAATGAAATGGTTGGAATAAAGCAAGAGGGACTGTGGCACGAAATTAAACGTACTAACAGCGTAATGAAAAACGATTTGATTATATGATAATTAAAAAATATAATACAAAATTGAAGAATTTGAAAGAGGTAAATGATATATCCTCAGATAATGACTTTATACAGAAAGTGTTAATAACATATACATATAATAAGTTTTTGATAAAGGCAAAAGCTGCCTTATTAGGAAGGGGAAGATGATTGTGAAAGAAAATGATGAAGAAAAAAATAATACCGGAGGAAATATAATAATCTGGGTGATTGTAGGAATTACCGGGATTATTGCAGTTATGATAGGACAGTCGTTGGGTATTAGAAGCAGAAGTATCTTATACATCCTTGTTGCATTAGAAGCGATGATTTACTATGGTATGAAATGGCTTTTTGATAATTTCAAGAAATAAAAGCAGATGCAGTGGAAAAAATAATGGCGTATATTGACGAATTTGTACCAGAAGGAGAAGAAAGAAGCAACAGATGATTTGATAGAAGATGAGTTTAAAGGTGGAAAAATATCCCAAGAGGATTTATGCAAAATTATAGCTATCATCCCTACAAAACTATAATTGTAATTAAATTTATATAGTGAAGATATTAATAATACAATGAAACGAGGACGAAAGCTTAAATGAAAAAGGAATAAGAGGATGGATATTATGGCAGGGGAAAAAGATGTAACTCAACAGAATAAATGACAAAAAGGGATTTATAAGTGGGAACATCCGTGAGGAGGTGGGAAATGCCGGGAAACCCCGATAAATAAAGGGATATAGCGAATTTAATAGAGAAAAAATGAAGCATCTTTGACAGCAATTTTGAGAATGGATAAAATTGTCTGATAATTGGTTGAAATAATAAAAGAAAAAGGAAATAGGATAGGGAAACCTTTTATTTTAAGGGGTTTCTTTTTTTACACAATTATTAAAGAAGGAAAAACACCAGATAAAGAGTGTTGCAATTTAAGGGGTATTTTTCAAAACGTTATAACGTAGCGTTAATGTGTCATTTTTTTGATTTACTTTTCGTTATTCAAGTGGAAAAAGTCTTATAAAATGGGCGTTATAGGAAATAACGTTTTATAAAGCTAGCGTTATTTTTTTACAGAAATAAAGTGCAAATATCTTTTTTTCAAATGGACAAAATGACACTTTGAAAATAGTATGTCCTATTGCCCTTTTTTCAAGGGTTTAAGCCACTTTTTGAGAATGTATGTTCGTATAAAGCAAAGCGACAATTTAGGGTTATAAGTAATCCATACAAAATAGCAAATATTCATTTTTATGTATAAAGTGATTTGCTATTTGGGTTATAAATAATCCATAATAATAAATATTTATTTTAAGGGAAATACTTCCCCTAAAAATTTCCGTGAATATTTTCTATAATGATATTATACCAAATGAAGCGGAGGTAAATCATTATGAAAAGACCATTAAGAAATGAACAGTTTTTATTGAACCTTTTAGGGCAGAAAGTTTCCATTTTCCCTATTGCCAAAGGGGAAACAGTTGAAAAGGGTGATTTGGTTGTCGTAAACACCAGAACCTTACAGGCAAGCAAGGCAAAAAAAGAGGGCGGCTATTATGCCATTGGATGTGCTATCAGAATCGTAACGGATGAGCATGGTGCAAAATCGGCAATCTGCAAAGACGGCATCTACATCATCAACAATGCGGAACTGCCGGAGCATAAAATCCGTGACACCGATATTGGGCGGATTTGCTATTTTGACGGAAGCAATTCCGTGACACTGGACAACATAAACACGACAAAGGCTGGCGAAGTTTTAAGCGTAGGTGAGGATGGGCGTGTCCTTGTGAAAATAAGCATCAGTGAAGGGAGTGAGCTGGAATGGTAATAAATCGACAGAACCTAAACGGTTTATTTGTTGGATATTCAGCAGCTTTTAACAAGGCATTCAGTGAAACCCCTGTGAACCACCCTAAAATCGCCATGACCGTGCCATCTGAAACAAGGGAAACAACTTATGCATGGATGGGGCAGATTCCGAACATGAGGGAATGGATTGGCTCAAGGGAAATCCAAAACCTGATTGCACATGACTATGTAATCAAGAACAGAACCTTCGAGTTGACAACAAAAATCCCTGTGAATGACATTGCAGATGACCAGTATGGGGTTTATACTCCGCTTATTTCTGAGATGGGGTTATCTGCAAAGAAGCATCCTGATTCCCTGGCTTTTGACCTGCTTGGTGACGGATTTAACCAAAAATGCTATGATGGTGTCAGCTTTTTTAGTAACAAGCATCCTATGGGTGGAAAAGATAAAGCTGTACAGTCCAACATGGGAAATAAAAAGCTGAATGCCGAATCCTATGCAGAAGCAAGGTCGCAGATGATGACGGTGAAAGGTGAATCGCACAGGTCGCTCAACATTGTCCCTGACCTTCTGGTGGTTGCCCCACAGAAGGAAGCTGTTGCAAGGGAACTTTT
Organism: uncultured Lachnospiraceae bacterium; assembly: GCA_910585605.1. Taxonomy (GTDB): domain Bacteria; phylum Bacillota; class Clostridia; order Lachnospirales; family Lachnospiraceae; genus CAG-590. The sequence continues at coordinate 4,533 of CAJUFL010000085.1, read as the reverse complement.
ATTTGCAGATTTGATTGCAGGAAGCTCCAATGTAAACAAGAACACCTGTGACCTTCTGGTTGTCCCGGAATTATCGGATTACGCAGAACAGTGGTACTTATTCTGCACAAAACGTTATATCAAGCCGTTTGTGTTCCAGGAAAGGGAAAAGGCGAAGCTGGTATGCAAGAACAAAGAGAATGATGACAATGTTTTCTTTGATGATGAAGTCATCTATGGAATCAAGGCAAGGTACAATGTCGGCTTTGGCTTATGGCAGTTAGCCTATGGAAGTACCGGAACAGCAGAGGGAACAGCCAAAGGATAGAAGGTGATTGATATGGAAGTGTATACAGAAATATTGTCACAGACGGCAAACCTGACGGAAGCCCCTGAATATATCAGGGTGCTTCCGTTGGGCTATATATCGTCAGAAAAAGGTGATTTCTTAGTAGACAGCGAAAGTTTCCGAATGATGAAGGAACACATGGAGCATAGGGCGGTTGACATTGTTATTGATTATGAACACCAGACTTTAAGGGACATGCAAGCCCCGGCAGGGGGATGGATAAAAGAATTTGTTTTGAAAAGTGATGGTATCTTTGCAAGGGTGGAATGGACGAAAAGGGCAAAGGACTATTTACAGAACAGGGAATATAGGTATCTTTCCCCTGTTGTGATGGTGCGGAAAAAAGACCATAAGGCTTCGCAGATTCATTCTGTCGCATTGACAAACACTCCTGCCATAAATGGCATGATGCCTATTGTTAATTCTGTGAAGCCATCTTTACAAGCCGACATCCAATTAAATGATATTCAGAAAAAGATTTGCAGGATGCTGAATTTAAGTGAAGCTGATTTTGTCAATTATGGTGTGAGGGGTGATGCGGATGGATGATAACGAACTTCTGAAAAATGTGCATGTATCTGATATACCAGAAACTTACCAGCCTGTTATTAGTTTGATTGGATTGGATAATTTCTTAAAACTCTGCCAATATGCTATGGGGGATGAACTTTATTTTCCTATGCGTAAAAGTGTATTAAGCAGCACAAGAAACAGGCTGATTTTCCAGGAATATAATGGTTATAACCTTGGAGAATTATCAAAGAAGTACAACTTGACAGTGAAGCAGATAAAAAATATCTTAAAAGGCTCAAATTCGCTTTAGATAATAGTCTAAGGATACTTTTACACTAAAACAGAAATACTCGCGTTATTACGCGTTATAACGCTATTATAACAGGAGTATTTCTGTAAATTCAAAGAGAGTTGTTTTTAATTATTTTGAAATCGCTTGTTGTAGAGTGTTTGTTTACTTTCTTTTTACTGTTTATGTTACCTACAACATGCATGTTTAATATTTCAAGAACACTTTCCAGATTGCGTCGTGGAAGGCTTTTCATCTTCATTATTATTTCTGTATAATCGTCTTGTTCTATTGAAAGTAAATCAGATGCTACACAGTTGGAAATAACAGTGAATTTAATATCATCTATTGCACTCATATAAGTCATCCTTTCTGCTTTTTGGGGACTACATTTTTACAAGTAGCCAGAATTAATTTAGCCTTTATAATAGATTCTGAGAATTATTTTCTTTCCAATAATTTCATAGCTTCCTTAAACCTGCACTCGGATATTAACTGGATCGCTTTTTCCTCTATGATGGTGTTTTGCTCTACTTTCCGTTGCAATTCCTTTGCCTGCAAGATTCCGTTATCAATCTTTTGTAAAACGTTCATTTTTTTAGCCATAATTACCACCTTTCTTTTTTTGCGGCGGTCTGATATAATATATATATACAACCGCCTTTACTGGTTGCCAATAGGGTTTGGTAATGGGGACTTACAAGCTCTTGGCTATGCCCCATCTGGTTAGTTGTCTGGATTGGCTTCTAACGCTTCCTGCTCGGTAGCATATGTTACGTTATCGGCTTTTCCAATGTAACCGTAATCGGTATACATGACTAACACCCCCTATTCTGTTGTATTTAAGATATTGCAAGGGTTTTGATTTGCTAGGTCGTTGCCCTTGCTTTATCTTATACACATATATTACATTATATTTTAGTGTAATTCTATTGACAAAGTACACAATATTTACATTATTTTTTTGTGTATATTTACACTTAATTTTGATGTAATTTAATGGTATTATGTCTAATGAAGGGATGGTGATTTTTTGATTAGATATAAAATCAATTTACTTTTAGCATTGAAAAATGTAGGATATAACACTAATAAGATAAGAAAAGAAAAAATTTTCACAGAAGCACAATTACAACAAATGAGGGATAATAAACTTTTGACGCAAAAGGCATTAAACAAAGTGTGCAATTTGCTAGAGTGTCAGCCAGGGGATATTTTAGAATATGTACCAGATGAAATAAATCAGATTCAAAAAAAGGTTGAATAAAAAATTGAAAGGTTATAGAATAAGTATGTGGTATACTTTTATTAAAGTTTCATAGAAGGTGTGCTTTAATTTCACAGTTCCGGCTGTATAAAAAGAGAACGAATAAATATGCGCAATATTTGCATATTTATTCGTTCTCTTTTTTGTCAATTATTTTGAGAAACTTTGACAAAAATTTTGAGCGGCTACAAAAGAATTAAGTCAGGATGTAAAAGAGCAATTGAGAAGTATGTCAAATGTGAGGACATTAACTGAGGATGAAAAGAGAGATGGAAAAAAGAAAAAGAAACAGGTATGGGGTGGTTTTATCGTTCTTACTGTGCTATTTGGTTATACGTTAGTATCAAGCTTGATTACTGGGATCACAACTGGTAATATGGATGCATTTTTAGTGTTTTTTATTTTTTATATAAGTTGTTTAATAGGAATGCTGATTCTGCTCTTTTGTGATAAGTACAATTTAAAACGATATAAACAGGTATTTGTGATAAAAGGATATGTTAAGAATGTCTTACCATGTTATGGCATGACAACCAGTATAGATTATTACGATTTTGAAAGTTGTGAATACCGGACTGCGGTATGCAGGGGAGAGGCATTTGACAAAAATAAATACAGGGTCAGAATCGGAGAACTGGTGGATGTATTAGCAGTCGAAAAACGTGATGGAATTCGGCTGTTATGTTTTAAACCGGATACGATAAATTAGGCTATTTGGCAGGCGTTGTTTTTTTAGGTAGGCATAGGCAGTGAAATATGTGCGAAAATAAGTTTAAATATATAGAAATACGATTTCTGTGAAAGATTCAATAGCAGGTAAAATGTGTATGAATTGTAAGTTGAAGATGGGTGTATAAAATGAAAAGGGGAAAAGACAATGGCTTATATTAACGAGCGTGTACCAGAAGGAGAGGAGAGAAGAGAAGTTTTTTGATACCCGGGTATAAAAAAGAACGTACACCAGGAATATGGACAATCGACAAGGAGAAGGATTATATACTGTTTAAGTATTATACAGACAGGGATAACTTTGTGGATGAGTATTTTGCTTTTGTATACAAGGGCAGGGTAATTGATATGATAATGGACTTTTAGATGATGTTAAGTTAAAAGATTCCGATCTTCATCAAGAAATAAAAAATGGATTTTTCGAAACCAAAAGGGACTACGGTTATAGCATATTCAGGAAAATCTAATGGTGAAAATGCGTGGTTGATAGCAGATATAGTTTCAAAAGTAACTGGGAAAGATGCTCTTTATATTAGTGATCTTCTAGCAGGTACATTAACTCCGATAATGAGCGTAAATGTATGGCGATAGATGATATTCTTAAAGTAATATAAAAGTTGATATAGATTTTCAAAGAAAATTGTAGGATAAATCAAATAAAAATTATAGGTATACAAGTATGTAATAAATAGTATTTATGGAGAAATAATATTAAAGATAAAAAATTTAAGGAGGAAATGGGTATGCCGTTTGTAAATGAGAAATTAACTGAAGAACAAATGAAAGAGTTTGTAAGTAGAGGAATAAAGAGACCGTGGTCGGAATTAATAGCAAATCCTATTTACAGAACAATAGATGTAGAGAGAAATATGTGTTTGTGGGAATTGGGAAACTTAGGAAGAGATTATTTTGACCACTATATGTTTTTATTTGAGTGGAATGGAGAAGAACACTTTACTATAATGGAATATATAGATCCGGGTGCTTCTGAAGATTACATTATGTGGTCGCTTTCTAAATTTGATAAAAATGTGATATTTAATAAGCCTTTCGCAGAGGATTTTAAAGAAGCATTAATACAGTATGCTGTTAATGGAAGACCAGATCAAGTTGTGGATTTTAACGTCAAAGTTAATTTGAAAGGAGAAAATGAGAATGACAATAAATGAAGCATTGGATAAATTTGGTGATTTGATAGATAATCCTGAATCATCATTGGAAGATTTGTCCCAAATAGTAAATGAACTTTCTGTAAAGGATAATATTATTTATGGAATAACAATATTGAATATCAAAAAAGGAATAGAAATATAATAATAAACTTTTAAATCAATTAACTTAAAGATAGATAAATAACTCAAACTTCGCACATATTTTTCGCTTATGCACCTTGAAAATTCAATACAT
>CAJUFL010000084.1 GCA_910585605.1 uncultured Lachnospiraceae bacterium | reverse complement strand
CCAAGAAACAGCTTCCATGGCGACTTTATTGTATCAGTGAACAGCAGGAATCTATGGATATAGGGTTCTTAAGAAAGACCTTGTGGAAACGTCGGTACTTAGAGGGTAGCCTGCTCGCAGGATAGCCTCTTATGTACCCGCTACGTTGGAATATTGAGTGCAAACGCGTCTTTCGTAGAACCCTATATCCATAGATTCCTGCGTCCACCTCCACCCGCCATGGAAGCGTCCGCTTTAGTAATATAAACAGGAATTTAACAAGAGTAAGGTGCGACCTTTATGCGTACGAAATATCCTTTGTCTTCACCACAGACCGGACAAGTTTCCGGTGCCGATTTCGTATCAATGACATGTCCGCAATTTAAACACATCCATGTAGTAGATACATCTGAAACAAATAGCTGGTTATCCTGTAGCCATTTCTTGAATTGCCCAAACCTGTCAGCATGCACTTTTTCAATTCGTCCAATCATAAAAAATGCCCTTGCTATATCATCAAATCCTTCTTCTTTTGCCACCTGTTCAAATTCTTTATAAACCTGATCATGCTCCTCGTTTTCATTATGCTCTGCCATACCAAGAAGCTCTTCCAATGATTCGCTGATATCTACCGGATATGTGCCGTCAATCTCAATATTTTCACCGGAACATTCCGTCAAAAATTCATAAAATACTTTCGCATGTGCCTTTTCCTGCTCTGCTGTAAACTTAAATACCTCTTCTAACACATGCAGATTTTTCTCATGTGCTTTCTCTGCGGCAATAGTATACCTGTTTCTTGCCTGTGACTCTCCGGCAAATGCTCTCATAAGATTCTCCTTGGTTTTACTTTCATTAAATTTCATATGACTCCTCCTTACAAAAATTGATTGCTTTTTTCTGTCTTTATAAGGATTGCCAAGTCAATTTAAATTATACAAAAAACAGCTAATAAAAACTTTATTAGCTGTCTCTTTTATCACTGGCTAGTGCATACACTAAAAACTGTATGCTTTTCTATTATTCTACTGAATAGTTCGGTGCCTCTTTTGTAATCTGAATATCATGGGGATGACTTTCTTTCAGGGAAGCTGCCGAAATCTCAACAAACTGTGCATTAGCATGTAAATCTTCAATCGTCTTTGCACCACAATATCCCATACCGGAACGAAGACCACCTAACAACTGAAATACTGTATCTTCTACCGTTCCTTTATATGCCACACGTCCCTCTACTCCTTCCGGAACAAGCTTCTTGGCATTTGACTGGAAATAGCGATCCTTACTTCCGTTCTCCATTGCCGCAATGGAACCCATACCACGGTATACTTTGTACTTACGTCCCTGATACAATTCAAACTCACCCGGTGATTCATCCGTACCAGCAAACAGGCTTCCCATCATACATACATTGGCACCTGCTGCAAGTGCTTTTGTAATATCTCCTGAATATTTGATACCTCCGTCTGCAATTACCGGAATTCCGTATTCTTTGGCAATATCATAGGCTTCCATAATCGCTGTAATCTGTGGTACACCGATTCCCGCAACCACACGCGTTGTACAAATGGAACCCGGTCCGATACCAATCTTAACTGCATCCACACCCATGTCTATCATAGCCTTTGCACCACTTTTAGTTGCTACATTACCTGCGATTACCTGTAAATCAGGATATTTCTCCCGAATTAACTTAAATGTCTTCAATACATTAGCAGAATGTCCGTGTGCAGTGTCAATAACGACTGCATCTACCTTAGATCTTACTAATTCATCTACACGGTCAGTAATATCAGGAGTCACACCAACTGCTGCTGCACAAAGCAATCTTCCCTGTGAATCCTTTGCTGAATTCGGATACTTTATCGTTTTTTCAATGTCCTTAATTGTAATTAATCCCTTTAAATTAAAATCATTATCTACGATCGGGAGTTTTTCTTTACGGGCTGCTGCCAGAATCTTTTTTGCTTCCTCTAAAGTAATACCCTCTTTTGCTGTAATCAATCCTTCCGAAGTCATAGATTCTTTAATCTTCTTCGTATAGTCTGTCTCAAACTTCAAATCACGATTTGTTATAATACCAACTAATTTGCTTCCCTCGCAAATCGGCACACCTGAAATACGGAACTTGGCCATTAATTTGTCTGCATCATCCAATGTATGTTCCGGAGAAAGTGAAAACGGATCCGTAATGACACCATTTTCGGAACGCTTAACTTTATCAACCTCTTCAGCCTGTTCCTCAATCGACATATTCTTGTGGATTACACCAATTCCACCCTGTCTTGCCATCGCTATTGCCATTCTGTGTTCAGTAACGGTATCCATGCCTGAACTCATCAAAGGTATATGCAGCTGAATTTTCTTTGTAAGCTGTGTCCTCAAATCTACATCATTCGGAATTACTTCTGAATATGCCGGTACTAACAATACATCATCAAAAGTAATACCTTTACCAATAATTTTACTCATGTTATATCTGCCTTTCTTAAATCCTTTACCCTTACTCCTCGTATACACATATGTATAACTGTAAATATTCTTTGCCGTCAAATGTTAACGGAACACAAATCGGCTGAATATCCATTTTAATCTTTAAATCCGTTCCCAACATAGCAATTGGTGGAGTAATATCAATCAGTTTGCCTTGGGTTGAAAATACTGTAGCTGTATTACCCATAATCATATTACTAAGCTCATTCAATGCGGAAGCTGCCATGTCATCTAATTCTGCCACCGGCATACCACACATCATCTTACTGGCAATCTCTTTTGCACTTTCTACATCCATTGCCAGCACTGCCTGTCCTTTCATCTGTCCAACAACACCTACTGTAATGGTATACGTCAGCTTATTAAATGCAAAATCTGCCAACGTTGGACGTCCTACTGTAAGCTTCATCTGGGTAACCGTTTCAAAAACACTGATTGTAGACATCAAAAATGGATTAATATTGTTCACGTCCACTGTTTTTTTCATAACAATCCTCTTTTCCCAATTTTTATTATCATAATAGTAAATCTATTATACATGAATCCCCATTACTTAGCAAACAAAAATGTTAAAATTTTTTGAAATTTTTATTATTTTATCACCTGCTATATATTTTTCAAGTACTTTTTAAAATTTGGACCTATTACAGAACCTGATTCTCAAATTATCTGTTTTTTCTTTTCATAACCTATGTTATACTAAGGCATACATTAATAATAAAGAGTAATCTCTTTGGAGGATAAAATGAACAGACAATTTAACCATGCATTACCTGATATCGTTAATGCAATCACCCATAATTATATCCAGTCGGAGCTGTTGCTTGGTAAATCCGAAAAAATGCTTCCGTCCAGGGATATCATAATAGACATCTTAAATGATTTAAAACAGCTGATGTTTCCAGGATACTTCAGTACATCACTTGTAGATGTCAATAATGCCAAATATTATACAGGACAGATGCTTGCTGGACTTCATTACAAGATGAAAAAGCAGATTGCTTTAGCTCTTGCCTATGATAAAGCAGCCGGCTTATCCGCAGCTTCACCTGCGGTTCAGTCTGAAGCAGAGGACATCTGCTGCTCTTTTTTAGAAGCCGTTCCCGGAATACAGGAACTTCTTCTTTTAGATGTGCAGGCTGGATATGACGGAGATCCAGCCGCTGCCAGCAAGGAACAGATCATCTTTTCCTATCCTGGTTTTTATGCTGTTTTTGTATACCGTATCGCTCATGAATTATACCAGATGAAAGTTCCATTTATTCCACGTATCATGACAGAGCATGCACATAGCAAGACCGGTATTGATATCAATTCCGGTGCTTCTATCGGAAAATATTTTTTTATGGATCACGGTACTGGCATTGTTATCGGAGAAACTACTATTATTGGCGATTTCGTAAAACTCTATCAAGGTGTTACCCTGGGTGCACTAAGTACCAGAGGCGGTCAGCATCTTAAAGGTATCAAACGCCATCCTACTATTGAAGACAGGGTTACCATTTACTCCAATGCCACAATATTAGGCGGAGAAACCGTCATAGGCAAAGATTCCGTTATAGGCGGCGGTGCTTTTATCACCAGCTCTATTCCGGAAAAAACACGGGTGTCTGTCACACCACCGGATCTGTCAATCAAAAATGAAGCAAAAAATGATATTTCCGCTACACAATATATTTACGAAATATAATACTTACGAAAAAAACTATACAACATAAAAGGAATGAAAACTATGGTACTGGCATGTCAAAATATCTCAAAAGCTTATGGCATAACCGAGATTTTAAACAATATTAATTTTCATATAGAAGAAAAAGAAAAACTTGCACTTGTTGGAATCAACGGTGCAGGCAAATCTACGTTACTCAAAATTATCATGAAAGAAGAAGAAGCTGATGACGGGCAGGTTATTATCGGTAAAGACATTACGGTAGGTTATCTTGCCCAGCACCAGGATTCTTTCTATGACAAGACTATTTTTGAAGAACTATTGAGTGTAAAACAAAATATTATAGACTTACAGGAACAAATCCGCAGTCTGGAACAGGAAATGAAACATTTGCAGGGTCAGGAATTAGAAAATGCACTAGATCGCTATACCCGCATGAATCATACCTTTGAGCAGCTGGACGGTTATGCTTTTAAAAGCCAGATTACCGGTATTTTAAAAGGTCTTGGTTTTGAGGAATCAGATTTTAGCCGGCCTGTTTCCAAGCTCTCAGGAGGACAGAAAACCAGAGTATCTTTAGGACGTCTTCTTCTTTCCAAGCCGGATGTTATTCTGCTCGATGAACCTACAAATCATTTGGATTTGAACAGCATTTCCTGGCTGGAAAATTATTTAAGCAATTATGACGGTGCTGTCATCATTGTCTCACATGACCGATATTTTCTGGACAAAATAGTAACCAAGATAGTAGAACTGGAAAACACCAGGAGTACCATTTACCACGGAAATTACAGCTATTATGCCACAAAACGGGAAGAAGTCAGACTTTCCAAATATCGTGCCTATATGAACCAGCAGGCAGAAATCAAGCATCAGGAAGAGGTTATTACAAAACTCAAACAATTTAACCGTGAAAAATCTATAAGACGTGCAGAAAGCCGCGAAAAATTATTAGAAAAAATAGACCGTTTAGAAAAACCTCAGACAGTCAATGATGAAATGCGCCTTACGCTTACACCTGAGATAGAAAGCGGAAATGATGTCCTGCTTATTGAGGGACTCGCCAAATCATATGGTGAACATACTCTCTTCTCCAATATAGGAATGGATATCAAACGTGGGGAACGGGTTGCACTGATTGGCAATAACGGAACCGGAAAAACCACTATTTTAAAAATTATTAACCGCCTTCTGCCTAAAGACAGTGGCAAAATCGTCCTAGGTGCACAGGTATATATCGGTTACTATGATCAGGAACATCAGGTACTGCATCCTGATAAGACCATTTTTGATGAACTGCATGACGCTTATCCAAACATGACAAATACAAAAGTCCGTAACGTATTAGCTGCATTTCTATTTACGGGAGAAGATGTATTTAAAGAAATCAAGGATTTAAGCGGTGGCGAAAGAGGGCGGGTCAGTCTGGCAAAACTGATGCTTTCAAATGCCAACTTTTTAATTCTTGACGAACCCACTAACCATTTAGATATTACTTCCAAAGAAATTCTGGAAAATGCCCTGAAAAATTATACTGGTACTATCCTTTATGTCTCCCATGACAGATATTTTATTAACCAGACTGCCACAAGAATTCTGGATCTTCATCATGGAAACATTACTTCCTATATCGGAAACTACGATTACTATATTGAACAGCAGCTGGTATCTACTTCCAGAGAAGAAGAAAAAACCACAGTTTCCAAAGAAGAGACCATAAATAAAAAAGACTGGAAACGTTCTAAAGAGGAACAGGCAAAAGAGCGAAAACGCCAGAACGATATCAAAAAAACAGAAAATCGAATTGAAGAATTAGAACATCTTTTATCCGATTTGGAAGAGGAGATGTCCCTTCCTGAAAATGCTGTCAATGCAGCAAAGCTTACCGAAATTTCTGAAAAACAAGAAGCAGCCAATAAAGAACTGGAGCGGCTCTATGAAATTTGGGAATCCTTGTCAGAGTGAATCTGCCACAGGATTTCCAAAGGATAAAATATGATCATCCCCCTTCCAGATACTCCTCCAATGTAATTCCCTTTTCGGTTATCTCTTTTGCTGCTTCCTTTCCCACATATCTGAAATGCCATGATTCATAAGAGAATCCTGTTATATCTTCCTTATCCTTCGGATAGCGTAGAATAAATCCATACTTATAGCAGTTTTCCCTTAACCATTGATTTTCACGGGTATATTCCTGGGTGTCATCCAGTCTTTGATTTGAAACCGCCACAATATCTACTGCCAGACCAGTTTCATGTTCACTGTAACCGGTAGGGGCTACTGTAAGCATTGCATCTTCATATGCCTCCTCATAGGTCATTCCAAATGACTGATTTTTAATAATCTCCTCTTCTACCAGCTGCATTTGTTTTTCTTTTGTACGGTATCCGCTTGCCACCAGAAAAGATAATCCGCCTTCCTCTTCCCCGGTAAACAACATATCCCGCAAATCATCATATATATCAGCAGCTACCTGCTGTCCATTATTTAAAGATACGATAGAAACATCATAATCTTCAGGAAGTACTTTTTCTTTGTTTACCAATAAAAGATTCTTTTCATCTTTATATGAAAAAGCAGTTACATCCTCATGTTCCCTATACTCCATAGGCTTCTTATCCACTGATTTGCCACTAACAGAAGACGAATCCAAAGAAAATTCTTTCACTTTGTTCGAATGCTTCGCTAAAACAGAATCACACACATTTTTTATTCCGGAAACGCTAAAGACAAATAACCCTATTATCAGTGTAACTGCTGCCAATACAGCAGACCATGCACCTAACCATTGTATCCTCCGTTTTAGTGAAATCCTCCCTTTTCTCCGGCTCCGTCTTCCTTTTTGCAACATTTATAATGCCTCCTTTCATTCGGAATATATTGAGTATAAATAAAAAATGTATCTTTTTATATGAAAAAAAGCATCATTTTTGTATCTTTGAGAGTTATTGATAATTTACCGCCCCTATGATTTCATTTCGTCATAATTGATATTTTCATCATAGTATGGCAGCCATTTTATCTGCAAAAACGGCAAAGCACTGTATGACCAGTAATACTGCAATAAATAGTTCCTGTCTTCCGTATACACCTCGCTCAAAACCTTCTTATAAGAATCTTCATACAGTTCTGTCTCATAAGATAAATTGACATCTATATCTTTACTGTTTTTATCCTGAAGATAACTCCAATACTGATTTACACATTGCAGAGCACAGGAGTAATCATCCTGTCCCGTTTCTTTTATATAACGGATATATGCATCTTCAAATTCCGCTACACAATTTTCACCTGTAACATTTATTTCATATATCTTATAAGTTGAGGCATCCACTACACAAAAAAGGTCAGTTACATCATCACTCTTTTGCGAATAAGATATTTGCCAGACAGACAGGGCTTTTCCCGGTTTATAATCTACTGTGAGTGCAACCAGATTGGCATAATTTAACCCTTCTTCCCAATCAATTTTGTCACTGATCACCGGTATCAAATTCCTGTCTTCCAATAAATACAGCTGTTTCTCCAATTCCGTAAACAATTGGGGATCATTTTCCAGTGTATAGGATACCGTATAGGCATCTACAATCGAATACTCTTGGCTATCTGGTGCTGTCAGCATCTCCAGTTTTTCTTCCAGAGATAGGGCTGTGTATCCAGTTTCTACAATATCCTGTTCATATAATTGATAATCATCAAGGTACTTTCCGTCATTGCCTTTCACTATATATTCTGGAAAAAATACAATCCCCGGCACAAACAGGATTACTATGATTCCCGTCATCACCCATTTAATAATTCTTCTCATTTTATCCTCTCCTTAAAAAGGTTACCATGATACTGGTTCCTTCCCCTACCCTGCTTTCTATCTTCCATTTCGCATTATGCAGTCGGATGATCTGGCTGCATAATGTCATTCCAAGTCCTGCACCGCCTTCTTTTCTGGAACGGGATTTGTCTACCATATAGAATGCATCCGTTATCTTGCCAAGTTCCTCTTCCGGAATTCCTCTTCCTTCATCCCTCACCGTAATCTCATAACCTTCTTTTCCTTCTTTTCCTTCTATCCAAATAACCTCTCCGGCATCGGAAGCCTTTTTACTGTTATCGATCAAATTAGCAAATAAAGAAATCAGCAAATCCTTTTCTCCATATACCTTTCCTGGCTCTGCCTTCATTTTTAGCACCAGCCCTTTTTCCAGAACTCCAACTTCAGCCAGGTCAAACACCGTCTGTATGAAATAATGTGCATCCAAATTCACAAATTCAAAATCCTGCTTTTTCATAACGAGCAGTTCCAGTAATTTAAAAGACAGTGCTTCCAGCCGCTTACCCTGGGAATAAATATACCCTGCCGCTTTAATCCTTTCCTCTTCCGAAAGCTCCATGGAACGGATCATATCCGCATAACCAATAATGGAGGTAAGCGGTGTTTTCAATTCATGGGCAAATGCCGAAGTAAAATCCTCCTGGCGTTTTGCCTGTCCTTCCAAAGACAACATACGGTCTGAAAGTTTGTCTGCCATCTCATTAAAATCCCTTGCCAAAGTTCCTATTTCATCCTGGCTTTTCACTAATGATCTTGCTTCCATATTCCCCTTTGCAAAACTTCTCGCCATTTTTGATAACTGTCTTACCGATCTTGTGAGAAAATAAGAAATAGCAAGTGCCACTACAGCTACACAGCCAAGTACAATCAATATGATCATCCGGTAAGTGTGAAACATCTGATTCCTTTCCACATACACCTGGGTAATATCTGTTATCGTCTCCATCCTCATTTTACTAGGAAGAAAACTTATATTGATAACACTCATTACATTCAGATAATACCTATCATTTCTTGTATAGATATGATAACCACTTTTTTCCAAAGTAATCTCATCAAACAATACATCATCTATTGGCATATCCATATCCGAATATATCAATGTTCTATTCTCGTCAATAAGTGCCATCCTGCTTTCTTTTGAATCCACTCTTCCTTTAATAGACTGTGCCACCTCACTTAATCTATCATTCTGTTTTTCAAAATATACTTCTGGAATTGAATTCACCGTAGTTTCAAAGGTAAGCTTCAGCATTTGATTTTCGATTTTCCCCATTTCAATCTCCCGGTCTAATGCTGACTGAAAAGATATCTGTATCATCAAAGTGCCAAAAACACCAAAAGACAATGATATCAGTATGATCATGCTAAAAAATACCTTTCCGTAAAATTTCATATCAAACCTCCCATTTCAGCCGCTTATGCTTCCAAACGATATCCCACCTTATATACAGCCTTGATCACTTCTTCCCACTCCAGCTTTTTCCTAAGACGCTGAACATGCAAATCCACAGTCCTGCTGTCTCCCAGATAACTGCTTTCCCATACATTCTCATAAATGGTTTCCCTATACAATGCAATATTCCGGTTTCTCACAAATAAAAGCAGCAACTCAAACTCTTTTAAAGTAAGCATAATCTGTTCTCCATTTTTCATAACCACTCTGGATGGAATGTCAATTTCAACATCCAGGATACTTATTTTATCATCTGCTTTATGATACCTTCTAAGAACCGTTTCCACTCTTGCCAATAACTCTACAATCTCAAAAGGCTTTGTAATATAATCATCTGCTCCAGCTTTAAGGCCTTTCACCCTGTCATTCAGCTCTCCCATGGCAGTAATAAAAATAACAGGCATATCTAACACCTTTATATAATCTAACAATTCATAACCGTTGATACCCGGAAGCATAATATCTAATAGGATCAGATCAAAACGCTCCTGACTTAAAATATCTGCTGCGGTTACTCCGTCAAAGGCACATTCACAATGATAACCTGCCTTTACCAAATTCATTCTAATTAAATCGGAAATTGCTTCCTCATCTTCCACAATCAAAATCTTTATCATATCTATTTCCTTTCTAAATTCCTGTTTAGCTTACTGGGGACGCTTCCATGGCGGGTGAGGACGGACGCAGGAATCTATGGATATAGGGTTCTACGAAAGACGCGTTTGCACTCA
>CAJUFL010000083.1 GCA_910585605.1 uncultured Lachnospiraceae bacterium | reverse complement strand
TTCTACCAAAAAACAGCTTTCAACATGAGCCTTTGAAAAGTCTAAGCTGTGGGGATATCATAGGATTCTAAGTGTAGGACTGTCTCATCCGTCGGTACTTAGCTGGCAGTCCGCATAAAATGCGGGCTGGCAGCTTATGTACCGTTACGCATGAGATGGAGCGGAAGCGGGGACGGAACGTGAATCCTATGATATCTCCACAGCGGACTCCACCAACCCCTCATGTTGAAAGCGTCCCTCTTAGTAATACAAACAAGAATTTAGAAAGGAAAAAACTGTGTTTGAGAAAAAAGAGATTATCTTCAGTGAAAATATAGGTGTATGTCAGGTGACCGAAATTACGAAATTGGCGGCAAAAAATGGTGAGCAGATTATGTATTATGGACTGCGTTCGGTATTTGACCACAAAAAGGTTTCTTATATACCGATTGAACATCATCAAGTGCAGTTGAGACCTCTGATTTCATATGAAGAAGCAGAAAAACTGGCGAAGGATACATCTGATGGTATAGGAGAACTTCGAAAAAGGGAAGCAGAGTATGTGTTGCTGCATAAAAAAGAAAAATAAAAAGGGGCATATCACATTAAAGATTGACAGCCCCTGCATTACATAGCTATTTTGTACCGGTGGAACCGAAGCCTCCTTCGCCCCGGACAGTATCACTTAATTGCTCTGTTTCTTCAAAACAGGCAGTCAGATAAGGTGTGATTACCAGCTGGGCGATACGCTCCTGCGGTTCGATAAAAGCAGGTATTGTGCTATGGTTGTGTAATGCTACCATGACTTCTCCCCGGTAATCAGCATCAATGACACCGACTTTATTGGCGGGAGCAAGCCCCTTTTTGGAGGCGAGTCCGCTTCGGGCGTATATAAGTCCGGCATAACCGGCAGGAATCTCCATTGCCAGTCCGGTTTTGATCAATTTGGTCTCTCCCGGTTCGAAATTCACGATTTCCTTGATGCAGGCATATAAATCGGCACCGGCTGCATATTCGGAACCATAAGTCGGAAGGGTTGCTTCCGGGTCAAGTTTTTTGATTGGTACATTTGCATTCTGCATGATTCTATCCTCTTTCTCAATAAATTGTAAATTCTTTTGTATCATCCCAAAGGATAATTTTGTTTTCCTGTAAGGATTCCTGCACTTTGATGATCCGCTGATTGGAGGAACCTCTGAATCGAAGAGCAAGGTCTTTTTTTGCTTCCTCAAATTCACCGTCTACTAAGACATCAATATAGGAAAGCATATCATAGGTTTCTGCCCATTTTTTGGCCATATCGCCTAAAATATCCTCTTCAAAATCATAACCGGTATAGCACCAGATGTCTTTGTTAGGAAACCGATTTTTAATTTCCTTTAGTAGAGGAAGTACACCGATTTGGTTTTTGTATTCAAAAGGTTCACCGCCAAGCAAGGTAAAACCGTGTATATAAGAAGGCTGTAGTGCTTCTAATATCTCGTTGATTACATCACTGTCAAAAGGGTTCCCAAAATTAAAATCCCAGGTTTCAGGATTAAAACACCCTGGACAATGATGGGTACAGCCGCTAACAAATAAACTGACCCGTACACCGGGACCGTTTGCGACATCGTATTTTTTTATGTTTCCATAGTTCATGATATTCTCCATTTCTATGTGGGGTAAATAATGTTTTGTCGTATTCCCATTGTTAGCAACGGGATGTTCTACAGGTGGAGAATTCTGGATTTGATTTCCTTAGTTTTACCAACGTTCCAGAAGTTTTCTCCCAGATAACCACAGGTTCTTCTGGTTACATTCATTTTGGCATGATCCTTATTACCACATTGTGGGCACTCCCATTCATTATCATCATTAATCAGTATTTCGCCATCATATTCACATACATGGCAGTAATCTGATTTGGTATTAAATTCCGCATATTGTATATTATCGTATATAAAACGTACAACCTCCGCTAATGCATCTAAATTATTCCTCATATTAGGAATCTCCACATAGGAGATGGCACCGCCGGAAGATATTTTCTGGAATTGGCTTTCAAAGCGGAATTTGCTGAAAGCATCGATATTCTCTCTGACATCTACGTGATAAGAATTCGTGTAATAACCTTTATCAGTGATATCAGGAATACTTCCAAAACGTTCTAAATCAATTCTTGCAAAGCGATAGCAGAGGGATTCTGCCGGGCTTCCATAAAGACCAAATCCAATACCGGTCTCTGCTTTCCATTTGTCTGTTGCTGCACGGAGACGGTTCATGACGCGAAGGGCAAAATCCTGCCCGCTTGGCTCAGTATGGCTGCAATGCTTCATTAATTTGGTTACTTCATACAAACCTATATATCCCAGAGATATAGTGGAGTAGCCGTCTAATAGTAGTTTATCAATAGATTCCCCTTTTTCCAGTCTTGCAATGGCACCATATTGCCAGTGGACCGGACTTACATCAGAAGTAATTCCCTTCAATGCATGATGTCTGCACATCAAAGCTTCATAGCAAAGCTCCAGACGTTCCTCCAATAAATCCCAGAACTTTTCTTCATCACCATTAGCGATGATTCCGATTTGTGGAAGATTCAGGCTGACTACACCCTGATTAAAGCGTCCTTCAAATTTGTATTTACCGTCCTCGTCTTTCCAAGGCGTTAAAAAGCTGCGGCATCCCATACATGAGAATACATTTCCTTCATAATTTTCGCGCATTTTTTTTGCGGAGATATAATCAGGATACAGACGTTTTGCAGAACACTTTACTGCGAGTTCCGTAATATAGTCGTATTCACCGCCTTTTAAGCAGTTGTGTTCGTCAAGAACATAAATCAATTTTGGAAAAGCAGGGGTAATATAGACACCTTTTTCATTCTTGATGCCTTCTAAGCGCTGCCGGAGAATTTCTTCTACGATCATGGCATTCTCTTTGAGATATTCATCATCTTTATCCAAATTCAGGAAAAGGGTGACAAACGGTGACTGCCCATTGGTAGTCATCAACGTATTAATTTGATACTGGATGGTTTGTACGCCAGAACGCAGTTCATCATTCAGGCGTTCCTGTACCATTTTTTCAATGATGTCTTCGGATACCGTCCCGCCAAATTCTGCAGTCATTTTTGTTTTAAATTTGTGATACGATTTTCTCAAATATTTGCCTAAATGGTGTACATCTACGGATTGTCCGCCATACTGGCTGCTGGCAACAGCGGCGATTACCTGTGTCATGACGGTACAGGCTACCTGAAAACTCTTTGGGCTTTCGATTAATTTACCGTTCATTACGGTACCGTTATCAAGCATATCTCCTATATTAATAAGACAGCAGTTAAAAATAGGTTGTAGAAAATAATCAGCATCGTGGAAATGCAGAATGCCTTCTTCGTGTGCTTTTGAAATCTTTTCCGGTAGTAAAATACGTTTCGTTAAATCTTTGGAGACCTCGCCGGCTATCAGATCACGCTGCGTGGAGGCAACAGTAGCATTTTTATTAGAATTTTCTTCCATAACATCTTTGTTGCGGTTTTGTATAAGACTTAAAATAGAATCATCGGTGGTATTTGCCCTGCGGACAAGTTCTCTGGAATATCGGTAGATAATATATGTTTTTGCTAATACAAATTTTTTTTCGTCCATTAACTTTTGTTCAATGATATCTTGAATATCTTCTACCAGCATTCTGGAACGATTCTTGGTCTCGATACAGGAAATGATATATTCAATTGTATCGTCAGAGACTTTTTCAGCAGGTTCAACTTCTGCATTTGCTTTTTGAATGGCACGCTTTATCTTGTTTCGATCGTAGGAAACGGTTGTACCATCTCGTTTGATTACTTTCATATTTTTACTCCTTTTTATGCTTCAAAGTGCAAAAATGGGCGCACTTTAGCTGAAAATAAATCTATTATAACACTCTATCTTGGTATTGTAAATGAGAAAAAACACAATATAGTGTATACAATGCTGGAGCGGTACAATATCATGGGAAGAAGGAAACGATAAGCCTTAAAAATGGTATTTCTGTGAACTTTTATAAATACACTTTATTTTTAAAGTCATTTGTGATATATATTTAATGTATGTATTTTAGGAAATATTTTTTGATAGAAGGGAAATGAACAATGAAAAAACAAAGATTGGGTGCCGTTGTCTTAGCAGGAGTAATCGTTCTTGGTATGACAGGGTGTGGTAACAGTAAGGCGAAGGTTTATAACGAATATGTAACATTAGGAAATTATAAAGGAATTGAATATACGAAGACGGTTGCAGAAGTAACAGATGAAGATATTCAAAATCGGTTAGATTCGTTTACAGCAGGTTTGGCTGAGACAACTGATGTAACAGACCGGGCAGTAGAAGATGGGGATATTGTTAATATTGATTATGTCGGCACCAGAGACGGCGAAGAATTTGAAGGCGGTTCTGCGACCGGATTTGATCTGACAATTGGTTCGGGTTCTTTTATTCCAGGCTTTGAGACCGGACTGGTTGGGCATAATATCGGCGAAGAGGTTTCCCTTGACCTGACTTTTCCAGAGGATTATAAAAATGAAGAGATGGCAGGAGTAGAAGTTAATTTTAAGGTGACGATCAATTCGATTCAGATCAAGGAGACACCTGATCTTACAGATGCATTGGTAAAAGAGAATACAGAATATGATACTATTTCTGCGTATAAGGATTCTATCAGAGAAGAGTTACAAGAGACAAATGAGACGAATGCAGAACAGCAGGCACAGAGCGATATCTTCAATAAAGTAGTGGAAAGTTCCACTATCAGTGGTTATGATGAGGCAGAGGTAAAGAAATTAGTTGACGAGGAGTTTGAAAGTTTTAAGACAACTGCCCAGAGTTATGAGAGCTATGGATATTCTTATGAAGATGTATTATCTATGAATGGTTATGATTCGGAGGAGGCATTAAAAGAAGGGATTACCGAATATGTGAAAAAATATCTGGATCAGAAAATGGTTCTGTATTGTATTGCTGATAAAGAGGGAATTAAGGTAACCAGTGAAGAGACAGACAAAAAAGTAGAAGAATATATGGATACTTATCAGGTCAAGACTAAGGAAGAAGTGTATGACTACTTTGGAGATGATTATTTTGAGGTTTCAATTTTGTCAGAGAAGATTATGGCATTCCTGAAGGAAAATGCAGTACTTGTTGACAGTACAGAGGCAGATTCTGAAGAGACCGGAAAGAACTCGGAAGAAGCAAAAACAACAGAAGAGACAAAGACGACAGAAGAAGATAAGACCACAGAGTCTTCTGAAGATAATTCTTCGGAAGCTTCCGAAGAAAACACTACACAAGAATAATGATATAGTGACATATTTTGAAAAGAGATTATGGTTTCCCATAGTCTCTTTTCGGCTTTTTTAGGGTGTTTTTTGCGTTGACATGGTTTGTCTCGTCATGTATAATGAGATAGCGAATGTGGATTTATTTGGTCGCATAATTTAATTAAGATGGAAGGACGAGTCTAATGGCAGAGAAAAAGAACCTTTTGACCGACAAAGGTCTTAAAAAATTAGAAGATGAGTTACAGGAGTTACGTGTTGTCAAACGTAAAGAGGTAGCGCAAAAGATTAAAGAAGCGAGAGAACAGGGTGACTTGTCAGAGAATGCAGAATATGATGCTGCAAAAGATGAACAAAAGGATATCGAAGCAAGAATTGAGGAACTGGAATCGATTCTTAAGAATGTCGAAGTTGTATATACAGATGAAGTAGATAACGAGAAGGTAAATGTAGGCTGCGTGGTCACAGTGAAAGAACTGCCGAATGGTAATGTACAGATTTTTAAATTAGTAGGTTCGACAGAAGCTGATATACTGAATAACAAGATTTCCAATGAATCTCCGGTGGGTGCTGCATTAATGGGTGCTAAGGCAGGAGAAGTTGTAACAGTGGAAGCACCCAATGGATCATTCCAGTTTGAGATTTTAGAGATTAGCTTGGATGAAGAATAATCAAGGACGATTGGAAGGGGATGGTTTATACTATTCCCTTTTTGTATTAAGAATACATTGAGAAAGTGAGTGAATGAAGTGGCAGAGAATAATCAGAACCAGCAAAAGGGAACCCAGGATATTAATCAGTTATTAAAGGTGAGACGGGAAAAATTAAAAGAACTACAGGATAATGGAATGGATCCGTTTCAGATTACAAAATATGATGTGACTGCTAAGGCAGGTATCATTAAAGATAAATTTGAAGAGTATGAAGATAAGGATGTCAGTATTGCCGGGCGTATGATGCAAAAACGTGTGATGGGAAAAGCTTCCTTTGGTAATGTGCAGGATTTAAGTGGCAATATTCAGATTTATGTGTCAAGGGACGCATTAGGAGAAGATGCATATAAGTTATTTAAGAGAATGGATATTGGAGATATTGTTGGTGTGGAGGGAAAGGTATTTTTGACCCAGAAGGGAGAAAAATCCATCCATGCCACTAAGGTTGTTCTTCTGTCTAAGAGTTTACAGGTTTTACCGGAGAAATTCCATGGACTGACGAATACAGATATCCGTTACCGCCAGAGATATGTAGATTTAATCATGAATCCGGATGTAAAGGATACGTTTGTGAAGCGTTCAAAGATTATCAGCACTATCCGTAAATATTTAGATGGACAGGGGTTTATGGAGGTAGAGACTCCTATGCTGGTTGCTAATGCCGGTGGAGCGGCAGCAAGACCGTTTGAGACTCATTTTAATGCACTGGATGAAGATTTTAAGATGAGAATTTCTTTGGAATTATATTTGAAGCGTCTGATCGTAGGTGGTATGGAGCGTGTATATGAAATCGGGAGAGTGTTCCGTAATGAAGGATTGGATACCAGACACAATCCGGAATTTACTCTGATGGAATTATATCAGGCTTATACGGATTATAATGGGATGATGGATCTGACTGAAAATATGTACCGTTATGTGGCACAGGAAGTATTGGGAACAACAAAGATTACTTATAATGGAATTGAAATGGATTTGGGCAAACCGTTTGAGCGCATTACTATGGTAGATGCAGTGAAAAAATATGCAGATGTGGATTTTCATGAGATTCATACGTTAGAGGAAGCAAGAGCCGTTGCAAAGGAAAAGGGTGTTGAATTTGAAGCGAGACATAAGAAGGGAGATATTTTGAATCTCTTCTTTGAGGAGTTTGTGGAGGATCATCTGGTTCAGCCTACTTTTGTTATGGATCATCCTATTGAGATATCTCCGCTTACTAAGAAAAAGCCAGACAATCCGGAATATGTGGAACGTTTTGAGTTCTTTATGAATGGATGGGAAATGGCAAATGCATATTCAGAGTTGAATGACCCTATCGACCAGCGGGAGCGCTTTAAGGCACAGGAGGAGCTGCTTGCACAAGGAGATGAGGAGGCAAATACAACGGATGAAGACTTCCTGAATGCTTTGGAGATTGGTATGCCGCCTACAGGTGGAATCGGTTTTGGTATTGACAGAATGTGTATGCTGCTTACAGATTCAGCAGCGATTCGTGATGTGCTGTTATTCCCGACGATGAAGAGCCTTGATAAGTAAAATGCCAAAATAAGGCATTTACAGACGTTTTGAAAGGCGGATATTTGTATTTTACGACATAGTTACGACAAATGGCGAGCCTTGATATAGTAAAAATGTAAGACATCATTACTTATAGGGATATAGGTAGTGGTGTCTTTTTGTGTGTCGGGATGGTTTACATTTTGGAGGGCAGCAGTATTTTGTGGAAAGGGTGTATCTGATGTCTTCACACATTGGATCAAAAAATGGAATATCGAAATGTGAATAGGATTTCTTTTCAAAGCAAGATTATAATTTTTACCGAACAGAAATAAAATAGGGCAATCACAGGAATAGCAGGTAAAATAAGGCTTTTGAAGATATTTATATATTGCGGATTTGTGAAGAAAAAGCCCCAAAGTATTGAAAATAAAGGCTTTTACCGAACTATGCTTAAAAATGTTATAAATATAGCAGAATATCCTTAAAATGCTTATAAAATGGCGGTTTTTACTGATTTGCCGAACATATATTGCGATAGGCGAAATTACGGGGAAATGGCTATTTTAGCCGTTATCGAACACATTTCCGAAGGTACGTTATTCTTTAGGACGCTTATATTCAATCAATTCCCCTACCTCAATATGGAGATACCAACATAATTTGCAAATCAATCCAGTATCAAATCGGCTGACACCATCACGACAGTATTTGTTGAAGTTGGTTCGGGGAATATCAAGGTCTTTACAAATCTTGTTTTTGCTGATACCTTTTTCTTCCAATATTTCATTTATTCGTAAATGCAAATTGCCATATTCCATAAAAGAATCTCCTTTACTTTTCACTCACTATTTTATATAATGGGTGACAGAAATATAATTCACAGATATACCACTCATAAAAGCGTTAGGCTCTTAGGGGATAAGCATGGAAAAGAACGAAATTAGGGACAGATTATTTGATATATTGAATGGTGTAGATAATTTGCCGATACAAGATATAATGGTTGATGACTGGAATAATATAGTGAAATTTTACCTTACTGATGGTTCAAGATTTAGATTCATGTAGAAAAATGTGGAATTTGGAACATTTGTGAGGTATAATAAAAAAATATAGTCTTATGGAGGATTAGAGTTATGGGATTGGTGGCGGCAAAATGTACTCAGTGTGGTGCAAATATCGAAGTGGATGATTCTAAAGAGGTAGGTATATGTAAATATTGTGGCACGGCTTTTGTCACGGAAAAAGTAATAAATCATTTTGAGGTTACAAATCATATATCTAATTCTGTTGTCAATATCTATAATAGTTCAGATGAAAATTCTTTTGAAACAAGTAATCATAAATTGATATCATATAAGGGAGAGGAGGAGATTGTAAGAGTTCCAATACATATAACAGTTGTTGGAGAAATGGCTTTTAGTGGTAACTGTAAAATTAAAAAGATTATTTTATCGGATTCAATTACAGAAATAGAAAGTCGAGCATTTATTAATTGCAGAAATTTAAAGGAAATTGTTATTCCTGATTCGGTATTTATGATTGGGGCAATGGCGTTTGGTAATTGTGAAAATTTAAGGAGCATTATGTTGCCCGCTAAATTGCGTGTAGTGAATGTGAATTTGTTTTCAGGCTGCACTGCCCTTGAAAAGATATTATTGCAAGATGAAATTATTGCAATAAAAAGCGAATGCTTTGAAAAGTGCATTTCTTTAAAAGAAATCACGATACCCAAAAGTGTAAAAAAAATTGAAGGATATCCGTTTTACAAATGCAGATTAGACAAGATTGTGTTTGAAAACGCAGATAATATTGATGAAATTACAGATAGTTTATTTTATATGTCTGAAAAGATTCCAGAGGTAATTGCATCAGAAAAGTTTAGAAATAAATTTGGAAAGTATTTGTCTATAGATGAAAAAGTTCAAACAAAAAATGGTTGTTACATTGCCACCTGTGTATATGGTTCTTATGACTGTCCTCAAGTATGGACACTTAGAAGATTTAGGGATTATACGCTTGATGGAACATGGTATGGCAGATTATTTATAAAATGTTACTATGCAATCAGCCCTACCCTTGTCAAATGGTTTGGTGAAACAGAATGGTTTACAGTTTTTTGGAAATCCACCTTGGATAAGCTGATTGCCAATTTAAATAAAAAAGGTATAGATGAAACATATTATGATGATAAATATTGAATTAAATTTTATGGGAGGATTGGTATTATGCCATTAGTACCTGCAATATGTACACAGTGTGGAGCACAAATTGAAGTTGACGATACATGCGAAGCTGGGATTTGCAAGCATTGCGGAACTGCCTTCATTACTGAAAAGGCTATAAATAATTACACTACAAATATTACAAATCATATTGTAAATAATAATAATTTTGCTGGTGCAAATGTTACTATTCAAAGTGATGCTGAAGATATAGAGCAACTAATTAAAAGAGCCAAGACATTTGAAAATCTTAGTGAATTTGGTAAAGCCTTAAATGTATATCGTGAATTAACATCAAAATATCCTATGGATTATAGAGGATGGCTTGGGATAATTATTTCTGAAACAAAGGATATGACTGAAATAGGAATTTCAGATTATACTCACAAAAATATGTTACAAAATTTTGATAAAGCTATTAAGGTTGCAAATTTAACAGAGCAAGAAAATATACTTAAACAAAAGTTAAAATATGAGGATATATATAACAAAC
The DNA here is from genome assembly GCA_910585605.1 of uncultured Lachnospiraceae bacterium. GTDB lineage: Bacteria > Bacillota > Clostridia > Lachnospirales > Lachnospiraceae > CAG-590. The sequence goes on along the minus strand of CAJUFL010000083.1, from coordinate 51 downwards.
TCAAACTTCGCACTTGAATAAGTGCCTATGCGCCTTGAAAATTCAATAAAT
>CAJUFL010000082.1 GCA_910585605.1 uncultured Lachnospiraceae bacterium | reverse complement strand
GGTGACAGGATTCGAACCTGCGACCTCTTGATCCCAAATCAAGCACTCTAGCCAAGCTGAGCCACACCCCGTTTCTACGGTGCCATTACTGACGCAACAACTACTATAGCAAAATGCATCTGACTTGTCAACCATTATTTTCAACTTTTTAATGATATCAATTTGCTTGTATGTTTCTCAAACAGCACGTTGATTATATTAACAAATAATTCCCGATTTGTAAACCCCTTTTTTTAATTTTTTCTATTTTTTTATTCTATCATCTCATTTTGGCTTTTTACAATTTCATCTACTATGCTCCTTGGACGCCCTTTTATTTCTTCATATATCCTGGCAAGATAATATCCGATAATCCCAAGACTGATCATAATCAGACTTCCAATAATCAAAAGCAATAAGATCACAGTCGTAAAACCTTCTAATGATCTTCCTACTGCCCATTTTATAATGGACTGTACTCCAAGAACAGCAGCAAATATAAAAAATATAACACCTGAAAGTGTAATCAACTGCATAGGAGCCGTTGTAAAAGAGCAGATACTTCCAATTGCATATTTTACCAATGACTTAATGGACCATTTTGTCGTACCGGAAGCTCTTTCTTTAACATCAAACTCAACAACTGCACTTTTATATCCCAGCCATGAAGATAATGCTCTGAAAAAAATATTACGTTCTGTAAGCTTAACATATTCGTCCACCACCTTACGGTCTAACATCTTAAAATCAGAAGAACGATACATCTCTATTCCAGTTGAGTGACTGATTAATTTATAAAACAATCTGGCAAAGCCTTTATATATGATATTCTCTTTCCCTCTGGAGCGTTTTACACCCTCTATGATTTCAAATCCCTGCTCCCACAAATCGTACATTTTAAGTAATGTCTCTGGTGGATGCTGCAAATCACAATCCATCACAGCACAAACTTCTCCCGTTGCGTGGGAAAGTCCTGCAAAAATAGCAGCTTCCTTTCCGAAATTTCTTGAAAATGATAACCCAAGTATTTTGGCATCCTTTACAGTATCTGCCAATTTACGAACTATCTCAAAACTTCTATCTTTAGAACCATCATTAACAAAAACCAGTTCAAAATCAATCCCTTTCGGTAAAAGAACTCCTTTAATTGCCTGATATGTATTTTCTATATTACTTTCCTCATTATACACAGGTAAAATAATTGATAACATGATATCTTCTCCCTTTTAATTTAACATATTCTTTACACACAAAGGGGCTGTCGCATTAAAAATTCATTTTCCAATTTCATACAAAAATCCAACAAACAACGCTTCAATGTACTGCTTAATTTTAACATCTTTGTTGAATTTGTGTAATAAAAAAGAATTTTTTAGTGCGACAGCCTCTTTACAATATATTACTCACAATATAATCATTCCTGTGATGCCTTAGGAGCTGGCTTAATATCCTCTTCATCATCAAAAAAATCATCATCGAAATCATCATCGAAATCATCATCAAAATCATCCAGATAATCTGGTGTAAAATAGCGGTATACTGCATATGCAATTCCTGCCACTGCTGTAACAACTCCAATAATGGCAAATACCCAAAGAATTCTTCTTGTTGCCTTTTCCTGCGGATCCTCACGCTTAATCAATTCCTGAATCTTTGCTGCATTAATTAAATCATCTAAATTTTTCATAGTAATACCTTCCTTTCCATTATGATACATTATTAAGTGTTCATAGTATATCACATTTCTTCATTCTTTACTATATGAAATAATGAAAAAAATATGATTTTGCAGTACAATCTCATTTCAATATCTTTTAATACTCAAAATCAAAATATTTTTAATCTATCTTTTTCAGCTTAGCGAAAGATGCAAACATTTTCTTGACCCCGGCTTTTTCAAAATCTACCGTCACTTCATAATCCCTTCCGCCTGATACCAGACTTGTGACAACACCATTTCCAAATTTAATGTGTCTTACCATATCCCCGACAGCATAATCCACTTCCATACGCTCCACCTTGAATTCCTTTCCAAAAGAAGGTGCACCTGAAATATTATTTTTACCTGAATACGAATACGGCTTACTGCTTACGCTTGCACTTTGTGTTGAAAGACTGTGCTTAGCCTGTTTTAAGGAATCATTCTGCTTCCGCATTGCATACGATCCTTCTCCATTGATCTGAAGCACTTCTTCCGGTATCTCTTTTATAAATCTGGACATTGGATTATAATTTGCAGAACCATGCATCATTCTCTGCCTTGCGGCACTTAAATAAAGCCGTTCTTTCGCTCTGGTTATCCCAACGTAACATAATCTCCTCTCTTCTTCCACAGCATCCGGCTCTTCAGAATTTAAAGCCATACCACTGGGAAACAGCCTGTCTTCCATGCCTCCCATAAAAACGCACGGAAACTCCAACCCTTTTGCACTATGAAGAGTCATAAGCAAAACTTTTTCCTCCGTTTCAATCACATTGTCGACATCCGCAACCAGCGCAATCTCTTCCAACAATTCTGAAAGTGTTGGGTGCTCTGCCTCTTCTTCATATTTAACTATTTTATTTTTAAGTTCGATTAAATTCTCCATCCTTGCTTCTGCTTCTTCTGTATTCTCTGCCACCAGCTCCTCCCAGTATCCGGTTCGTTCCAAAATCTGATCATATAATTCACTTAAAAAGACCCCTTCTTCCAATAAATCCCGAAAATCCATGATCAGATTCGTGAAACCTTCTACTTTTGCAGCTGCACGATTTAATCCTGGAACATTAGCTGCCTCAAACATGGCATCTAATAACCCCATTTCATATGTATCTGCATATGCCTGTATTTTATCCACACTGCTTACACCGATTCCACGTTTGGGAACATTGACGATACGTCGTACTGCCATATCATCTCTCCCATTATCCACCGCCTTCAGATAACAGATTAAATCCTTTACTTCCTTACGCCCATAGAAATTCTGTCCCCCGATAATCTTATAAGGAATATTTTTCATTAAAAGCTTTTCTTCATAAATACGCGACTGTGCATTTGTACGATAAAGTACCGCAAAATGATTATATGGCCGTCCCCCTTCCTTGTGCTGGTGTAAAATCTCCCGGACCGTATCTTCTGCCTCCTGATATTCTGTATCATATAACGAAAATGATATTTTTTCTCCTTCTGGTGCTTCCGTCCAAAGAGCCTTTTCCTTACGCCCTTCATTATTGGAAATTACACCATTTGCCGCCTTTAAAATATTACCTGTAGAACGATAATTCTGCTCTAATTTAATTACCTTTGCCTCAGGATATTCCTCCTCAAAGTTCAGAATATTATAAATGTTAGCTCCCCTGAATTTGTAAATGGACTGGTCATCATCACCTACAACACACAGATTGCGGTACTTAGCTGCTAATTGTTTAATAAGCAGAAACTGGATATGGTTGGTATCCTGATACTCATCAACCATAATATAACGAAATCTCTCCTGGTAATTATCCAATATCTCCGGATGAAACTGGAACAATTCCACTGCCTTATATAATAAATCATCAAAATCCAGTGCATTGCTTTGCTTTAACCGCTCCTGATACTCTGTATATACTCTGGCAATCTGCATTTTACGGTACTGTCCACTGGCTTCCCTGTCATATTCTGACGGAGAAATAAACTGTTCCTTCGCTCTGGATATTTCCGCCATGATCATTCTCTCAGGATACTGTTTGGGGTCCATATTCAGCTTTTTCAGACAGTTCTTGACAACCGCTTTCTGATCATCGCTGTCATAAATGGTAAAGTTTGTCTGATAATCGAGTCTGTCAATAAAACGCCGCAAAATACGCACACAAAGAGAATGAAAGGTAGACACCCATACACTCTGGGCTCCAAAAGAAACAATTCTGTCCACCCTTTCCCTCATTTCTTCTGCTGCTTTATTGGTAAAGGTTATCGCTAATATATTATATGGATTCACCCCTTCCTCTTCAATTAAATATGCAACCCGGTGGGTAAGCACTCTGGTCTTGCCGGAACCTGCTCCCGCAAGTAAAAGCAAAGGACCCTGTGTATGCCTCACCGCTTCATTTTGTCTGTCATTTAAATTACTCATATGTATCACCCCATTATTCACAGTCAGCAGTAAAACAGCTGATGACTGTTATTGTAAATTTTTGAATCTATAATCATCACTGTACATTCAAATTTTCCTGTATTTGTTTAGTATACATGATTTCTCTATACTGTGCAAACATTTTACTTATCCTGCCAATATGGACAAATATTCCATCTGCACGCTTGTTACAGCCTGAAAATTATGATATTATGAATAATACTAACATAAAGAAAGGACACTATTATGATTAAAGATATTTACGCTCAGAAAAAAACTGTTTTTTCTTTTGAGGTATTTCCTCCTAAAAAAAACGATGAAATATACGACATTTACAAAACACTGGATACCTTAAAAACATTACAACCCGACTTTATCAGTGTTACCTACGGTGCTGGAGGAAGTAATTCCAAAAAGACCGCAGCCATTGCTGCCTATATTAAAAACATATGTGAAATTGAACCCATTGCCCATCTTACCGCAGTTGCAATGAACGAGCCATTTTTACTTCAGTTTTTACAGGATTTAAATAAAAAAGGGGTATCTAATGTTCTGGCACTCCGTGGCGACCGTCCAAAAGATATGAGTGATGATGATTATGCCAACCGCATTTTTTTATATGCCGAGGATATCATTCGTATTATCCATAAACATTCTGATGTATGCGTAGCTGCTGCATGTTATCCTGAAATTCATCCTGAATCTGAATCCAGACAGTCAGATTTATATTATCTAAAACAAAAAATTGATGCTGGCGTAAGCTTTTTAATCACACAAATGTTTTTTGATAACACTAAATTCTATGAATTTCGTGAGGAAACCGCAAAAGCTGGCATTCAAATACCTGTTTCAGCAGGTATCATGCCAATCACTTCTGCAAAACAGCTTAGTACCAGCATAACCCTGTCTGGAACCTCTATTCCACAATCTTTAAGCAATCTTGTAGCCAAATACACAGATTCTCCGGAAGATATGCATAAGGCTGGTATAGAATATGCGATAAATCAGATAGATGATTTAATTGCTAACGGAGTAGATGGCATTCACATTTATACTATGAATAAGGCTTCTACCGCAATAGAAATTATGAACAATATAACGAGGTAAAAATTTTTCTTGCAATATAGTTTCAATAACTATATACTGTGACATAGACACATCTTTATCATATTGCTATGGAAATCCTAAAAAAGCACAAAAGCTGGTCAGGAATCTTTCTATATACAATAATACTAAAAATCATTTACATTGACTACGGATGAAACTATATACAGATCACAATCAGAAAATATAATATGGGACGGGAACTATTATGAATCAGAAAACATTTAGCGAAATCAGGGAACAAATTGAGGAATGGATCAAATTAGATTATATTTATCCGGAAGATATTCCTTCCATTGAACTTTATATGGACCAAATTACTACATTTATGGAAAAACAGCTTCAGGGCAACAAGCGGCATGAGGAAGATAAGATCCTTACTAAAACCATGATTAATAATTATTCAAAAAATAATCTTCTACCGCCCTCCGATAAGAAAAAATATTCAAAAGACCACATCATCCTTTTGATTTATATATACTATTTAAAGAATTTCTTATCAATAAATGATATCCAAAATTTATTAAATCCTATGACCGATACCTACTTTCAAAAAAGTGATGGCGTAACGATGTCAGATATATACAAGGATTTATTTGAATTAGAACAGCAGTATGGTATACATGTAAGAAAAAGCATCGAAGAAGTTTATCAGATTGCCAACTGTCAATTTGAAGAAAATGAAGATTATCTTAAAACCTTTGCCATGATCACCATGCTAAGTTATGATATTTATGCCAAAAAACAGCTTGTTGAAAAACTCATTGACTCCTTACAGCCTTCTCCTTCTACAAAAGCAGAATTAAAGGAAGCTAAGGAACTGGCAAAGCAAAAAGAGAAAAAAGAAAAAGCTTAATGTAAAAAGCTGCCATATTATATTTTTTATAATACGGCAGTCTTTTTTTAATTATGCAAGTCTCAATATCCTAAACAAAGGCATCTATTTTCTATTTTCTTTCATACGTGCAAAAACCATCTCATAGCCGTCCTTGCCATAATTCAACGAACGATTTACCCTGGATATCGTAGCTGTAGAAGCACCTGTCTGTTCTGCAACCTCCATATATGTACGTCCTTCTTTTAACATCTTTGCCACCTCAAATCTCTGTGCCAAAGATAATAATTCATTTACCGTACATACATCTTCAAAAAAATCAAAGCATTCCTCTTCTTCCTTCAATGTAAGAATCGCTTCAAATAACTCACTTACTGCTTTTGTTCTTACGCTCTTTCCCATATGCCACGCTCCATCTATACATTATTACTGTACATCTTTACTGTGATAAAGTAACATCATTATAATATAGATGTATAATTTATGCAACCAAATTTCTTATTATCCCTATAATTTTGCATTTTCATTAATCCAGATCGACACAGTCTCTCGGTTTACATAAAACTCTCCGCAGCCATCATCATCTATCTTAATGTTATATTTTGCGTTTCCCAATGCATCTTTAAAAAACTGACCTGCAAACTGCCTGCCAATATACATTCTTTTACTTCCGCCTGTACTATCTGACATCACAACTGCAATTCCGGAATTCTTGTGCTCTGCATCGCCTTCTCTAGTCCATCCTACTACATTATAATCATCAAAATAATCATGCTCTTCTCCATACGCAAAGCGTTTTCTTATTTTCATCATTTTATTGAGAAGTGCTTTTTTCGGCGAAATATCATCATGCGGTATTCCATAATAATCTCCATAAAATACGCACGGATATCCATCCCTTCTTAACAGTGTAATTGCATATGCATGTGGTTTGAACCAATCTTCCACCCATGACTGCAAAGACTGTCCCGGCTGGGTATCATGATTATCAACAAAAGTCACAGCATGAATCGGATGCCTGCTCACCAGTGTATCATTCAGTATGGTGGCCATATTGTAATCTCCATGTGCTTTTGATGCGTCATGAAAATGCAAATGAAGAGGCACATCAAAAAGAGACATTTCATAATTGACATTTACAAGATAACGCTCTAAATGATTCACATCCCAATGCCAGTATTCCCCAACACTAAACAAATCTCTTCCGGCTGCCTCTCTCATAACAGGAAGCCAGTCTTTATAAAAATAATATCCTATATGCTTAACTGCATCCAGGCGGAATCCATGGACACCTGTCATTTTCAAATACCATTCACCCCATCTGTAAAGTTCATCTTTAACTTCAGGGTTTTCAAAATCAATATCTGCCCCCATCAAATAATCATAATTACCGTTTTCATCATCTACCGCCTCATCCCATGTTTTCCCAGCAAACCTGAATATTGCATTTCTGGTAGATTGCTGATCCCAGTCAATCCCGTCAAAATGTGACCAGTTCCAAGTAAAATCAGAATACTTTCCTTTACGACCCGGAAACGTGAATTTGGTCCATCCACAAATTGTCTTTTCATCACCAATCATCTGGTTTCTGCTACATGCATTAAACTCTTCTGCCTGTATATATTCCGTCTCATCTGCACCAATCTTATGATTTAAGACAATATCTGCATATACGTCAATCCCTTTTTTCTGGACCTCTTTTATCATTTCAATGTATTCTTTTTTTGTTCCATATTTTGTAGGAACACTTCCCTTTTGATTAAACTCACCTAAATCGTATAAATCATAAACTCCGTATCCAACGTCCTTGTCTCCTCCGGCTCCCTTATAAGCAGGCGGCAGCCAAAGAGCAGTTACGCCAAGAGTTTTCAGTTTGGAAACCTCCTCCATAATATGCTTCCATAAGCTATGATCCTCCGGTAAATACCATTCAAAATACTGCATCATTAGTCCGTTATTATCCATAGAAGTATCCCCCAGTCTGCAAAAAATGTACACCTGCTTTTCTCCTTTGCAAATGTCTATATATAATTTTCAGTATAACAAATATAGACATAAACTGCAAGAAAGATAACAGGAATTTTTCAGTATTTTTGCTATAAACAATTTTGGAAATACTTGCCACTGAACATTTATTTAGAACGTGAATATACTACTAAAAAAGTATTTGGAGCCATTTGATGAAGGGAAACAGAATAACAAAAACCCTTGGGGTCTTTTTGCTTGTGTCTGCCATGCTTTTAACAACCTGTGCAGCATGTGGTAAAAAAGATAACGAACTTACTAAGGTTACATTAAATGAAGTCGCACATTCCATTTTCTATGCCCCGCAATATGTAGCAATTGAAAATGGATATTTTGAAGAGGAGGGCATAGACCTTGAATTAGTAACCGGATTCGGAGCAGATAAAACCATGTCTGCATTGTTAGCCGGAGAAGCCGATATCGGATTTATGGGGGCTGAATCCTCCGTATATCTTTATAATGAAGGGGCCTCCAACTACGCTGTCAACTTTGCCCAGCTTACCCAGAGAGCAGGAAATTTCCTGGTTGCCAGAGAACCTATCGAAAATTTCAGCTGGGATATGCTAAAAGGAGCAGACGTACTTGGCGGCCGGAAGGGCGGTATGCCGGAAATGGTCTTTGAATATATTCTGGAAAAAAACGGAATTGATCCTTCCACAGATTTGCAAATTGACCAAAGTATTGATTTCGGAAGTACCGCGGCTGCATTTTCTGGTGGTCAGGGTACATTCACAGTAGAATTTGAACCTTCTGCAACTGCTTTGGAATCTGCCAATGAAGGCTACGTTGTAGCCTCACTAGGCGTTGACTCCGGTTATGTTCCATATACTTCTTACTGTACTACAAAAGATTACCTTGCAAAAAATGAAAAAACTATTCAAAGTTTTACCAATGCCCTGCAAAAGGGAATGGAATACGTAAATACTCATACTCCGGAAGAAATTGCTGAAGTAATAGCTCCCCAGTTTGAAGAAACAGATATTAAAACTATTGAGAAAATCGTAACAAGATACCATGAACAGGATACCTGGAAAGACAATCTGATGTTTGAGGAAAGCAGTTTTGACTTGCTGCTGAATATCTTAATGGGTGCCGGTGAACTGGATAACCGTGTTCCATACGACAAGCTTGTAGATAACCAGTTTTCAAAAAAAGCTGCCAAAAAGTAACCTGATATATATTTATATTCCCTGTACATCGTTCATTAAATAACTGGTCCTTTTGTGTAGAAAATATTTTCTAAGAGTAATACTTCCCAAACGTAAGCATAGTGATGGCTACGCTGAGGCTTGGGGAGTAGTACTTCAGAGAAATCAGCAAGCAAAAGACTAGTTATTGGGTGAACGATGTACAATATCTCACACTATAGTAATTTCAAAAATATAACTTTAAATAGATTATAAGTCCGCTTTACTTTACTTAAGGATAATCTTTCGGGGAACTGCCATAAATGGCACATTCCCCATAGTTTCTATCTTTCAATCAATCTTCCCGACAAAACGGTAATAAATCTCAATGTCCCATACCTTTTTGCCATTCCCATCTTTCCGCCACTGATGGACTGCGATTTTCTCAATCAGCTCATTCAAAAGCGGGGAGGTAAGCTCGTCAATGGCACTGTATTTCTGAATTAAGTCAACCCACCGTTTTGCATCGTCCGTTTCCGCTTTGGTTTCCTCAAGCCTTGCGGATATGGTCTTTATTGTTTCGTCAAGCTGTTGCTGTTCCGTGCGGTATTTGACGGAGAGCATGGAATAGTTTTCTTCGTCAAGAAACCCTTTTACCCTGTCCTCGTACATCTTCGCAAAGAGGTTGTTTAATTCCTGCCTGCGTTTCTGCGCCTTTTTCAGTTCCTTTTCATCACGGGCATTCTCTGCCCTCCGCTGTTTCTTGCTGCTCTGCAACAACCGTTCCAGAATGGCGTCCTCATTCTCCTTTACCGCCATCAGCCAGTACTGTAACCGTCCGAGAACAAAAGCATAGAGCAGGTTGTAAGAGATGAAATGCAGGGAACACGCTTCTTTCCCATGTGCGGAATACTGCGTGCAGCGGTAATACCTTGACTGGTTCTTGGAGCCTGCCGATGACAGGCTCCAACCGCACTCGCCACATTTGAGCAGCCCTGCGAATATCTGCGGCTCATCGCCCTTTCGGCTGCGTTTGCGGGAGTTGATATGCCCCTGCACTAAATCCCATGTTTCACGGTCAACTAATGGCTCATGGGTGTTTTCAATTCGCATCCAGTCCTCTTTCGGTCGCTTGACGTTCTTCTTTGACTTGTAGGATAGTTTCTGTATCTGGTAGTGGACGGTATTGCCGAGATAGATTTCATTCTGTAATATTTTGCTAACGGTAACAATGTTCCAGAGGTATTTCTTGCCCTCTGGCTGTCCCTCAAAAATATTCGCCTTATATCCGTTCTTCTGCGCCGCCCACCATGCGGGTATCGGCACTTTCTCTGCGGCAAGGGTGCGGCAGATTTTGTTTGCCCCGTATCCGTGCGCCGCAAGCTCAAAAATCCGCTCCACAATCCACTTCGTTT
>CAJUFL010000081.1 GCA_910585605.1 uncultured Lachnospiraceae bacterium | reverse complement strand
CAGCTTATTCAAGTGCGCCAATTTATGGTTTTCCTCTACTTTCTTTCACACTAAAACCTCCTGTTAATTATTACATAGGCACTGCTTCATATATTGACTCACTCCATGAGTCCTCACCAAATGTATATGTAAACATACGCCTGGTTCAGTGCCCGCAAAAAAAAGATGACCTATGCTTAAAGCATAAGTCATCCATCTTAGGTTAACCTTTTCCGTATCTTAATTTAACCTTAAATGATAAAGACTATATATTGCTTATTTTTCAATAGTTTCCCGCTGCCATTGTCACTAATATGTCACTAATAAAATGAATTATAACATATACTTCACTTTTGAACTATTGAGGTATCACACCAGGTTACAACATATTCTTTTTTGCACCATTTGCAATATGCCGGAAAATTTAAAAGAAAACTATCTGCATTGATTTTAATTATTTTACCACCACATACCGGACACCTTCCCCATCCGTTTATATCTCTCTTTATGGTGTTGATATGTTTAATTTTACCTTTATATTTTCTCTTTATATTTCGATATATAGGCTTTTCCACTATTTTTTCAACTGTTGTCGGGGGGTCTTCTATCATACAAAGCTTTTTAAAGATATCATAGTATTTCCTTAAAGTCTTCGCTATAACTTTCGGCTCTGTACCTTCAAATGACGACATATTCGCCTTATTCACGTCACAGCAGAGGTTATATAAGTGATCGTAATATTCCCCATCATTAAATTGTTTTTGTGTTAACTTGTCCGATTTATTTATCGTTATATACCTCCCAATATAGAAGACCCTCAGATCTTACGACCTGAGGAATCTTTCATTCTCCAAACACTGTTTATATTATCTGTCCTCTGTGCTTAATGCCAGTTATGCAGTAGTTGCCGCTGGCAATGACTGATAATAGATAGCTGTCTTTTTATTGTCTAATACAAACGCATCATAGACAATTCTACCCTCTACCAGAGTGCCATTGATTCCAGGCGGATTTACATGTGTATTGTAATCCTCTAATTTGGTCGGTGCCACAGTTGCACAAGGATGGCAGAGCATAAAACCAAAATTTTCCGGTAATCTTGCAGCCGGAATCTTAATAACCGTTGCTCCATCCAAATTACCGATTACACCCTTTTTACGCATATCAGCCCCCACCTCGGTATCCATGACTACAGACTTTGATTTTTTCATTAATTGGTATGTATCAGGTGTGACAATCAATACTCGGTTTTCTTCCGGCACTAACTCATCATCAAGCACCTTAGACGCTGTTAAAATCTCATCATAAATATTTGTTGCGTTTAAGGCTTTCCCCTCAGGTTTTGTACCTGCACAATTTGCCATAACGCTATACGTGTAAGCGTCAACCTCTGGAACAACAACTTCTCTTGTCTGTCTTGCTAATGCGGTTGCACCTGCAAGATTGCCGCCTGTTTCGTCTGAATCCAATGCATCAATAACGAATGTAAATGATCTGTCCTTTTTCATGGTAAAAGATTCTGTTGTCGCATCTAAAGTCTCTACTTTTCCGTACCGACTCCAGTTACCACTTTGGGTGTCAGTTCTTCCGTAGTCGTTCATTTCAGAAGTACCGACCTTATAAATAAATACTTCATGTGCTCCGGTAAATTTAAAATCATTATTAGTTACTAAGCTCTTTTTGCTTTCCTTTGTAAAAATTTCATCCACATACGGAAGATATTTTTTTGCTAATTCAATACCCATATTTCACCTATTCGAGACCGAAAGCCTTCCTAATACCTCCATCCGGGTTAATACTGCATCCGCTGATACTTCCAATGGGGTTACCGTGTCCAATAACTTTAGGTTGTTCGGTTTCGCCTTTCATTCTAATAATAGCCTCCATGCTTTTCTGGAGATCTTCATCTGTATTCATATTAAGTGCATCAACCAAATAGTCAGGTAAATTGTTTTCACGCAGCTTTGCAACTGCATTTAATTTACGTTCCCTTATATCCAGTTCTGCCGCTCTCTTGTCTAATTCTTCATTACCCTTGCCCTTTTCCCTTGCAAGTCTATCCTGCACAATGCGGTTAATATCCTCTTGTGTGAATGTCTTTTCCTCTGTGCTTGTCTGTGTTCCCTCATTTTGAGTATTTTCTAAGTTTTCCATAGTTTATACCTCTCTTTCTGTTTCGCCCGAAATCGGCTGAATTATCATGCATACCGGGCATTTCCGGGGGTAGTTTCTTTACGTGCCTAGGTGCATTCCATCACAAATTTATTGGAAAGAAGGGAGTGAAAAAAATCACCAAAAGTGGAGAAGTTTATAACACTTTTATTATATCTTATTTACGGTATTATGTAAACCACTATTTTCCCGTATATTCCAATAAGTTATAAATATATCGGTTTACATAACATCTTTTCATGATAAATAAAAAAAGACTGATTAATGTTGCACCAGCCTTTTTCCATTTCCCTATATATGTTAAAATTTGAGGTTTTTGATTATGCTATATATGCAAATATCTCAACATTTTTCAACAGTTTGCTAAAATATTAAGATATTTCACATATTGTTATCTATTTTATCTTAACAAATCTTAACATCAATATCACATTTTACAACAGTATTTACAAGGTCTTATCTTATGACTTTTGGACACATTCATAATGTTTTTAGGTGCACACCAAATAGTAAAAGGGTGCACCCATAAATCAAGACGAACGTTCGAAATAAAGTTGATGTTTCACTCCAATATCTCAATCAAATATTCCAGCTGTTCACTTAATATCTGTATCGACTGGTTAAAAGTTTGCATTACCTCAGTTAATTTTTCTATGTATTCCTGATCTACTGACTGCTCTATTAACTGTTTGGCCGTTTGATTCATGCTCTCACCTTCTTTGCATTTCTTAGATATGTAAGTATATTCTGTCTATCCTGACCATTCAATTTTTCAAACAATTTTATTAACTCTAGCAATTCCTGATTACGGTATAATTTTATTGCTATTCCCATTACACTATCATTCATCTAAATTACCTCTTTCCTTTCCCTCCGGAATCTGATAAAATACAGATACCGAAGTATGCCTATATTCTTTGGTTTTGCCCTTTAGGAATTGCCGTTCCTAAGGGCATTTTTATTCTTCATTATAAAACAGTAATTCCTCAACTCTCATATCACTGCTTTCAATTCCAGCAATATCATTCAGCATTTTAAATTCTTCCTGCCGCTTAGCATTCCGGTAAGAATCCATAATGTCCTTTTTTACATATTGCATTTCCTTGGGTGTATACATAGCATAGTTTTTAATCATTTGTGGAGAACCTACCACCCTTTGCAATATTTTAGGCAGATTGTCAAACTCTTCCTCTGCGTTATAATTTCCGTTAGAAATAGCTTTTTTAATCAAATTCCAAGCTTCTTCATCAGTCATATTTTCACCTTGTGAGCTTGTCAGTCTTTTGATATTCTCTATAATCTGCCCCGGTGTTGGCGGAAATCCTAATTTATCATTTACTATGTATGCTTTAACCGCACCTTCCACAAGGGTATAATCACAATTAGCAAATAGCGAAGCCCATAATTTAACTATATCGCTTTTATTATCTGCCGTAAGCTTGTTATAATGTGGTGCATAACCGGCTTCTAACAATGCCATTATTTTAGCTGAATCTTTAATATTCATTATTGCTCCTTTCTGTAACGTCCTTACTCTCTACATAGACATCTTCCTGTTGTTCTCTCTGTTCCATTTCCATCATAATTTCTTTAAAACTCTTATTACCTCTATTAGTCGGTTTACTACCCTTAGGTTCCGTATTATTGTTATACTGGTTCCGTTCCCATGTTCTAACAGCTGCTTTCCAGTCCTTCATCTTATTCTTACCTACCATCCAGCCATTAGAGGAATAATAGTCAATAAACCTCTCTGCATCTACCTTGTTGTTCCTCTCCATGCAGTATGCTTGTACCTCTTCCAGGGTAGGCGGTTTAAATTGTGATCTGGTGCGTTTGGGTGCGTCAGCACATATATTATCCTTACCTATACTATCCTGTACTAACCTATCCTTACCTAACCTAACCTCGGTATGTCGTTCGGTTGTCATGTGGTTGTCATGTGGCAATGTATATATGCCATTGTGAATTTCTAAGATATTCAGTTTATCTTCATACCTTGTCTGTTGCTTTCTATCTGGACGAACCCAATTATTAATTTTCCAATCAGTAATAACAACAACCCCATCATCAAAAGGAATCAAATAGCCTTTTGACACTAACAATTTAATATCATCAGTATTGCAACCACACAATGTTGCTATTTTCTTTGGTGATGATACAAAACCATCATCATCCGCTCTCATTCCAAAATGAAAATATAGGCTTTGTGTAGATGCAGGCATTTCTAAAAACCTATCCGTATCTACTACATCTAAACTAAACATTCTCCTTTTTGCCATTTTCTAATTATCCTTTCTCTTTTCTGTACCGTTCCATTCTCTCAAAGTCCAGCACGTCATTAACATCAATTTCTAGCACCTTACATATCTTCCCAAGGATTTCCATCTTAACCATGTAACCTTTCCTGACCCGGTAAACCGCATTATCAGAAATCCCGGCTTTCTTGGCTATCTCTTTAGGTGTCATGCATGATGCTGTCATAGCTGCTATCATTTCTTTGTACTTTGCACATACCACATTATTCAACCCCTTTCCGGTTATCTGCCAATTTCAAATGCATGTATGCAATTGCTTCATCCAGTGCAATCATCAATAGGCATTCATTACTAAGATTCTTTTTGTTGTTTATCTGGTTCTGCCATTCGTCGTATAGCTCACGATAGCGGTCTAACAGCTTTTGTGCATCTTCTGACATAATAACCATACTCCTTTCTAATTGGCTCAAATTTCGCTTTTTCTGTTTTGGGTAAGTTTTATACCTTAAACAGCTTTAAATTGAAATTTGGCTACAATTTCGCTTAATCTGCTAGTATCTCTGTTACATCACAGCCTAAAGCTTTCGCAATCCTTCCGGCACATACCGGAGTAACTTCACGCTGGTTAAGAATAACATTCATTCTTGCCCGGCTTACTCCATAGGCTTTAGCCAATTGTGTTACAGTCATTTCCTTTTGAGCTAAAGCAATGTTAATTTTCTTTCTGCTAAGTTCCATGTTCTCACCTCCAATATACTTGATAAAATCAATTATATTATATTTTTATCAATTGTCAATACTTTTTAATTGATTTTTTATATTATAATTGATTTCATCATTGACAATTGATTATTGTTTTGATAATATGATGGTGTTATAATACTTTATATATAGGAGGAGGTATTATAATGGCTGACCATGAATTACAAATATTTGCAGAGAGACTAAAAGAACTTAGAATTTCACTAAACTTAACTCAAAAAGAATTCGCCGAAGAATTAGAAATAACTGCTTCCGCACTTTCTGCATACGAAAAAAATAATATTAATCCATCAATCAACATTGCAAAGCGTATAGCAGAAAAATACAATGTATCAATAGATTGGTTATGTGGGTTAAGTGATGTAAAGTCAAATAAAAACGAAATGCAAACATGCTCTGATATCATCAAAGCATTATTCACTATTGATATGGCTAGTTGCGGTCTTCAGCTGAGTAGTTCGACAGAAGAGGTTACAGAAATAGGATTTAGCGGTTATCCAGAAATTAGAGAATTGCATTTTAATAATATTTTCTTTAATGATTATAGACTAAATACATTTTTAGAAGAATGGAAAAAAATGAAATTATTACATGATAATGGAACAATAGATGATGATGTTTATAAACTTTGGATTGAAAAGACACTAAAAAAATACAATGAACAAATCAATCAACCTTTTGAACCGCTTGAAACTACAGAAGAGAACTAACTTTTGGCTTTACCCATGCCCTATATTAATGCATAGGGCATAGGAACTCGAACGGCTCCAGACTCACATTGATATTATGAAATCTTTGAAAAAATCAGAAGAACATAACGAGGACTGACCAGCGTACTTACACCTACGGAGGTTGTTTTAAAAAAATCTAAAAATTACCGAAATATAAATGGAACAATTACAACTCAAGGTGAGAATCACTTCCCATATTTGGATAGAAAGTTGGTTTAAGAAACTTGTAAATTATGAATGGTACTGAACAAAAATGAGGTGTGTGTCCAATTTTGGACAGTCAAAACTGTCATTCTAACAGTCTTACCTCCTCAATTATGTGGTGGCTTAAAAAGCTTGCAAATTATGAGTGGGGTAAACTCTGACAGGGAAATATCTCCCAGTCATAATACAACGAGAACATTTGATATAATTAATCAGTGAAGCCGATTGGGGCTCCACCTAAACAAACAATATAATATACTTAACCGGGTAGCCGGGGGACGTGCTCCCATCCGTTCCGAGCCTTACGGAAGGGGTTGGTGCTTATGAGTACATATGAAGAATTCATGATTATACTTACTGCGGTACTTGTGATTATTGAACTTCTGAATAGAGAAAATAAAAAGTAGCCGTTCTGATCTCTGGTAGGAAATGAACAACTACTTTTTGTAGATTAATATTTTCGCCGGGACGGGTGAAGTGCCTCACCTTCCGACTGCCTTGTTAAGTATATTATAGCAAAATATACGAAAATGTCAATCAGCAGTTCCAGCAGATACCGGAACTGCACCGTACTATACACCATGAGGTCTTATGATGTACAATAGCCTATCACAAGTTTATTGTATCACACTCTGTACCCGGTTGTATAGACTATTTTTATACTATTTTGTGCGATATCGCACAGCCAGGACCATTTTGTTAACATCAACGAAAAGGAGCTGATACAATGCCACGAGGAAAAGCCATGAGAAAACCGAACGGTTACGGTACTGTTGTGAAATTATCCGGAAACCGTCGCAAACCTTTTGAAGTCCGTGTTAATACCCGGGTAAGTGAATGGGGGTATCCGGTATATGATGTACTGGATCGGTTCGAAAACCGCACAGATGCCAATATCGCACTTGCGGAATATAACCGCACTCCCTTTGATATAAACAAGCGGGATATCACTTTTAGCGAAGTATATACCATGTGGTATGATTGGAAATATGTACACAATAAAAAGAAATACTCTGCAAGCACCATAGCCTGTACCAAAGGGGCATACAACAAGTGCGAATCCCTGTATAACATGAAATTAAAGGAAATCCGCACTTCTGATATACAGCAGATATTAGATGATCATACCCTGTCCCATGCTTATATGGAGCATATCGTCAATTTACTGCACCAGGTATATAAATATGCCCTTGAGTATGACATAATCGAAAAGGATTATTCCGGCTTTATTAAGATAACAAAGGAAGAGGACGACGAAAAAGGCATACCATTTTCAAAAAATGAAATCAACGCTCTATGGCGAAATATCGACACTGTACCAAATTGTGACACTGTTTTAATATTAATCTATACTGGTTGGCGAATATCCGAATTTCTGGGGATGAAAACCGATAATGTAGATCTGTCAGAATGGACCATGCAAGGTGGTGTTAAAACGGCAGCGGGAAAAAATAGAATCGTTCCAATTCATTCCGGCATTCAAGACCTCGTACAAGCTCGATATTCGCCCCATTCTTCCACTTTTATACATAATGTGGAGAATAACAAGCCTATCACTAAAACAGCCTATTATAAGGCATTTATTGAGGTCATGAATCAGTGCGGAATAACTGAAAAGCATACTCCTCACGACTGCCGGCATACCTTTACGTCTCTTCTGGATTCTGCTGGTGCAAATGATGTATGTATAGATAGGCTGGTCGGGCACGCATCCAAAACCCTGACGAAAAAGACATATACCCATAAAGATATTGATGAGCTGCGACAAGCTATAGAATTGATAAAAATAGAACCTCCTGCATAACCGCCAGGAGGTCTATTTTGTCACTAATATGTCACTAGTAAAATATTATATACTCTTTTGCAATATGTTGAAAAACAACAAAAACAACGATTTTCCGTTATTTTTCAACTTCTCACTTTTTTAATTTTCGCACTAAAATCATAGTAAATTAATTTAACCTTAATTTATGTTTTAATCGGCAGGGAAACCACAAATTCCATACCCTCATGAGGTTTGCTCTTCACGGTAATATTACCACCATGAAGTGTTATAATCTGTTTTGCAATTGCAAGACCAAGACCACTGCCCTCTGGTTTTTCTTTCATATTTGTCCCCCTGTAATACCGTTCAAACAACTCTGAGAGTTCCTCATCACTCATACCTATTCCGTCATCCCGTACAATAATCGATACTTCATTTAATTTGTCTGTATTAACAATAATCGTTACCTTCGTTTCTGAGGAATTGTGCGTGAGAGCATTGATAATGAGATTCTCCATAGCACGACGGAACAGTCCGGCATCAAGACATACGACAATATCCTTTACCGCATTTTTGTCATATGGCACACAGGTATCCCCGCAGGAGGTTGCCGTACTTTCAAACTCTATATTGCGATTTGAAAAAACAGGGTCATTAATAATATCAATGACTAATTCCCTGATATAACGTACAAGATATATCTTTTGCAAAGATAACGGCACGACACCGGTCTCAAACTGATAGGTCATTTTAAGATCATTGATCAACTTCTCTGAGTAATTTACATTTTTTAAGATGATTCCTCCGTATTCCTGTACGGTTTTGCCCTCTGGCATAGGATTTTCCGCAAGTAACTCCGCATATCCTTTGATGGGCGAAAGCGGTGTTTTAATATCATGTGTAATATTAGTAATCCATTCTTTTCTTACCCTCTCCGTATCTTCTTGCAACTTATCACTATGATGGATTTCTGTATCCATTTCATTTAGAGAAGCATAGACATCGCTAAATAGGCCTTTCTCCTCCATCGGAATATATGTACGAAGACGTATATCCCTGATGCCTGTCGTAATCTTTCCCAGATGTTTTAACAGCCATAGTCCATAAACAAGAACAACTGCAAAAACAGCAGCCAGAACAAGCACAATACCTATGCGAAATATAGGCGAAAGCCGACTGACATTTTCTCCATTATAATAAATCATGTGCTTTCCGATAGCATATGGAAAACCCACAATATACCCATATGTCTGATCAGAACCTTCATAACTGCCAGCAAAAACAGTATTTTCATTATCGTAATTGCTTGCATTAAACGCCATTAACTCAGCTGCTGAATAACTTGTCGGATACCCATCAGGTTTATGATAAGCATAAATCTCTTTTCCTTTTTCATCGACAATTTGAAGCCAGAGACCATACTCATCTAAATATTCAAGCCCAATATCTTTTACTTTTATTTCTCCCTTTTCACACTCTAGCCAAATAGAAAAATTATCTGTAAACCTGTTTGGCCAATCGGCCAAACTAAGTCCTTCTGGTTCCGGAATTGCAAAAACATAATAAAACAAACATATCCCTGCAGCAACTGATACTAAAACCAAAACAATTACAACACCAAATATACGAAAGAAAGGATTTATATTATTTCTATTTTTCATGTGGATTCACCAATTTATAACCCAAACCTTTCATGGTAATAATATATTGGGGTGCTGCGGGATTGTCTTCCAATTTTTCACGTAAATGCCGGATGTGTACCATCATCGTATTATCACATCCAAAGCTATCCTCGCCCCAAATCGTTTCATATAAACGTTCACGGCTTATGACCCGCCCTTTGTTTTCCGCCAGATATCGCAAAATCTCAAATTCCCGTGCTGTCAACTCTATAGGCATATCGCCCTTCATGACTCTGCATCCCTCTATGTCAATCATCAATTCTCCGATTTTAAAAGCATAATTCCCAGACGGGTTTTGTTTGTACCTGGCACGCCGCAGCTGTGCTTTTACTCTGTATACTACTTCTTTCGGGCTAAATGGCTTGGTCACATAATCATCTCCACCAACAGCCAGACCAAGTATTTTATCCAATTCATCATTTTTAGAAGAAAGGAACAAAATCGGACAATGAGAAAATCCACGGATTTGTTTACAAACTTCATAACCGTCAATGTCAGGAAGCATAACATCCAAAATAATGATATCCGGCTGACTTTCTAAACATTCTTTTACAGCGGAATGTCCATTATCAATTTTGACGACACTATGATATCCTTCCATATTAAGGGCTTTTTCAAGTAAATTCAATATATCCGGCTCATCATCAACAATCATGATTGTGTATTCGTTCACAAATTTGCATCTCCCTTTTATTTATCACTGTTAAAATGTTGATTGTCAGACTTTTTGATATCTTAAAATATAAAACATCTCTTTACCAGACTTTTTTAATATTATTTTTGCTATACCACTTCAAATCCAAGGTCTTCTATCTCGGAAACTGCTGTCTTTACACAGTTTTCATCACCTTCAAAAGAAACCGTCTTATTCTCCAGAGAAACCTCTGCCACAATACCTTCTGCTTTTAAACCTTCTGTCACTCTCTTTACACATCCTTCACAATGCATTCCCTCTACTTTTAAAATATTCATATTTAACCTCCTTATATTTTTGATCATTTTTTTATTTTCCTATCTACAATTGTTACATCAACTTCTGTAAGGTATTAATCAATTCCTCTACCTTGTCTTCTTTTCCCTGCTTTACATCTTCCACCACACAGGTAGAAATATGCTCTTTTAAAAGTGCCTTATTAAATCCTGCAAGTGCTGACTGGATTGCTGCAACCTGCGTAATTATATCAATGCAATATGCATCTTTTTCCAGCATCCCCTTTACTCCCCGTACCTGACCTTCAATCCGGTTCAGCCGGTTCATTAACTTCTTGAATTCCGCCTCTTCCCGCTGCTTTGTCTGACAGTGGGCACATTCCTTTTTACACTTTTCCATTTCACACCTCCTTTTATTCTCATAAATTCTTGTTTATCTTAGTAAGGGGGACGCTTTCAACATGAGGGGTTGGTGGGG
>CAJUFL010000080.1 GCA_910585605.1 uncultured Lachnospiraceae bacterium | reverse complement strand
ATAAAAAGAAGCTGCCGCTTCACGAATCTCATTTCGTTAAAGCGACAGCCCCTTCTTTGTACACAAAGAGCGTATCATACTGGCATATGCGTATGTTTTTTATGTAATCTTCCTGCTTCCGGTTTTCCCGCCAGTCTGATTAAATCCTGATACAGAATTTCCCTTGTCTTTTCTGGTCTTATCTCTTCATCCACAAAATGACGTTTCAATACCATATTACTGTTCATATAAAGCTTTCGGTATTCACACAGCTGTTCTTCTAAAAAAGCATCCTTTTGTACACCTTCCAGCTTGGCAAGCTGTCCGTGGCTGATCACTGCAACAGCACCCTCTGCTTTCATAACTGCTACCTCTGCACCGGGCCATACATAATGCCTGTCAGCACCCAGCTGCTTGCAGCCCATTAAAATATACGGACCTCCATAGGCTTTTCTCAATATCACTGTCAGCCGTATCGTTGTAGCATCTGCATAGGCATTTATCATTTTTGCACCATGCCGGATTAATCCCTTATGCTCCTGTTCAGCTTCCATCACAAAACCGGTAGAATCTGCCAGCGTGATGATCGGTATATTGTAACAGTCACAATATCTCACAAAATATGCTGCTTTATCTGCTCCGTCCACATCAATGGCGCCATTTTTATAAAGCGTCTGGCTTGCCACCACCCCGACGGTAAGCCCTCCCAATTTTCCAAAGCCTACGACAATATTTTTCGCAAATTCCCTGTGTACCTCAATAAAACTGTCATCATCCAGTATTTCCTCAATGACCGGTTTTACATCATACACCTCCTGCTTATCCTCTGGTATCAGTCTCATGATATCGCTGATATCTTTTTCACGGTATACATCCGTGCGGAAACATCTCTCCTCCATATAACACGGCGGCAGTATATCAATCAGTTTCCTGACTTCCAGATAACAGCTTCTCTCATCGTTCATCCTGAAATGGGCCACGCCGCTCGCAGCCACATGTATCTGGGCTCCGCCTAATTCCTCGATCAGATAATCTGTTCCCTGTACTTCATTAATTACCTTGGCACCTGTTACAAACATATTGCTGAGCCCGTCTATTGTAAATATAAAATCGGTAAGTCCGGGGGAATATACGGCACCGCCTGCACAGGTTCCTGCAATAATCGAAATCTGCGGAATATAGCCGGAAGCCAGTGTATTCATATAAAACAATTCACCGCATCCTGCCACTGAAGCTGCTCCTTCCTGAATCCTCGCTCCACCGCCATCATAGATACCGATCACTGGTCTGCGCTCTTTTATCGCCTCTTTGAGAATCGCTATGATCTGCCTGCTGTGCTGATATCCGAATGTACCTCCCATACAGGTAAAATCCTGACCGTAAAAATAAACCTTCTGACCATAAATACTGCCATATCCGGTAATTACACCATCATAACCGGCATCCGTTTCTGCTGCACTCTCTCCCTTTCCCATTTCTTTTTCATGCAATACATTATCCGGATAATATTCCGTAAAGCTTCCCCTGTCAAATAAAATACGGATTCTCTCAATAATGTGAAGCTTGTCCCTTTTATGCTGTTTGGTTATATTATATGGATTTACCTTATCTAAATACATCTCTTTCCTCTCGTGCTTTCTATATATTTCTCACTGGTACAATAAATATCAAATCGCTGACTGTTCCGTACTATTTGTTGTGCCAGATTTCTTATGTTTTTCATTGTAACATACCCAAAAAAGAAAACAAATAAAATTTTTTATTCCCTTTTATCTCATTTTATAGTAGAATTAAGATAATTGTTTACGAAAGGATGCTTACTCACATGAAAAACATAAATGGAATTGGATATATGGACGAAAGCAGTTATTATAAAATTCCCAGCCAAAGCAGTACCGACAGTTCTGCTTTTGATTCTGTTTTTGAAGCGGAAACCATTATTTATGCCACACCAGAATCATCCGCTATTCCGGGAAATGATTCTTCTTCATGTCCGGTAACAGCACCAGCGGAATTAGACCCTATTTTTAAACAGGCGGCGGACAAGTATGGTATAGATGAAAAGCTTCTAAAGGCTGTGGCAAAGGCAGAATCTAATTTTAATCCCAGTGTGGTATCCAGTGCAGGTGCCATCGGAGTGATGCAGCTTATGCCTTCTACTGCCTCTTCTTTGGGTGTTACCAATCCTTATAACGCCAAAGATAACATTATGGGCGGTGCCAAATATCTGTCAAGACTTCTGGAAAAATATAACGGTAATATTTCACTGGCACTTGCTGCCTATAATGCAGGTTCCGGCAACGTAGAAAAATATGGTGGTATCCCACCATTTAAGGAAACACAAAATTATGTCCACAAAATTTTAGGCTATCTAGGTTCCTCTGATACAGACGATGTTATCTACGCAGCAGCAGACAAATCCTCTGGCACAGGAGCAAACGATAATTCTGCCACGGTTGTCTATGCCGTTGCTGCAAAAGATGCTGCCAGTCCTGCACGCATTTACTTACAGTAAAGAAAGGATCCTCTATGATTCAAATTAAAAACGTGACAAAAACTTATAATGGCACGGTACGTGCCGTAGATAATCTGAATCTCACCGTAAACAATGGTGAGATCGTGGGATTTATCGGACCTAACGGTGCAGGTAAGACCACAACCCTTAAAATGATGACCGGAATTCTGAAACCAGATTCCGGTTCTATTTTCATTAATGACTTTGACATGCAGTCAGAACCTTTAAAGGCAAAACAAGTCATTGGATACATTGCAGACAGTCCCGATATGTTTTTGCGCCTAAAGGGACTGGAATTCATGAACCTGATTTCCGATATTTATAAAGTTCCTACAGATGTACGGAGGGAACGTATCAAAACCTTTGCCAGCCGCTTTGACCTGTCAGAGGTCCTTGACAAACCTATGCAGAGTTATTCCCATGGAATGCGCCAGAAAATGATGGTAGCTGCGGCACTGGTACATGATCCTGCCGTCTGGATACTGGATGAACCATTAACCGGATTAGATCCCAAATCAGCATATGCCTTGAAAAACATGATGAGAGAACATGCCGATGCAGGCAACTCCGTTCTCTTTTCTACCCATGTTCTGGAAGTAGCAGAAAAACTCTGTGATAAAGTTATCATCATCAATCACGGTAAATCCCTGTTCTACGGAACCCTGGATGAATTAACAGCAAGATATCCGGATATGGATCTGGAAAAAATCTTTTTGGAGATGACTGCCCATGAATAGCTATTTGACTCTTACCAAAACATTTATTGCCGCTATCAGCATGAGCGCCCCTCAGGACAAGCGCCGCAAAATTATGATCGTGATACTTTCTTTATTTGGAATCTTTGGTGTTTTGCTTCCTGTTGCCATAGCTGTGGGTATTTTAGTAAAGCTAATGACGGAAACTCTGATACCAATCGGATGCGAATCCCTTGGCATTCAGTTAATGTTTCACGTAATCTGCCTGTTTACCGTTATATTCGGTATCAATGTTATATTTAATGAATTTTACTTCTCCAACGATATTGAATATCTGCTGCCATGGCCGCTTCGGGCTTACCAGATTATTGCGTCCAAATTTACTGCTGCATTTTACAATGAGAACATGATGCAGTTTGTTTTGGTACTCTCCTGCATTATCGGATTTGGTATCGGCTCTAAAATGGGAATTTTGAACTGGCTTCTTTCCATAATCGGAATCATAACACTTCCCATTATCCCGCTTGCCTACTGTGGAATCTTAAGCATGGTAATGATGGCATTTACCAAACTAATCCGCAGCAAAGATATGATTCAGAGAATATCCGTTGCATTGATTTTTATCATGGTTATTGCACTGGTATCTTCTATCGGCTTTTTGCAGAATATGGATATTGATACTTATGTGGAAACGTTAGCCGCTGGAGACCAGACCTTCTTTACTGTTATGAACTATATTTTCCCCAATGTACCTCTGTTTGTCAAAACTTTCAGTGAAGGCAGTTTTCCTGCATTTTTAGGATACATTGCAGTCAATGCGGCCGTGATAACTATTATGCTTTTCCTGTCCGAGAAATTGTATTTTAAAGGAGTTATCGGGCTTACCTCTTCCGATTCGCGGAAAAAGGAGCAGGATATTACTAAACTGCTTACCTCCTGTAAACAGCACAGTCCTGCATATTCCTATTTCATGAAAGAAGTGCGCATTCTGATAAGAACACCGGTATTTTTCACAAATTGCATTGCAATCAATTTTTTATGGCCGATTTTTGTATATGCCATGTTAAAAATCCAACATTATGAAATTGCATTAGAAAAATTAAGACATCTGTATGCCCATAGAGATTTAAGAATCCAGTTATTCTTTTTACTGGGGATTGTGGGAATCTCAGTCATTGTTGCCGCTGTTAACAGTTTAAGCTCCAATGCAATCTCCCGGGAAGGAAAACATTTTTCCTTTATGAAATATATTCCTGTTCCTTATTTTACACAATGGAATGTAAAAACATTTGTAGGAATCCTGTTTCCGGCAATTGGCGTTCTGGTATATTTTCTGCCTGTGTGTATTCTGATTCGAATACCTATCGTACATATTGTGCTTTTCACATTACTAAGTCTGATGTCCATCACTTTTGTGTCACATATGGGCATCTACATTGATTCCATACAGCCCAAGCTGATATGGGATGACGAAATGAGTGCTCTCCGGGAAAATTATAATACTTTTTTCTCCATGGCAATTTCCATCGCATTTACCGTGGTTGTCTGTGTTGGAGGTTTTTTCCTGTTTTGCAACACAAAAATTTCCATCGGATTTACCGCTCTCATTCTCGTCCTCATTCTTGCCGCTGCCAATCTGGTAGTCTTAATCCTGACTGCCAAATCCGGCGTACGCAATATAGAAGAACAGGAAGAAACCTAATGTACTGACTCATTAATATTCGAAAATACTACTCTGTATGCAATGAATAATAAATAATTGTATTTGCACATTAAGCTTCTCTTACCATCAGGATTCCTTTATTCAAGATAATCTCCGGACGGTAAGAAAGCTTAGCTTTGCGAAGACCTTCTTCTCCCAAATCTTCCTCTCTGTTTACATACGTATAATCTGCAAGTTCATGTCTTACAAATTCCCTGTTGACCATCGGATAAGCCCCCTGAATCTCTGAAAATGCTTTTTCAAAATGCACGACAAAGGTATCAGAAGTAAGCCTTTCACCAAGTGTAATGGCTATGATGCTGCCGCCTGCCCTAAGGGCACCACCAATCATACCCAGCTCATCCCTGTGACGGATTGCATATACCACCAGTTTGGATTCATCTATCTTATCATATTCAATTTCATTTTCTTCACCAGTACAATTTTTCATGCACCACCGCATTGCCATTTTTGCACAATCTTCTTCGTTTTCCTCCGATATCCTCTCATATACCCAGTCAGGATTCTGCTCTTCAAAGCGATGAATATGATTTCTCTTTCCGTGCAGCTTCTTCCCTGCTAAAGATGCCAGCTTTTCCTGCATATAAATATAATCTGATTCGTCACGATTATATGTCATCTGGTAAACACCCGGATACCACCCTTCTATAAGTTCCATCTCCTCTTCCATCACACAATACATGCAAAAACGCTGCCCTTCTTCCTTAGCCAGTTCCACCAGTCTGTCAAATAACTGCTTTGGTTTCTCTGCACTTAAAAGATTGCAGGAATATACATAACCTATCTTCTCCCTGTTAGACCGGAAAATGAGATTCCCCTCCCAGAAAGCGATTTCTGTATTATAATGCTTTGCCCACAAAACAGTATTGGCCGGTGACATCTCACAGCATCTTTTTTTGTTATCATTCAGTGCATCCTTTATTTCTTTCATGTCCTTGATTGTCGGTACAAAAAAATCCATGTTAAACCCTCTATTCTATTATATTGTATAAAAGTAGCTGCCGCATATATGCGGCAGCTGTTTATTCCGGACCCTCTAATAAAATGTCTACATCATTGTAGCCATAATCCATCAGTGCTTTTCTAATCTTATGTTTCGTATCCTCATTTGCATTAATATTGATCAATTCATATAATTCAAAAACATAGCCTACCCATTTTTCATAAATCTTATTCCTGATTTCCGCATTAGCCGTCATCGCTCTTGCTTTTCTGGCATCCTCCACGGATTTCTCTTCCCGCTTGATAATCGGCTCATTCTCTTCTTCCTCGGCTCGTTTCTCCGCATCTACTGCGGCAATCACTTCTTCAACGCCTTCCGACAAAGTACCCTTAATATCCATAATTCCCGGATCATCTTTCTTCAGGTTCTTGGCAGCTCTGACGATATCCTGATTCTTTGCACCAAAGAAGTCCCCCAAAAGTCCATCTACCTGTATAATTCCATCATCTAAAACTGACTTTCCTACTGCAACATCTTCCTCTGCTTCTTCGCTGTCTTCTGTATCCATCTCCTGTTCCAGTTCCTCCAGAAACGATAAATCCACATTCCGGAAATGATTCTTACCATAAGCAATCTCTTCTATCTCATCCGTCCGTACAATTCCGCAGTCATACATCTCCATCAGCAGTTCCTGAACACCCTGATCCACACCTATAAAATAGTGGTAATACTTTTCAAAATCTTCACCCTCTTTACAGTCTTCCACTTCTCTGAGATTGTACCAATAATCCTTTGTACAGTCGATTGTCCGCTTCTTAATCTCATTCCCCTTTGCCCGGAGCTCCTTAATGCGTTTTACTTTCTTCTGTCTTTTGGTGAAGAAATGAAGCTTCCACGTCCAGACCACCATATATATGAAAAAGATTGCCAGTACGACAAGTATAATGTATATTTGCATGTTAATATCATCCTTTGATTCTATGTTTTCAATTATATGCCTGCAATTGACATATAGATGTATTATACATGGTTTGAAAGGTATTTTCAACAAAAAGCGTGATTTATACATATGGAATTTCTGTATAAAATCTTTTATACCGGCAATTCTTTCTTTTTCTTCTCTTACAAAATCATCCCTTATGCGTTAGTAATTTTATCACCCATAAAATCCTCATAATTACTAACTCATTCACTCTTATTCCTTTTATCTGTCTTTAGCAAAATAAAAGCATTTAAAGAAATATAATAATATCTAACCTGTCTACTTTACAGGGGCATATCATTATATTTCTCCAAATGCTTTAAATTAACTGCCTATAATATAAACCAATAATAATTACTGTACTTTTATAAAAAATCCCGCATATATTCTAACTAGCACATCTTCACAAAAAGAATATTGTTCCATTGTTTCTTTTTCAAAACTATAAACTGTAATGATTTCCTTTTCTGGATCAACAATCCAATATTCTCTGACATCTGCCGGCTGCCAGGCAATACAACTTCTATTATCCAATCAGGAGTACCATTACACCCTTTATCCGTAAGTTTGTTTTTATCGCATAAATACTTATATCCGGTTCCACGTAATTTTAATTTTATAAACTTTAAAATCCTAGGGACTTCTAATATTTCAATATCAAACAGTAAATTTCCTTTTCTTTTTATTTCTTCAAATATCAACACAAAAAATATATCTGACTTAACAAATTTCCCTGTAAAAAAATATGTTTTTTCTTATTCAACATAACTTGCCATAATCGTATATTTGAGACTACTATTAGAACCATACAAATAGTACTTTGATGTAACTTCTATCACATAAGCATATTTCCTTACTGCTTCACCCTTCTGGTTAGTCACCGCCATAGTGTTTCCCACATTGTTGAAATGATAGACCAGATAACATCTGAATCATTCTTTATAATGTCATTATTCTCAATTAAAACAAATTATATTTTTCTGTTTCTTTTCTGTGTTTTTCAATTATTACTAATAAAATGATAATACTGATTAAAATGAACATTTTTACTATTTGCTTGAAATATATTTTTTTGTCTGTATTTGTAATTTCATAAGGAACAGCCCGTATCAATTTAGAATAGTCTTTTGTACTTACAGCAATCACTATTTTTTCTCCTTCATAACATCTAGGATATGACAATGTCCATTTTTCATATATTTTTCCTTCAATTTCATATTTTATAAAAGCTCTCGATACCGGAACCAACTCTAAACCCATTATTTTAAATACATCATCTTCTTTTTTTATTACATTTGCTTCCGCCAGTATATAATTAGCACTATTACTTTTAAATAGTACATATTCTACTTGTTGAACACAACCATTCCCTAAAATCCCTAACAATTCAAAAAAAATCAAAAACGATAGTATTTGTCTATATGTCTTAAATTTTTCCTTTTCTTCCATTCCAGCAATAAAAATCACTATCATTCCTCCCTACATAGTCAAATCTCTTTCTTTAAAATCAATAGTCTTATTTACATTGTCTGCTAAATAAGTAAGCCATTGTCATAGATATTTCTCCTTTACCTCAGATAATAAACATCAATATGATTAATCATTTTTTTCCTTTAAATAATTTATAAATTGTTTCAAATACTGATATGAACTCCATCCTTTTGCAGCCTTATTATACACTTTTTGATAATTTTTCCATTTATCATATTCCATTATCAATCTAAGTAAATATCCATCCATAATTCCATTAAAATTAGATGCTGTTTTTATTGATTGGGTTAATTCGAACATAATACCCGCTGTAGCAATACCTACTAAATCAATAAGAATAGTAGTCACATCTCCGACGATTGCTTGCTTATCTCCATCTCCAATATGATAAAATCCATCGTAAAGTGTTAATCCTATATCAAATCCACCAGCTGCTTCCGAAAGTCCTAATCCTATCCCTGGACACATATAAGAAACCAGACCAGCAACTACACCTAAAACAGCCGCAACAGTATGTAAATTCGTTGTATCATATGGCTCCAACCCAAACGGATCCAAAAAACTTACCGGATTCCCTTCCACATAAGCATATCTGTTCTGATAAGAGTTGTAAAGTGTTGATGTGGATTATTTCTGATTCTTTTCAAGGCACTCATTGATAATTAGCTTTTGCACTCTGTCCTTAAAGGTTTTGTCAGTGTCTTTGCTGAAATGCACCTTGACGGTGTAAGTGGTGTTTCCTAACTTCCGTTTGAAACTGTGGGGCTGTTGCTCGTTTTTGGTTTCTGCCATATTCTTTGCTCCTTTACATAAAAATAGAGCGCATAGACTGGTTTCTATACGCTCTGACGCTGTGTTACTTACTCTGTTGTAATTGTGGTAATTGATGTTTAGACAAAACGGGAATATCTATTTCTTTTTTGTAATCTTTATGGAATATACAATGGTACTGATTAAGGCGCATAATATGAGAATATGCAATATAGTATGATATACATCGGGTATATATTTACCATCTATTTGTAACCACTGTATTGTGCCTGAAAAATACTCAATTTTTCTTTCTAATGTACCCATAAATCCATCATTAAAAATAGTATACCATTCGTGGCAGATAAACTGTATCGCAAACCACATCGAAAGCCATACAATTACAAACCATTTACCAATTTGTTCTTTAACAATGAATAATATCACAACTATTAAATAAATTAGAAAAAATATACCATCATCTTTATATGACCTCGAAACTAAACATTTATTTCCAAAACACAATCCTGTCATATCCAAAAAAAACCATAGCAACAATATCAACTGTGCTATAATACAATATATTTTTTTCACGCTGATACCTCCAAATCCGATTTGTACTCCTAACAGAATACCACAATCACACTCATATTTCTATCAAATTTCCATTAAATTTCTTCCTCCCTCCGCTTAGTTTTGCTTTGTTGTTTATTGTGCTGTCGGCTCTCGGTCAATTCCCTGTTCCTTAAA
Source organism: uncultured Lachnospiraceae bacterium (assembly GCA_910585605.1). Taxonomy (GTDB): domain Bacteria; phylum Bacillota; class Clostridia; order Lachnospirales; family Lachnospiraceae; genus CAG-590. The sequence goes on along the minus strand of CAJUFL010000080.1, from coordinate 1,239 downwards.
AGAACGGTGTTCCCAATGTACCTCAATCCCTAACTGCTTATTGGTGGCATTGATTGTGTCGGCTAAATCTTTCCGCCACATCTTGGCGTTTTCTTGGCTGTTCCAGTCAGTGCTTTCTACGGTCTGACATTTCCACTGTTTGCGGTTTTGCTTATCCACTTTCTACTGACCTGTCTTTTTGTCAATGAGGGGAACACGCTCCCCGTTTTCATCAAGGACATAAACCTTTTTTGTTTTTGCTCCCCACTCCCCGTTTTCAGTGATAAGGCGCATGGTAAGCAATACATGGATATGAAGATTGCGCTGTCCTTTATCGTTCTCGCTGTCATGGATTGCCCAATCAGCACACATACCTTTATCAACAAAATTCCTCTGCACATAATCCCTCACAACTTCCTCTGCAAGTTCATAACTCCATTCGTTGGGGAGTGACGCTTTTAACATTCTTGCAAGCTGTGATTTCTGCCCTTTCTCTGACAGTTCAACGGCATTCCATAAAGTTGCTCTGTCTGCATACTCTTTGGGCGCATTGGGTGGGAGAGTGATTTCACTGTGGACTAAATCTTCATGGTATTTTGGTCGATATGTCTGCCCGTCAAATTCACTGACAAGAATACTCCTGCTGATGTAGGACGCTTTCTCAACCGCCGACTGCCCCTTGCTCCACCTGACTATGGAATAACGTGTGCTTGCCTGTTTCGTGACTGTAGTGGTTTGATGTGTGGGCATTCCCCGTCATTCCCCTTGCCCGTAAGACAGTGGTAATCTTCCTGCTTGTATCACGCACATACCACTCGTTCATGATGTTAAGGAATGGTGCAAACTCCGCACTTTCCCTTTTTTCGCTGTCTACTCTGTTTGAGATTGCTATGAAATGCACTCCCTTTTCCCAAAACAATACCTCGGTATAAAATCCTACCTGCAATTAGTCACGCCCCACTCGGCTCATGTCCTTTACAATCACTGTGCCGATTTTTCCCTGTTCCACATCTTCAATCAACCGTTTCCAATTCGGGCGGTCAAAACTCGCCCCGCTCCAACCGTCATCAGTATAGTGGGAAAGGTTGGCGTAACCGTTCTTTTCCGCATAGTCTTCCAGTATCTTCTTCTGATTTGTGATGCTGTTGCTTTCCCCGCTCTGCTCATCGTCTTTTGACAATCTTTCGTAAAATGCGGTAATTTTTAAGCTGTCCTTGTTCTTCATTTTATCCTGCTCCTTTCTTTCGGGGTGCTTTCCAC
>CAJUFL010000079.1 GCA_910585605.1 uncultured Lachnospiraceae bacterium | reverse complement strand
AAACGGGGCAAAAGTCAGTAAAATCAAGTGTTTGCAACCTAATCAGCAGACACTATATAAAGTCTGCCAACTATGAGATGTCAAAAATGCGTAAGTACAGGAACGATATTGGGAAAGCAGAAAACATGGAGTACCATGCGGAATCGGATATCTATATCTGCCGGAATGCGAAAAAGCTGATGGCAGACCATATCAAACATTCTAAAAGCAAAACAGGCTATGTAAGCAAAAAAACAATCAATAAATGTGAGGACTGCAGCGGATGCCCATATAAAAGCGTCAGTATCAAAGGAGATCACTGTAAAACACCTTTAGAAGAAAGAACAAAGATACTCCGGGTTGCCAAAACCTTTCTGAAATACAGACAGGAAGATTTGGAACGGTTCCTCTCGGATGAAGGCATCCTTTTCAGGATAAACCGGAGGATTCAGGCGAAAGGCTCTTTTGGGAATTTAAAACAGGATATGCAGTTTCAGAGATATGTAAACAGAGGAACATCAAATGTGCTTGCAGAAAGTATACTGCTTGCCATGGCAGGAAACATAAATAAGCTCCATAATAAGATTCAAAAAGGCAGAACCGGAACGCATTTGTTTCCTGTGAAAAATGCTTAATTTTTAACATCTTAAAACAAACTTTCAAGCCATAGGGAATGGCTTGTTAAAGTGTGCTCTTTTTATAGAATAATATGGAGCTGTTTCTTGAAATCATATAGAAAAACAGCAAAAATGAAGCTGCATTTTCAAGAATTTTCATTCGTTAAAGCGACAGCCCCATTTCTGGTGAACATAGTTGATTAAAGATTGGAAAATAGCAAATTATGTGATAGAATAAAAAAAGTTTTGATGGTTTGATTGAATATGCTTGTTATAATTTTTTAGGAGTAGGGATAAGGGAAGAATTAGGTAAATATTAATGACGAAGGAGTATAAATTAAAATGCTAGAAGCGATTACATATCAAGAAATGTTAAATGATATACAGAATAATCAGATTAAAGAAGATACGATTGGCATACTTGTGACTCGCCCTGATTTAGAAGGTGGAAAAAGTATTTTAAGCAGTCTGAATTATTATCATCATTTAAGTGGAAAAAGTGCAAATTTTTACTTGCCAGGCTTTGGTGCATATTGGTATGAAACGTATCCTGACGAAAGAGTAGTGGCGAAGATTGATGGTATAGAATGGTCTTACAGTGATAAGATGTTTGTTGATTTTATAAATGCTTTAGAAGCATATAGTAAGTGGCAATATTCAGGTGAAACAGAGCTTCTTATGTTAGAATACAAAGATGGTATTTTATCTTTTGATAATATGATACAGTTTTATTTAGACAATATGCTTAGAGATAATATTATTGTTTCCGTTCCTGCTTTTTTTCAGCAGTTATTCAGAATATATAATAAAAAGAGGACTGCTAAAGATATTAGCAATATTCTTGGAATGGATAAGGCTATTCAGGTAACTAAAGAAATGATAACAGATAATATGCCATCGGGATTGACAAATTTTTTTATACAAGAAAAGTATTTTTGTGTTAAAAATTATGAAAGATAGAAGGTGCTTTTAAGTATAGAAAATGGACTTAAGCATTAATACACGTAATAGAGGATGGTGACAATGTATGCGAATAGCGAATAAAAGTGAAATCGAAGATTTCAAAAGAAAATATTGCAGAAATGATTATGCCCGTATTAGTATGGTGAATGATTTTTTTGTTAGGGTAGAGTCGTTTGAAGAATTACCACTAAAGAAGTATATCAGTAGTTACGCAACAGGAAATAGAGACATTGAGAATGCTTTTATAATGTTTATAGTGCTAGATTTAGAGAATCAGATACAGTATCTTCCTGTTTTCTCAGAATCAGTGGGAAGAAAAATGCTTAAGGCGTGGAATATGCCTATTCCTAGAAAGAGAAGTATATTTGTAAAAGAAAATAATGATACTAGAGGTGGTAATGGAGGTATTTGTGGAAATACAAGTAATATTGATAATGTGAAAATGAGAAATTTGATTTTATTTGTAAGGTCATTAATGATTTTACATGTAAAAGAACCATATCCTATGAATGGAATTTTGAAAGAATTCTATGAAGAGTTAGAATCAAATTTTGATAAGAAAGTTGAAGCTTATAAAATAAAATCAATAAACACAGCTTTAGGACGATTTTTGCAGAGTTCGACAAATATGAAGAATGAAAATTTTTTGAGTTTGCAAGACTATATAAAATTTTTAGAGAAAAATGCAGGTGAAAGGCGGTTGAAAAATACCAATTTTGACTCTCTGAGAAAATTAATGTTAGTAAAGTATCCAAATGAAAGAATATACTTTTGATATTGTGAAGGCTGTAGAATCAGCTCAAACATTAGTATATGAAAGAAAAATTTTTTGAAATAAAATATTTGGTGCTAGTATGGAGGGGAGTGTTATGTTTATTCAAAAAGTAAAAATTCGCAATTTCAAATGCTATAGAGAGTTTGATATTACGCTTAATGAAAATCTGAATATTATTGTTGGTGATAATGAGTCGGGAAAATCGACTATACTTGAAGCTATAAATTTAGCATTGACAGGTATAATTAATGGAAAAAGTATTTGGAACGAAATTTCACAATATCTCTTTAATAAAGAAGTAGTTGATGAGTATATATTATCGTTGACTACAAAACCGATTGAACTTCCATATATAATGATTGAAATATATTTTGGTGGAGCGGAAACTCCCAAAATGAATGGTGATGCAAATACTGATAAAAATAATAATGCAGAAGGATTTTGCTTTAAAATTGCATTTAATGATAAATATTGCGATGAGTATGAGGCATTAATAAAACAAGGAGATGTGAAAAGCCTTCCGATTGAATATTATGATATTACATGGATAACTTTTGCCAGAGAACAAATTACTACTCGTAGTATACCATATAAATCATCATTGATTGACTCATCTGAATATAGATATCAAAGCGGAAATGATTTGTATTTGTCAAGAATTATAAAAGGATGTTTAGAACCAGAAGATATAACCTCTATTGCACAAGCACACAGAAGAATGCGAGATTCATTTGTAAATGATCCGTCAATTAGTGATATTAATAAAAAAATAAATCAGGAGACAAGCTTAACAAATAAAAAGATAGCTTTATCGGTAGAGTTGGTGACCAAAAATGCATGGGAGAATAGTCTTGTTACGCAATTGGATGAGATTCCTTTTCATTATGTAGGAAAGGGGGAGCAGTGTGTTGTAAAGACAGAATTGGCATTGTCAAAACGGACTTCAAAGAATGCCGGTATTATTTTATTGGAAGAGCCTGAAAATCATTTGTCTCATACAAGATTGAATCAGTTAATCAAATGCATTGCTGAACAGTATGCCGAAAAGCAGATACTTATTTCTACTCATAGCAGTTATGTGGTAAATAAACTTGGATTGGATAATGTATTCTTACTTGATAGGTTAATGATTACAAAATTTTCTGAATTGACAGAGAATACATATAATTTCTTTAAAAAAATAGCTGGTTATGATACATTGCGTATGATTTTATGCAAGAAGGCAATTTTATGTGAAGGGGACTCAGATGAGTTAGTTATACAAAAGGCGTATATGCAACTTAATGAAGGCAAATTACCAATTGAAGATGGAATTGAAGTTATTTCAGTAGGAGTATCATTTCTTCGTTTTCTGGAGATTGCAGATTGTCTTCAAAAGAAAGTTGCAGTTGTTACAGATAATGATGGGGATATAGATGCCATTGATAAAAAGTATGCTAATTATTTAGGTGTAAATCAAAAGTCCTATATAAATATATGTGTTGACAGAACTGTTGATTCAGGAACACTTAAAATTGGAAAGAGTGATTATAATTATAATACATTGGAACCGAAACTGCTGAAGGTTAATGGCTTAGAAAAATTAAACAGTATTTTTGGTACTGATTGTGATGAGGAGGATGAATTGAGGAAATTTATGAAGCATAATAAAACCGAATGTGGATTGAAAATTTTTGAGTCATCAGAAGAGATAGTGATACCTAATTATATTTTGGAGGCTATTGAATGGTAAATCAATTGATAATTGCAGCTGCCGGATCTGGTAAGACTACATATTTAGTCAAAAATGCTTTGCAGCAATCTGATAATGTTTTAATAACAACATTTACTATTGCAAATGAAATGGAAATTCGCAATAAGTTTTTAGAGTTTAATGGATGTGTACCACATAATATTACAATACAAACATGGTATTCGTTTCTTTTGCAACATGGTGTACGACCATTTCAGGGTGTTGTCTTAGATGATAAAATAAATGGTATGATTTTAGTAGATTCTAAATCGGGGAAAAAGTATGATGGAAAATACGGACCGGTATACTATGGTGAAGAGGAATACCGAAAATTCTATTTTTCAGAAGATATGAAAATGTATTCTGATAAAATTGCAAAATTTGTTTGCCGTTGTGAAGAGAAAACTAATAGTAAAGTGTCGGAGAGAATTAGTAGAATCTATTCCCAAATATATGTGGATGAAATTCAAGATTTGGCTGGTTATGATTTGGATATAATAAAAAGTTTGATGAAAGCAGAATGTAATTTAATTATGGTAGGTGATCCGAGGCAGGTAACTTATCATACACATAATGAAGCAAAATATAAGAAATATGCCGATGGGAAAATAGAAGAATTCATTAAAAATGAATGTAAGAAAATAGAATGTTTTATTGATAAAGAAACACTAAATGATTCTTTCAGAAATAATAAAATGATATGTGAGTATTCTTCTAGATTGTTTAAAAACTATGGAACAACAGAAACAAAGCAATTTGCTGTTACAGGGCATGATGGAATATTTCTTGTTAAACCAGATGACGTTCAAGATTATTTGCATGAATTTAAACCAATGCAACTTCGTGAAAAAAGAATTGTAAAAGTCAATGAAGATTATGCTGCTATTAATATGGGAGAAGCCAAAGGTTTGACCTATGATAGAGTTCTTATCTATCCGACTAAAACAATGCGAGATTGGATGAAAAATAATTCTATAAAATTAAAACCTAAAACAAGATCACAATTTTATGTTGCAATAACAAGAGCTCGATATAGCGTTGGGATTGTTTTTGATTTTGATGAAAATATAGATATAGAGGGTGTTGAGAAATATAGATAAATTGTAACTTTCTATCTGCTTATAGCGGTACTGCTTAAAAGATAGGATTGCATTTTTAATCGAAATAGAAAGTATTTATATAATTGTTGATTTTAGATGTTAGAGACCCGGTAGATTTTATTCATGAAGAATTTTAAAAAGGAATGAAGAAGTTTATTTCTAAGTTTTATGTAATCAAAAAGAATGTAGAGTATTAAAGAGGTTACAGTTTGAGAAAAGGTTAATCATAGTGAAAAAATGGGCCATAGTCAAGTAAGTAGACACAATTATTAGAAAAAACTTTCTGGAAATAGGTGTTAGACCTGATTCCAGAAGAGTTCTTCTTTTTCGTTAGGTGTCAGCATTCCAAGAGAACCATGTGGTCTTTTGGAATTGTAGAATCCTTCAATATACTCAAACACGGATAATTGCAATTCCTGTAAGGAGTAATAGGTTCTACGGTTGGTTTCTTCCTTTTTGAGATATTTGAAGAAACATTCACAGCAAGCAAATCACAAGAAAATGGAAGACATTATTCAGCAACATCGAATTTTAACAGAGACTATTGGAATGTCATTGTATTCGATAGCTTCCAATATTGAATATGTTATCAATTGTAAAGAATTGGTTGTTGATTTATGGATTCATAGTAAATTTCCAGATTATAAGAATGAAAAGTGTATGTTGCAGAGAGATTTGAATCTTGAAAGTTTTTGTTTTAAGGATATTCCTAAACTAAAAGATATTGTGGATATTTTTGGGAATTTTAATTCAAACGGAAACAGCGGAGTTTCACGAACATTTACTAGTTATAAGTATGAGTTTTTAACAATTATGTCAAAGATGAGTTGTTTTAGTCTACAGAGGTTAAATGAAAAGTTATTTACTAAGCAGGGAATGGAAAGTATGATTGCTGATGATAGATATCCATGTGTTGAGTATTCTAAAGAAGAGATTGATGAAATGAGTAAAATTAAATGTTAGATTTGATAAGGTTGGCAGGGCATTGAGGGTGCTTACTGGTAAAGAATAATTGATTCAGAGTTATTCGAGAAGATTATTATAGGAAAGAAACAAGTAATGTATGATAGTATAGATATTTAGTAGGATTTACTCTGCAAAAATTGAGGAAAATTTATGCTTTCATCAGTAGTATTTTGTCTTGTAATATTATCATTAATTGGATATAATACAATTAATGATAATATATTGATAAAATTATGATAGGAGTGATTCGATGATACAAATTAAGCCGGTTTCAGATTTGAGAAATAAATTTACCGAAATTGAGAAAATAGTGAATACAGGTGAACCAGTATATCTGACAAAAAATGGTTACGGTTCTATGGTTGTGTTAAGTCTAGAGGCGTATTCAAAACTTATAGATGGAGTTGATGCGGCTTTAGATGAAGCGGATTATGCAGCATTGGAAGATGATAGGAGATATACGCATGAAGCAGTCTTCACTAATTTGAGGGGGCGGATAAATGACTGACACAACATAAGTTTTGCGTTATTTGCCGCTGTTTTATGAAGAATTAGAGGAAAAAGTAGTTTATATTGCCGAAGAATTAAAAAATCCCAAAGCAGTCAATGATTTACTGAATGTAGTAGAAAGTGCAATTTTAGAGAGAAAGAATAATGCAGAAGCATTTGAATAATATCATTCGCTCAAAGAGAGAATATATTTTTAAGTCCAAGTTGATAATCAAATGAAAATATTGATAAAATCGTACGATTTGTGTATAATAATAGTACGAGAAAGGATGTGATTATAATGTCAATAACAGCAACAGAATTAAAAAATAATCTTGGAAAATATTTATTATTATCAGCTACTGAAGATATTTATATCACAAAGAATGGAAAAGTAATTGCTAAACTTACGAATCCAAATCAAGATAGAGTTGATATTGCCACCTCTTTATTTGGAATTTTGCCAAAAGATGCCGATTATGAAGAAGCAAAGGCTGAAAGATTGGAGAAGGTATAATTGAGAGTATTAATTGATACTAATGTTATTGTAGATGCATTAACTTCAAGAGAACCATGGAATAAAAGTGCTGAACGGATATTTTTGATGGCAGCTCAAAAAAGTGCTGATATGTATATAAGTGCGAGTATGGCAACCGATATATATTATTTGGTAAGAAAATATTGTCATGATACTGAAATGGCAATACAGACTATGGAAAAATTATATAATTTATTTGGAATATTGGATGTAACAAAGGAGGATTGTATTCAGGCATTAACTTCTCCGATTAATGATTATGAAGATGCTGTTGTATGTGAAGTGGCAAGGCGTTCGGGAATGCAATATATTGTTACGCGTAATACCAAGGATTATGTGAACAGTTATGTTAAAGCTATATTACCAGATGAATTTATTGGACTGATGTCAGATTGATTTTGACATCAACCCTGACATCAACGCCAAACAAAACACATATAAACTATCTAATGGGAATCCTCAAAAATAACGCAAATCCAGCATTTCTTACACACAAAAACCCCCAATAGATACGTAGTATCAGACTTAGGATCTAGTGGGAGACCGTGCAGGTTCAATTCCTGTCATCCGCATTATGAAAAAATATCGTATGATATGAAAAGAGCCGAAAACTATTTAAAATACGTAGGTTTCGGCTTTTTTTCTATGTGTATGATATCATATGAGAATAATAATTTTGCTCCTTTCCTGATCCTTTTTTGCTCCCTGAATTTATAATACCCTGATGTTTTTTAGCATATTGTTATCCCTGATTTTCAGCTGTTCCATAATATGAAGATAAATCTCTCTGGTAACCTTGCTGTTAGCATGGCCAAGCCTCCGGGCGATAGAATCAATGTCCATTCCATTAGCCAGAAGAAGAGAAGCGTGTGTGTGCCGCAATACATGAGGAGTGACATTATATCCAAGTGTTTTTATGGAATGGTCACGCAGATACTGCCGGTAGCTGTCGTAAGCAATCGGAGTTCCGCCATCGCCAGAAAAAAGGTAAATACTGGAGATGCCGCTGATCTTATTATAAGCTCGGATTTCCTTTAATAATTCTGCAAGTTCCGGCTGGATATATACATCACGGTTGGATTCCAGTGTCTTTTGAGTAGTGATTACATTGTTATTTTTGTCGTACGTTTGGGAAACGTGTATATATTCTTTATCAACTGATTTTTTTTTCGAGTGCAATTGCTTCTCCGACCCTCAGTCCGGACAGGATAAGAAACCGTGTCAGGAGCTGCCACTTCTTTTCTGTAAGGGAAGGAAGCAGCTTTTGGATCTCTTCAGGTTCAAGATATTTGTTTGCAGCTTTTTTATGGTTGGAAGCATCCTTATAGGGCTTTAATTTATCAAGATATCTCACATCGTCTATATAATCATTGGAATATCCCCACCTGATCAAAGCTTTAAAGCGTGTAAGCATCTCATTTTTGGAAGAATTGCTTTTGTTGATCCTGTCAAACTGTTCCCGGACATATCGGGCATTTATCTTACAGACTAAGATATCCTGTCCAATCACATCACTTTTGAAGGAATTACAAAACAGCTTGTTTCTTCTGTATGTGCTTAATTTGACATTATTTAGCTGATAGGCAAGGTTATTTGTCCACTAATTCACCAAAAGTCAAATTTGTGGCATCTGGTGAGTTTACAGAGGTCTTTTCCCTGATCTTATCTTCCAGTATCCTTTGTGCTGTCTTTTTGGTCTGTGAGGTATTCTTATCCATGGTAACGGATACATAGCGGTTCTTTCCAGTATATTCATCAAAATACCGTTCCTTAAATTTAAACTTCCCGTTGTCTAATTCTTCTGTCCACATAGGTATCCTCCTTATGGTTTGCTGTGCGATATCGCACAAATACTATTGTAATGAAAAAAGGCAGAGAACCGAAGTTATCTGCCTTAAAGTATCAAGTGAAATAGGTGGGTGACAATCCACATCTTCTAACAATGGGCGACGATCACCTGTTCCGTCCTCAGATTCTATTTAATATAGTGTACGTTTTCCGTAACTTCATTATAGTTAATTATATTTTTTTAACAAATTGTAAGAGATATGTACCTTTAATATTTGTTTCGTCTGAATCGAGAATACGTTTTCCAAATTGTATAAAACCGTTTTTTACATAAAAATTGATTAATTTAGGAACATCTTCACATTCGAGATAAGTATATCTTCCACCTGATTCATTTTGTATTAGCCTGATTTTATCCAAAGCAAGTCCTAATAGTTCATCACCAGATATAAGAGTATCATTTCCGAAAGCGTAGTTTTTTCCAAGCTGATCAATCAATAAAGATGATATTATATATTTTTGAATAGAATTATCATAAGTTCCGTACTGAGATAGTTTTTTATATAGAGAATTGCTAAGAGAACCTTTAGTTAATGTAAAAGATTTCTGGGCAATAGAGTAATATCCAACAAGTTCAGATTCGTTTTCTGATTTCCAAAAAACTAAATGAGTTTTAGCAAATCCACGGAGAGAGAATTCAATTGATTTATATTTTAGAAAGCTCTCAACATCTGGGTTCAGGGGGCATGAAAAAGAAGAGAGGAGATGTTTAACATCATCCTCTCCTATTTGTTCAATTAAGTCATTCAAATTAATCTGGATATAATCAGAAATTATCATGTTGTTTTTTATAGTCATCAAAGAAATCTTTGATGGCGACTCCTTTTAATTCTTTTGGAGTGCTCTTATACGTCACCTTTGAATCTGGCATATTATCACATTCAAAAAGAGTCTTAACAAACGAACTGCCAAGATTTTTATCTTTAATATCAATTGTTTTTAAAAATGATTTTGTTGCCATAATATTCACTCCTTCTGCATGCATTCTTTTACTATAATATTCGCTAAAATGTGAAAATATATAAAAGAATGCGTAAAATTATTATAAGATATCAGTTAAAAAAAAGATATGTGCAATTTCAACAAAGGTTAATAAATATTATATGCATTTTTTATCATTATTCATCAATTTCAAACATATGTTTGAAATGTTTTTGATTATTATTAAAATTTGAATGGTTCTGCCTTTTTAGATGGGATTGATTGAATGATGCGGAGAAGCTGCTCTGTGTTAGCACAGTCAGTCATACGCATTTTTCCATCTTTGGCCTTTAGCTTGAAACGTCTACTAATCGTACACGTTTAAAAACCTTCTTCAATTTCACGTTTTGAATTAGATTCTGTTTAACCATTTTGTTGGTTTTAACAAAATGGTTTTGTTGTGCGATATCGCACAAAAACATTAATTTGCTGCCTGTTTCATCAAAGCATCAGCAAGCAGTTTTGAAAAGTTGATATGGTTTTTCTCTCCGTAGGTATTAAGCCAGGCGGGAATAGTAATATTTTTTCGCACCGTTTGAGAACCGTATTTTTCTGAATAAGCATCAATATCTAATACAAGAAGATTAATAAATGAATTATCTTCTAATTCGATATCTGACTGCGGAGAAGGACCGGGGAATTGATTTCCCTCCTCTAACTCTCCAAGAATCCAGCCGCTTGCGGCATCTGTTCCCATTTCAATCGCATTAATTAAATCATTTCCCTGACTTACACAGCCAGGCAGATCAGGAACAACAACGGAGTATCCTGAACCTTCTTCAAATGGTGTGAATACTGCTGGATAAATAAGTTTCATAATATTCCTCCTTATTGCAGACAGGTTATAAACCTGTTATTAAAAATATTTTTAACGCTTTCCAGCTACTGGCATACATTTTAATGCATGCCAATCTTTTGAACAAGTGCATCCTGGAGCAATTGTGAAAAATTAATGCCGGCGCGCATAGCTTCATCATTCATCCATTCTGGAATTGTCAATGTTTTTTTGACAGCTTTGTTTGAAAATTTCTTACGGTATGCCAGCGTGTCACATTTTATAAGAGAGATAAACTCATCATGTCCGGTTTGGATGGATTCCAAAGGACTTGGCACAGGAATTTCTTTGTTATCCGTTTCATATCCATATAAAACTAATGCAAGGCAATCTTCAGCCATATCCATAGCTTGTTCTAATGTGTCGCCACATGTATAACAAGAATCAAGGTCCTTAAATACAACAGAATATCCTCCATCTTGTTCTTTTGTAAATACAGCAGGGTAAATATACTTAGCCATAAAAATACCTCCTAAAATATAAAGTGCAGGACAGCAGGATTGTTTAAAATCCTGCATCCTTTTTTACATCCTGTGACGGATGCCTTGGAACGGGAAACTGTCTGCCGGTAATCGGACTGTACTATATGTCATGACTGGAACCGTGCCGGATGATATGGCATCCATTCTTTTTGAGTAGTTTCTGTAACTCCGATGTTTTCATACGTGCACCTTCCTTAACTGTATGTTAATTATAACACGTACAAGTACGTGCGTCGAGAAAAATACGTATAAATATGTATTGATAATCATAAAAAGTAGGGAGGAAAATGGAAGGCAGATTCTGATAATTGAAGGATTCAATCCCGAATGTCAAATAATTATCAAGGGAAAAGGCATACTAAAAACAAAAAGGAAATATGGAAATGAACGTAGTAGTATGTGTAAAGGATTCCAACCTGAGGGAAATGATACAAAAGAAAGAAGAGCTGGAGGTATTCTTTATAGACGATGTTGACGATATTGCTTTTTCAGAATTTGACTTGATCATTATGGACATTTCTCTGTGCAGCGGGAAGCTTGATATCGCTAAAATGCACAGCGACAAGACAGTTTTTGTGATTTCCCAAATTAATGAAGAGACTTTAGATGAATTAATAGATCTGTACAGGATAGGAGAGCATCCGTTCAAATACAAGTTTTCCGGAAAAGAATATATAGCAGACTTAGATGATATCGTATATTTTGAATCCAACCATAGACTAGTAAGAGGATATAATGAAGCAGGGAGATTTATAAAATTCTATGGAAAACTGGATGATGTACAAAAGAGGGTGGATGATTTCGTCTTTTTCCTCAGGGTGAATAAAAGCTGTCTGGTAAATTACAATCATTGCCGTATTAATGATTATAGCGTCACTGTGGCAAATAGACAGTTACAGGTAAGCAGGACCTATCAAAAGAGTTTAAAAACAGGATGGAAATCATTAAAAAAATGTAAGTTTGTACAAATGGATGCGGGTTTATACGATTCTATTTACAAACAATAAAATTTGTGTAATATATTGATATAGGTTACGCAAAAATAATAAGAGGGAGGATAATACATATGACAAATGAGGAGTTGAAGAAAATAATGAAATATTTAATCGACAAAATACAAGATCGAGAAAAGCTAGTGAAAATATGGACAGTAATAAGAAAAATTTAAAAAATGTATTAATATTGTAGTATTGGAAGTCACCGGACGCCGCGTCTCTATCTCTGGAATGCTGAAATCTTTAGGCGTTTC
>CAJUFL010000078.1 GCA_910585605.1 uncultured Lachnospiraceae bacterium | reverse complement strand
ATTTTGTGTCAAGAGGGGTAGGTCTTGAAATATGGAACGGAATTTCTACTATGATATTTTCTGTTCTTAGCGGCGTAATGTATCTAAGATTAAACAGGCAATGTTTGTATAGCTATCTTTTTATTGCTGTTGCATCATTAGCTGCCGTCGCCTTTGCTGGTTTATCTGTATATTTGTTTTTTGTAACCTTTACTGGAAAATTTAACGATAAAAAATGGTTGTCAGTTTTTAACCTTTTATTGATAATGTTGGTGTTAATCATTTTGTCAAAAATTTTGCCTGCAAATAAAGTCATAAATGGAGTTTTCGCTTGGGGGCAACAAAGCCTGGCGTTATTTATTACATTTATGATGTTTCTGATTTATTCTATCCGCTACAGTCATAATGAATTATCCGATAACAAAAAAGAATAATACTATTTATTATGATACCTTTTCCCATTTATAACATAAAAGTAAGACACATAATACGCAGAACCAACAGGCTTGTGAGAAATCACAGTTTGTTGGTTTTTCTTATGTAATTTTCTATTTCTTGACCGCATTTTGACATTTGGCTTTTATAATGGAAATACATCAAACATGACAGGAGGATAAACAATGCGAAAACGAATATTATCATCAGTTATGATTTGTTGCTTGCTATTCACTACGACAGCTTGCGGAAATTATAACATAGAGGACGAGAAAGCTCCCCCACAAAACACGGAAGAAAATCCATTCACAAAATCAGAGGAAGATGGCTCTTTAGGTTTTCTCAGCCACGAGGAAGTGAGTCCCACCAGAGCTGATGACCAGAGTGTTTTACCGTATGAGTATAACGGCGGAGAATTTACCTTGGACTATCAGTTTGTATCAGAGGGAAAATTGGATAACATAGGTTTCCTGCTCTTTTTGGACGGAAAGCCACAGGCATACAAGGTGAATGATACGAGGGCGGAATATGAGTATCTCCATTGTTTCCAAACATCAGAAAAACACGAAGAAAAATTTTCGTTTGTGTTTACACCGAACATGGGGAAAAAAGGCGATACCCTAAATATTACAATCCTGAGCATTACCAATCCCGCTTTCCACCCCGATATGAAAGAAACATCAAGTTACGGCTGGTATCACCAACACCTTGAAAGAGTGCTGAAACTGCATTTTAATGAGGATGCTCCAGACAGTGATATCTTTTATGGAGAAAGTGAAAATATTTTTCGTGATGTCAGCGTTGCGGAAGAAAAAATCACTTCCTCTTTTATTGAGAATGAGCTTGTGAAAAACGGTTGGGATGGAATTACTATGGATACATTGGATAGCGGCGTTTATTCAACTATTTCATATAATGGCGAATTAGTGTATGACAATATCAATCTTACCAATAAAGATACACTTACAGTGCGTTACACGATTTGCGGAACGCCGGGTACAAGGTATGGCATATCATTCTTCTTAAATCATAAGCCCATATCGTTTGATAAAGTGATTTCATACGATGCAACATTAAGCAAAGGAAATGTGTGGATAATTGAAGCCATCATAGACACCTCTAAATTAGATGATTTCAATACTTTCTATGCGATAGCTGTTGCTGCAAGCAATGATTGTTCTACAAATAAGACAGGCTCAATTTTGCTTTATAAGGAGGGCTGAAAAATGAAAACAAAATTGATATGTATGTTGTTTATGCTTGTTTTGACCTTTGCCCTGTCAGCATGTAGCGGTGGTCAAGATGATAATACAGAGAAATCGCAAAATGATATAATAACGACACAGCCCAATAACAGCATTCCTGCTGATAATATCGACAATAATATTACAAAGCCAGAGAATGTCGGCGAAGATACCAGACCCACAGAGCCAAACGATAATAATAAAGATGCCGCTAAACCACAGGATGGCACTAAGGAAAAAAGCAGCACGGAATCAGATACGGATAAAAAAGGCAATAACGCAATTCCATTCGAGAATAATGCAGATAACAGTTTCCAAAATTCTAAAGATAACAGTCAAAAATCCGTAACTATTGAAATATTTGACAGCTCTGTAACGCCCCAAAAAGGAAGTGGTAATCTTAATGCAAATGGTGGGGGAAATGAAAAATCTGATACTCAAATGACTGAAAGTAAAAATGAAACTATTTTATCTAAATAAGGAGGGCTTAAAAATGAAAACGAAATTTATGTGCATTATGCTTATACTTGCTTTTGCTCTTAATCTGTCAGCTTGTGGTAACAGTCAGGAAAATATGAAAAGTTCTGAAAACGGAATCTCCATAGATGTGCCACAGTCCGAAAAAGATAACACTTCGGAAAAAACGGGAAGTGAAAGCAGCGACAATAATACGAAGGTTGGAACAGTTAATGACTCGGCTTTTTCTGGAAAGGTCAGCGGCTGTTATTATGCCGATGGCAATCGGATTATTGTTGCAGCAGATAAGCTCTATCTTTATGATACTGGGAAAAGCGAGACTATAGCAAGTGCGGATATTTTTTTGAATGAGTTATGTGTGCAGCCTTATTCTGACGGGTATTTCATTGTCGGTGAAGAAAATGTCAGCGGCAGCACGGGTTCGTTTGCAACGGCACAAAGCAGTAATGGAATAAAAGGATACCTATTAAATAAGGATTTTGTTGTTAAGAATACAATTTCCTTTAGTGGGCTGCTAAATGATGATTTTGTCCTCCAAATGGCGAGTGTCACCATTTCACAGGACGGAAAGCAAATCGCTTTCGGCGGATTACAAGGACTTTATCTCTATGATACTTCTTCCCAAAAGGTACATGCCATTCTGAACTATTCCGAAAATGGCAGGGCAAATAATATGGAGATTGTAACGATGGATAGTCTTGCATTTACGGGAGATAAAACTTTAACTTATGTAGGCATGGGAATAAGCTCTAATGGCGGGGATGGAGTCTCTGTTTATGGAACAGTATCTACAGACAATGCAAGTCTTAGTATCACAAAAAAAGCCGACTATGAAGTGGATGTTGAAGAAGTGCAAAAGGGCGGGAACTTACTTGTCATGCCCCAGAGCTTTAACAAAAATAATGGAACACTGCTAATGCTTGATACTGCATCTAATACAGAAAAAAAGATTACATTCTCAGGTAGCAGCGAAGGAAAAGACGGTGTTTTCTGTTCTGAGCAAGGTAACTATGTTGCTACTTCCATTTTGGGAGAATCCAGCGTAACAATAAATATTTATGATACAGCATCGGGAAAGGTTATTCATACCGAAACGGTCAAGGACAACAACAGTTCTTATTTCCAGCGTGTCCCGCAGATTTTAATTTTGGATGAATCCGGCACCTGTATCGTTGTGCTTGGGCGAGGTATTAGTGAAGTAAGCACCTTGATAACAACATTTGGCTTTAAGGGGTAATTATCTATGAAAGTATCATTTCAGAATATTTCAAAACAGTATAAAGGTAAATATGCCCTAAAGAATTTTACCACTGAACTCTCGGAGGGCGTCTATGGACTTTTAGGGGCTAACGGCGCAGGAAAAACAACACTGATAAATATATTTGTCGGCATTTTGGGCAGCGATAATGGAACTGTTTTGATAGACGGTCAAGATGCAAAAAAAATGGGCAAAGACTTTTTATCAAAAATCGGATATATGCCGCAATACCCTATCTTCTATCGGGATTTTACGGTAATGGATTTCCTGTTATATATGTGCGCATTAAAAGGAATCCCTGCGGAACAAGGAAAAGAACGGGCTTTTAAGCTTCTGGGCATTGTCAATCTTTTAGATGCGAAAGATAAAAAGATTGGCGCTCTTTCTGGTGGTATGCGGCAGAGAGTCGGCATTGTCCAGGCAATGTTAGGCGACCCTAAAATCCTTATTTTAGACGAGCCTACAGCAGGACTTGACCCAAGTGAACGCATCCGCTTTCGCAATTTGATTTCACAGTTTGCACAAGGACGGACGATTTTGCTGGCTACCCATATCGTTTCTGATGTCGAGTGTATTGCAAAAGAGATTATTATTCTCAAAGAAGGCACTTTGATTACGCAAGGAACTACCGACGTATTAGAACAGAGAATCTATGGTAAAGTGTGGGAAGTGACAACAAACGCCAAAGAGGCTGCTTGCCTTAGCAACAAATATTATGTCAGTAATATGAAGCAGCAGGGCGAAAATTTTTCAGTAAGGATTGTAAGCGATAGTTCGCCCGCAGCAAACGCAGTAAAAGCTTCCCCTAACTTGGAAGATGTATTTTTATATTATTTCCGCGGGCAATGAGTCAAGTGCCGTGCTAACACGAGCATTTGACGAATGCCGCGAGAGTCGAAAGACATTGGAGAGAAAAAATGACACGCTTAATCAGATATGAATTTTACAAATTGTTTTGCAAGCGGTCAATACTTGTTGTACTTATTCTGTTCAGCGTAATAAACCTGTTCAAAATAAATAATGAATTTCATTCCTATTCCTACTTGGCAGACGGGAAAGACAGCCGCAGTTGGAACAGCGTGTATTGGCAGCTCTATGAGAAATATCGTGGAGAGATAACTACCGATAAAATCAACAATCTTCTTGACCTATATCAGCCGTTAGAAGATGCTACGGCTGATATGACGGCAAGCACAGACACAGATGACCCGAATACGATGACGGGAAATATATATAGTGACGAAAACATCTTAGAAAAATACTATGTACAGCCTATGGAATATTTCTATAATTATCGGACTTATGCTTCGGAAGTGGCAAAAAAGGCAAAAGAAAATGCTGCATTTTACAAGGAACAAGGACTTAGCTTTGAAGTGCGTAAAAACAGTGTTATTTACAATCTTTATTCTGGACGGAATATACCAGCTTTTGCCTATCAGGAAATGTATAACTATTATTTGAACTATGATTTTTCAAATATATTGGTTTTGTTTCTTTGTTTATACGGGATTATCAGCACTTTCGTCTATGAAAAGGAAACGCAGATGGATATGCTGTTACTGACGAACCCTAATGGCGGTAAAAAAACCGTATTAGCTAAAATTGTTGCAGTTACTTTATTTGTAATAAGTGTTGTAATATGGTTTTCCGTGCTGGATTATCTTGGCTTTTCCTTTTCATTTGGAACAATGGAGGGATATAATCTTCCTTTGTATGCCATCAGCAATTTCAGTACGGCTGCGGTAAACTGCAATTTGTGGCAATATGTAGTTCTGTCCGCAATTACAAAAGCGATCGGCATATGGACTATGAGTATGGTATTCCTACTGATTTCCATGTTTTGGCGTAACGCTCTTATCCCATTTGTCGCTGACTTTGGAGCAGCCTTATGTTTGATTATTACAGGTGCGTCACAGAATTATTCAAGCAATATTTGGCTAAAAATAATAAACCCATATTCGCTGCTCACTAACCGCATTCTGTTCGGTAAGACTGAGTTTATCGGTTTTGCGGGCTATCCAATACAAAGTTTTTTGGCAGCTATTATTTTTGCCGTAATAGTGGGAATGGCTGTAATAACGGTAATGGTTATACTTTCTAAAAAGAACTGCCATTACCGGGACAGGAGGATAAAATGTCTGGATTCATGTACGAAATAAAAAAGATAATGCTCCACCAAAAGGGGCTTTGCTATATCGTCATTGTCCTATTGTTTGGAACTGTATGGCTCGTTGCATCAGACAATCCTTATAATAGTGCAATGGAACAGTACAAAAGTGAATATGAATGGTATCTTGATAAGGTAAAGGGATACTGTACCGATGAATCTTCTCTTTATCTGGAACAGGAAGCAGAGAGAATTGCAGACGCCAGGGAGAAACAAAATTATCTTTTGGAAAGCTACTATGATGGCAAAATCAGTGAAAGCGAATATAAGAAGGAGAGCCAGGAAATTGGAAAGGTTCTGGAACATCAGAACGGATTTGAGGTCGTTTATCAGCAATATCTCTACATCTGCGAAAATGCCAAAAACCGCTATTTTCTTCAAACGAACGGATGGACGGGGCTTCTTGGCAGAGGTACGCTTAATTTTGTCCTGTTCCTTGGCATTTTGCTTTTGGTTACGCCCGTATTCTGTTCCGAGTATAGCTGCCAGATGGATGCTTTGATTTTGACCTCAAAAGAGGGACGAAAAAGCTCTTTGCATAAGCTGCTCATTGTTATTTCGGGCGTCCTCTTGATGTGCGTAAGCATATCGCTCATTGAATACGGATTTTACAGCCTCAAATATGGACTGCCTAATGGAAATTATCCCATCCAAAGCCTTAGTTACTTTGCAGGCAGCAACAAAAGCATAACTTTATTCGAGGGATATGTATATATAGGATTGCTCCGTCTTTTTGGCAGCGTGTTTTTAACAATACTTCTTATGTTTATTTCTGTTTTGGCGAAAAAGTATGCGGTGACCCTGCTTGCAGGTGCAGTATCGGTCATTATTCCCTATGTAGGTCTATCCAAAACAATTATTTACCGTCTGCCGTTGCCGTTGCCATTTCTGCTCGGAACAGACTTTTTTGCAGGAGATATTGTTTCAAGTGATGCTTTTACAGGTGATGAGAAAATTGTTTTTGCAGAGATTAATACTATTACACTGCTGATTTTGTTTTCAGTATCCGTATTCTTATGTATTTTGGCTGCCGCTTGGATTTTACGGAGCAATTCTAACAAATGGCAAATGAAAACAAGGAAAATGCGAAATGTACCGACTTTTGCTATCATACTTAGTTTCGTATTGACAATGACAGGATGTTCAGATAACGGAAAAAGCCAGAATTTTATTCCCGCGAGCAATGAGCCAAGCAGCCGCGCTTGCGCGGATATTTGGCGAATGCCGCGAGGGTCAAATACTCTGCCCCTTGAGGCGGGGTATTTGACTTATAATTCATCGGCGGAATATGATTGTATGGGCTATGAAATAACACAGGACGCAGAAACTTTTGACTATTATCTTAAAAATGCTTCTACGGGAGAAATGCTTCATTTAGTACGCTCACCTATGTTTGGGGCGTTTTCTGATGAAGAAAAGGTATGTGCGTTTTGTGTATGTTCACCATATCTATATTATACGACATCGGTTACGGAAAGCTATGTGAACCGTGTCGGAAACTATAACAGCAGTATAACAAAGGTGTCGGTGATAGAACTTAATTTAGATACCTTTGAAGAAAAAATCGTTTTTGAACAGATTACAAATTCTGGTCGTTCCCTCTTTGGCATTGATTATGAGACGGGTGATAAATGGAAGTTTTTAGAGTTCCATCACGATTTTTTCATAAATAATGACAGCATATTTTTCATTGGCAATGATGGCATAACAGAGGTAAACCGTCTCACGAAAGGCATTACAAAACTTGACATTCCTACAAGTGGAAATATCTCATTCGATGGAGAAAACATTTTTTACAAAAACGAGCAATCGGTTTTAACAAGGTATCATGTCCTAAGCGGCGAAACTTTTACTTATGAAAAAGTAGTTGCGTATGATTTCTGCATGGATGAGCAGTCGATTTATTATGTATCCAGAACAGACGGAAATCGTGTATATTCCTGCAACAAGGACGGGAACAACAAAAGGTTGATGAGCGATACGCCCGCAATGTCGGTTACTTGTGATGCCGGCAACATTTATATATTAGCAAAAGAAAGCGGGGAGAACATCGTTTTATCAAAAAGCCGTTGAATCATTCGTAACAGTTCAGCCCAGGACTTTGCATTTACTGCAAAGTCCGTAAGAACGAGCAAATTCAGCCAGAGAATCCAGCCCTTTGCCAAAGGCAAACTTTAAATGGGCTGGATTGCGTAACAGCGAAGCCGAAGGCTGAACTGTTACAATCATGCCTAATTCTTGACCAGTTTTTGACTTTCCTATGAAACAATATATTTGGGAAAAAGGAATGAGGAACAAATGCGGCAATGGATAAAAAACAACACAGAAAAAGAAAAAAACTCAGGAAGAGAAAAAAGGTCAAACGGCTTGTGATAGCTTATCTACTCAGGGCAGTCGTTATACTGATACCAGTAATAATGATAATACTTATGGTTTGCGGCTGTCTTTACATATGCGAAAAGTTTACAAAGGAAGATGAAAAAACAGATATATGCACAGATATATATACCAATACATATACAGATACGAACACTGGCAATGGCACTGCTCCTATTACTTCAACAACTGACTACGTTTCAAAGTTTTGCGTCATCATAGATGCAGGACATGGCGGAAGTGACGGCGGGACTGTCAGTGGAAAAATTATAGAAAAGGATATTAACCTTTCGGTTGCATTGAAGTTAAAAACGCTTCTGGAGGATAACAATATTGAAGTTATTCTGACCAGAAACTCCGATGAGAAGATGAGCCTTGCACAGCGGACTTCTGTTGCAAACGACTCCAATGCAGATTTTTTTATCAGCCTTCATTGCAACTATTATGAAGATGATGCGCAGATAGCAGGTTTGGAATGTTATTACAATAGTCCAGACGCAACGGAAAGCAAAGCATATGCAGAAAGCATAATCCATGCAGTTTCGCTAAGCAATGACGTGAAAACGAGATATGTAAAAACCGAAAACTATTATGTTTTGCGGAATACTCAAATACCTGCTGTTCTGGTGGAAATGGGATTTCTTTCAAATTATTCTGAGAGTCAAAAGCTGTTAAATGACGACTATCAGGAAATCTTGGCGCAGAGAATGGCAGAAGGAATTTTTAACAAGATAAAGGGAGATGAAAACTTATGAAGAATCATTCAAAAGGCAATAACAATAAAAACGAGATAGAACTGTTATTGAGAAAAGCACTTAGAATAAAACAAAAACCCAGCCAAGAACTAAATGACTCTATTATTCGTCAATACGAAAAAAATATTGAGCAAAGAAAAATTAATGTTAAAAGGCTTTAGTATCTCCCTCCTACTATTGGAAGTGCAAGGGGGATTTCTACTCTGCAAGTAGAAGTCAAATTTCTACATATAAGAACCAAAATACCTATAAACCGTAAAGGTGTGACAGCCCTTACGGTTTTTCTTTTGTCGTTTTTTGTTGGAATACGCCGTAAGGCTATTTCTGGCGTTGGATGCCGTTCTCCGCCTGCCAATCTGGATTATTAAAAAATTCAGATTGGAGGTAACGGATTATGGCGTACAACAAAGCCAGAGAAGAAAGAAAATGGCGGATATGGAAAGAAGCCGAGGAAAAGCAGCTTAGGAGCTTGGGTGTCAGCGAGGGCGATATTGAAAAGCTCCGTGTCCATGATTGGGCGATATTCAATTCCGACAGACGGTACTATGAGAAATTGCAGGATGCGGGTACATATCTTGAGGAAGTCGCAGAGGACACGGCACAGCCTGAAGTAAAACAGTTGAGGAATTTTTAGACAGCATTGAAAACCAGCGGCTCTATCAAGTCTTGATTAAAGTGGACAAGCTTACCATCCAGATTGCCTTATGGAAAATGGATGGTTACAGCAGCATGGAGATTTCAGAGAAATGCGGCTTATCTGTAAGTGCAGTCAACTTCCGTGTCTGGCATCTCAGAGAAAAATCAAAAAATATTTTGTGACCATCTAATATTTAGGGGTTTCCCATCGGCTACTGGGTGAGAGGACAAAAAACTCTCACCCAGTTTTTGAATATTCTAACGCTTCGGAGCCACCATTTTATCGCTTTAGAGCTATTTGATTTTGGTATTCTAATGCTTGAGAGGCACCACAACATCTGGTGGTCTTTGATATTTGATTTTATATAGGATTTCCTATAGATTTTGATAGAAAGCCTGGTGCTTTTAATAAATCTATAGGAGGTCTTTTATTATGTACAAAAAGACGAAACCCAGAAGCGTAATGGAGCTTCTAAACAAAAATCTAAGCGAAAGGGAGGTGGCGGCAATACTTGGATGCTCAAGAAACACAGTCTCTGAAATTAAGGAACTCTGCAGACAGCAAGGCATGACTTGGGATGACATTCAGGATATGACAGATGACGGGTTGTATGGCTGCTGTTCTCATCCAAACATACAAATCCCCAGAAAAAGAAATACACAAATTCACCCGGTCTGTAAAATCCCCCTGTAAATTTGTGCATCTCAACTTTTCATCGAAAAACCTTATCTTATGAGCTTTCCCGATATACAACATGCAATATATTTATTTAATAAACTCGCAGCCATCTATTCTACTGCTTTAAATGCCTCATCCAGATCCTCTATGATATCTGCAATATTCTCTGTACCAATAGATAACCGGACAGTATTTGGTCTTATGCCCTGATCTGCCAGTTCCTCCTCGTTTAACTGAGAATGTGTTGTAGATGCTGGATGAATTACTAAGGACTTTACATCCGCTACATTTGCAAGCAGTGAAAATAATTCAAGATTATCAATGAAATCCTTTGCCTTCTTAGCATCACCCTTAATCTCAAAGGTGAAAATAGAACCTCCTCCATTCGGAAAATATTTCTTATAAAGAACCTTTTGCTCCTCATCATCTGTTACAGATGGATGGTGTACAGCTTCTACCTGTGGATGGTTATTCAGATATTCCACTACCTTTAATGCGTTTTGTACATGTCTTTCTACACGCAATGATAATGTTTCCAATCCCTGCAGGAAGAAAAATGCATGAAACGGTGAAAGTGTTGCACCGGTATCCCGGAGCAAAATTGCACGAATCTTCGTCACAAATGCTGCCGCACCAACTGCTTTGGTAAAGCTGACACCATGATAGCTTGGATTTGGTTCTGTAAGAGACGGAAACTTACCGCTTGCTTCCCAGTCAAATTTACCACTATCAATGATCACACCTCCGATCGTTGTTCCATGTCCGCCAATAAATTTCGTTGCAGAGTGTACAACAATATCCGCACCATACTCAATCGGACGCACCAGATAAGGTGTTGCAAAGGTATTGTCGATGACCAGTGGAATCTTATGTGCATGGGCAATATTTGCAATTTTCTCAATATCAACAACATCTGAATTGGGATTGCCCAATGTTTCAATAAAGATTGCTTTTGTATTCTCTTTTACCGCATTCTCAACCTCTTCATAATTAAATGGATCCACAAAGGTTGTGGTTATCCCGTAAGCAGGCAATGTATGTGCCAGCAGATTATATGTACCACCATAAATATTCTTAGCCGATACGATATGGTCACCATTTTGTGCCAGATTCTCAAATGTATAAGTGATCGCTGCTGCACCGGAAGCAACCGCCAATGCTGCAACGCCACCCTCTAACGCTGCAATTCTTTGCTCAAATACATCTTCGGTAGGATTTGTCAGCCGTCCATAAATATTACCTGCGTCGCTCAAATTAAATCTGGCAGCTGCATGCTCACTGTTTTTAAATACATAAGATGATGTCTGGTAAATCGGAACTGCCCTCGCATCAGTAACCGGATCCGGTTGTTCCTGCCCTACATGTAACTGCAATGTTTCAAATTTCAATGCTCTCTCTGCTCTTGTTTTCTTCGCCATAATTCTACCTCTTTCCGCGGATTTTCCGCATTTTAATCTTTTATCACTTTCTGCTATATCATATGAAGCTCGCTGATGCTCGCGCAGGTCATCAACCTTCGCTTTGCTTCGGTTGGTGACATTAAATCATTCCGTTTTTCTCTTACTTTGCTACCGCACATCGGATTATATATTACTACACGTTTCTCTAATTTTCTTATTCGCACATGCATCAACTCCATTCCATTTAATTCCTATCTGTTTACAAGGATTATATTACCATTACATTTCCTAGTTGTCTAGTATGAAATACAAATAGCTGGCTATAGTTTTACCCTATAGCCAGCTATTTTGTATTCCTCCGGACAGTGTCACCTGCCACACTTTTCTTTTTTTGTGATGTTGTTTTGTTCCCCAAAAGGATGTTTTGTATACGAAAACAATCCGCCTGTAAATTTGAATTACTCTAAAACAATTCCTGCCGATATTTCAATGAATCCTTTTCAGTTATCTCTCGAATTACTTTACATGGATTACCAGCTGCAAGGGAATTGGGTGGAATATCTCGTGTAACTACGCTTCCTGCACCAATCACACAACCCTCACCGATTGTTACACCGCCTGTAATTACCACATTACTAGCAATCCAACAGTTAGAACCAATTGTAATAGGCTTGCCGTATTCATCATCATAAGCAGATCCATCTGCCTTAAATTTGATATTCCTTTCCTGCCATCTAAACGGGTGCATTGGTGTTGCAATCGTGCAATTAACTCCAAAATATACATCATTTCCAATATTTACACGACAAGTATCCAGCACGGTAAAATTGAAATTGGCATAACAATTTTCACCAAATGTTGTAAATATTCCATAATCAAAATAAATCGGTCCCTGGAGCGCAAGCCCTTTCCCATGATCAGGAACAAGCTCATTCAAAATTTTTGTTCGTAGAATATCTTCGTCCTCGGTGGTATTATTATATTGCTGCGAAAGTTTATGAGCGTTTACTCTCAATGCAACTAAGGCTTCATCACTTGAATCATATATCTTTCCTGCAAGCATTTTTTCTTTTTCATTCATAATATCATCCTTTCCTAATTCCTATTTAATTCACATGGAACACAACTTAATCATGTCCATAAAATTCTTGTTTGTCTAAATTCTTGTTTATCTTAGTAAGGGGGACGCTTTCAACATGAGGGGCTGGTGGGGCTCGCTGTGGGGAAATACCCTGC
>CAJUFL010000077.1 GCA_910585605.1 uncultured Lachnospiraceae bacterium | reverse complement strand
AAATTTGTTAAGTAAGTAGTCTTTAATTGACTACATCATTATTATACAAGGAGGAGAAGCATTATGAGAAGAAATTTGAACGGAGTAATTCAGTTGAGTGATAAGCAAAAGCATCAGCTCGCCACCGAAATAAAAGCATTTTATCTGGATATTCGAGGAGAAGAAATCGGAATGATTGAGGAACAGCAGCTGCTTGATTTATTTTGCGAGCATTTAGCACCAATTGTTTATAATAAGGCGTTGGACGACTCTATGCGTTGGTTAAAAGAACAGGTGGAAAATATGGAAGTTGATTATTACTCGTTATATAAAAATGTTCAATAGATAAGTTGGGATTTGCGGGTATAGTGTCAAGTAGATTATGAAAATCTATGAGATGGGAATTGCCCGCATTAAAAATCACTTATCTGAGGTATCACGTGTATGATAATCATTTCGTGATATCATGTAAGTAGGTAATCAATTGCAGCCAATTGGTTACAAAAGATTGGAGGATGAAAATGGCAATTTCAAATATAAAGGCGGAATTTCATTGTGATATAAAAAAGATTTGGGAGATAGTTACATCATTGGAGGATTGTTCATGGCGGAGCGATATTAGCAAGATTGTTGTCATAGATCAAGGGAAGAAGTTTGAGGAACATACAAAAGATGGGTATGTTACCACATTTACGATTACTGCTTTTGAACAATACAAGCGGTATGAATTTGATATGGATAACGGGAATATGTCGGGGCATTGGACAGGTATCTTTTCGCAGCAGGGTGATGTGGTCCGCATTGAATTTATTGAGGATGTGGCTGTGAAAAAAATCTTTATGAAACCGTTTGTAAAAGGGTATCTGAAAAAACAGCAGTCATGTTACATTGATGATTTAAGGAAAGCGGTGGAACGGAAGTAGTAAGCTGTAGAATTATTTACTGAATATGACAAAGTTTTATAATATAAGATAAAAGGAGTTGCATATATGAGAAATCAGGAAGAAACCATTGGAAAAATGATTGATAAATCAAAAACAAGTTTTATTACATATGTAGATAGTGATGGATTCCCTATTACAAAAGCGATGTTAAGTCCGCGGGAAAGGGAAGGAATCAAAACATTTTGGTTTTCTACGAATACATCTTCCAATAAGGTAAAATATTTTAAGCAGAATAACAAGGGAAGCATATATTTTGTTGATAGAAGATTTTTTCGTGGTGTCAGCCTGGTGGGGACGGTAGAGGTATTGGAAACACCTGAAGCAAAAGAGAGAATATGGCAAAAAGGTGATACCATGTACTATAAAGAAGGTGTTACAGATCCAGATTATTGCGTATTGAAATTCACGGCAGTAAAAGGGCGGTATTACAGCAATTTTAAGTCTGTAGACTTTGAAATCTGAATAAATTAAGGCGGCATATCAGGGTGTTACACAAACTTGAACGAGCAGGGGGATATGAAATGCTTGGAATATATTTTAGCGGAACAGGAAATTCCAGATATGCATTGGAGTTTTTTCTGGGCAAATATGATAAGATGGCGAAAATCTCTGCCATAGAGAATGAGAACATAGCCGGTTATATAAAAGACAACGAAGAGATTGTTTTCAGTTATTCTGTACAGTATAGCAATATTCCTAAAATGTTAAAGGATTTTATAGACGAATATCAGGATTTGTGGCGGGGTAAAAAAATCTTTGTGATTGCAACGATGGGACTGTTTAGCGGGGATGGAGCAGGCATTCTGGCCCGCAGACTGCATAGGTATGGTGCACAGATTACAGGCGGCTTACACTTGAGGATGCCAGACAGTATATCGGATGAAAAGGCATTGAAACGTTCTGTAGAAAAAAATAAAGAACTGGTGAAGGAAGCAGAGAAAAAGATTGACAATGCAGTCCGGCGTATAAAAGATGGAAATCTACCACAGGAGGGAATCGGCTTGTTATGTCATATAGCAGGCTTGTTGGGACAGCGGCTGTATTTTTATAATAAAACGAAGCGATACACGAACAAAATAAAAATCGATACACAAAAGTGCATAGGCTGTGGAAAATGTGCAGAGCTGTGTCCAATGAAGAATTTGAGTCTTGAGTACGATTTGGCTAAGGCACAGGATAGATGTACAATGTGCTATCGCTGTATAAACATTTGTCCGAAGCAGGCAATTACTTTACTGGGGAAAAAGGTTGTAGAGCAGGGAACAATAGAAAAATATTTGTGAACCGGAGATATTTTATCATGGACTATACGATTAGAGAGTTGAAAAAACAGGAGAGGCATGTTTTAAATGATTTTTTGTATGAGGCGATTTTTATTCCAGAAGGGATGGAAGCACCAGACAGAAGTATCATATACACCCCAGAGCTACAGGTGTATGTAGCTGATTTTGGAGATAAGAAAGATGACCTGTGCTTTGTTGCTGAAGTGAATAACCGTATAATAGGAGCTGTCTGGGTGCGTGATATGAATGACTACGGGCATATCGAAGATGGTGTTCCATCGTTTGCCATTTCCTTATATAAAGAATACCGGGGATATGGAATTGGAACGGAACTGATGAAAAGAATGCTGGAAGAGCTTAAAAAACGGGATTATAAAATAGCATCCTTATCTGTACAAAAAAGGAATTATGCTGCGAAAATGTATAAAAAAATTGGGTTTGAAATTATAGGTGGAAATGAAGAAGAGTATATGATGATTTATTATTTTTCCAGGTGAGATAAAGCAGGGATTTGAGAAATATGGGAAGGACGGATATGTTATCGCCTTTGTGATTAATGTTTTGGAAAATATTTTTTACGGCACGACTACTTGACAATACTAAGTAGTCGTGCTATTTTATTATCACGCTACTTAGCATAACAGAGTAGTTAATGTACAGGATAATAGAATTGGAATGGTGAATATATGGAAGATACACAACTTTTAAAGGGAGTTTTAGAGGGCTGTGTGCTGGGAATTATCCGTAAAGGGGAAACGTATGGTTATGAAATTCTTTCGGTGATGGAAGAGGCAGGTTTTGATAATCTGGCAGAAGGAACCTTATATCCGGTGCTGACCAGGCTGGATAAGCAGGGAGCTATTGCCTGCCGCAGGGCAAAGTCACCACTAGGTCCAATACGGAAATATTACAGTATTACGGCAGAGGGAGAAGAACGATATCAGGAATTTCGGAAAAATTTTAAACAACTTGTAATAAATACGGAACATATTCTGGATGAAAGCGAGAAAGGATGATGATCATGGATTATGAAGCGATCTCAGGGAAATTAGAGGGAGAATACCGCAAGGTTTTTGAAGAGGTGGAAGCTTATGCGATGTTAAAAAATTATGTGGGAGAAGGAAAAGAAGAGCTGATGATGAACCTGCTTGACCTGCTGCTGACGGCACAGGAAGAAGGAAAGGCTCCTGCAAAGCTTGTAGGCGCGGATGTAAAAAGATTCTGTGAGGATTATTTTAGTGCTTATGACAAAAGGAAGGGATGGCTGGATCGGCTGATTGGCGGATTGTCACTGTATGCATGGCTGGGATTGTTTAACTGTATTCTTGACTTGTTTGATGATAACGGGTATCTTGTAAATCTGGCAGACGGACCGAAGACAGATTGGACTGATATGTTATGTGGTGCAGGTGTGGCTTTGCTGACTGTTTTGGTGCTGGACGAAGTGCTTGGTTTCATTTACCGCAGGAAACTTCCTCCATTAGATCAGCTGGTTAATATTATTCTGATTGCAGCCGTTATCAGTGCTGGGTTTGGACTAGTAATTGCCAGCAGATGTGATGTGAAAATATTTTTGCCGTTAATACCAACTTTGATTACCTGTATTTTGCTGATTATTGTTTGTTTTACATACAAAAGAGTGAAAAATTATCAAAGATATGGTTCTGTCTGGAAGCCTAAAGAAGTGAGGGAAACGTCTAAGTCAATGTATTTTAATGCTGATGTGGATGAGGTTTCCTCTGAATATGAGAGACAATTGATTGAAAATTTTGCCGAGGTGTATCGTAAAAAGAATGCAAAGCAGCTTAAAAAGAATAAGCCGGTGCTTACACCGGAGGAATTTATGGAGCTTTTAGAAAAAGAAAATGAGAAGCTTAAAAAGGATTCCCGCCGTATGCCAATGTTATGGGTTTGTATCTGCGTTTTAACCACATTGGTTATGGCTATGGCAGGAGGGTTTA
The DNA here is from genome assembly GCA_910585605.1 of uncultured Lachnospiraceae bacterium. Classification (GTDB taxonomy): domain Bacteria; phylum Bacillota; class Clostridia; order Lachnospirales; family Lachnospiraceae; genus CAG-590. The sequence goes on along the minus strand of CAJUFL010000077.1, from coordinate 9,350 downwards.
CAGGCTTTATGGATGGCTGCATTTTCTTTGCCGTTTTAGCCGGAATCATGTTTGTAATGTATTACTTTATCTTTGCCAGATTTTTTTATGGAAAGATTTTATCAGACCGCGTGTGTTTGTTTGAAAAGTGCCGGAGAAACAATAAGACGATACTGGATTATGCCGAAAAGGAAGAATAAGGCAGCCGTACAGTGTGGATGTGAGTGTGCATATGTGCTTTACTGTTTGCGGAATTAATGGAGCTGCAAATTTTTTTAAATATATTGTTGACTCCGACGTTGCGTAATAGTTTATGGTATCCTTACACGGTGGAGGAAATGACAATGATGACAGTAAAAGAAGTGAGTAAATTAACCGGAGTGAGTATACGCACTCTGCAATATTACGATAAAATCGGATTACTGAAACCGGCTATGTATACGGAATCCGGATACTGGTTGTATGATGAAAAAGCACTGGAAATGCTGCAACAGATTTTATTGTTAAAAGAACTGGAATTTCCTTTAAAAGAAATCAAACAAATTTTATCCAGACCGGATTTTGACAAAAATAAGGCATTGGAACAGCAGATTACTCTGCTTACAATGAAAAAAGAGCATCTGGAGAATTTGATTTGCTTTGCCCGTGGAATACAATTGATGGGAGTGAATACAATGGATTTTTCTGTATTTGACACAAAGAAGATGGAGGAATATGCCAGACAGGCAAAGGAGCAATGGGGAAAAACAGACGAATACAAGGAATTTGAACAAAAGTCTCAAGAAAGGAGCAAAGAAGAAGATCAGGCTGTAATAGGAAATTTTATGCAGCTGTTTGCAGAATTTGGGGAATTAAAGCAGTCCCCGCCGGAATCTGATGAAGTACAAAGCCATGTTAAAAAATTACAGGATTATATTACGGAACATTTTTATAAATGCTCGAAGGATATCCTGTATAGCCTTGGGCAGATGTATGCGGCCGGTGGTGAGTTTACGGATAATATTGACCGTGCCGGCGGGGCCGGGACAGCAGAGTTTAGTGCCCTCGCTATCCGGATTTACTGCGGTAAAAGATGACCTATACGGTAATCCATATACAGATATTGTTTTACCGCACCAATTTCTAAAAGGTTTTATACAATCATATCCTTTTCAAAAAGTACGGAAATGAGAAGGATATGATTTTTTTGTTTTTGCTTCTTTTGCTTGAACGTCAATAAAAGGTTGCTTTTTCTAAGACGGTATCTTATCATGAATAATAGCGGAATGTGCGTCAGCCTGTAAGGAGGGGATCTGTAATATGCTTTTGGGGATTATGATAGGAATTTTAGTGGCAGCAGTTATTTTATTTTTTCTCTATGTGTTTCCTATGTGCACCATGCATCCGCTGCCTGGTGGAAAAATAAAGGGAACGGATATTATAGCGATGAAAAACCAGATCAATAATTTGTTTTTTATCCCCCAGGGCGGGGACTGGATTGTCATTGACGCTGGTTCTGATGCAGAGACTGTAAAGCGGGAAATGAAAAAGATGTCCATTGATGGGGACAGGGTAAAAGGAGTTTTTTTAACACATACGGATTATGATCATGTGGCAGCTATTGTTTTGTTTCCGAATGCAGTCATTTATATGAGTGAACAGGAAAAACAGATGATAGATGGAAGTGTTTACCGGCAGCTTTTCAAGAAAAACAAACTGCCCCGATTAAGTGATTCCAATGAAATTGTATATCTGTCGGAACATAAGATGGTAGAGGCAATAACCAGTTGGAATGAGGCAGATGCTGATGAAACAAGCGGGTATCAGCAGGATGTCTTGTGTAAACACAGGGTGCGTATGATTTTGGCACCCGGGCATACAAAGGGATCTGCCATGTATGTGGTGGACGAGAAATATCTGTTTACAGGAGATGCGTTTAAAACAACAGGAGACCGTATTTTACTGCATCCCTATACAATGGATAGAAAACAGGCAAAAGAGACGATTCATCGTATCAAAGAGGAACTCAATAAGTATGAAAAGGTGTTTACGGCACACTATGGGATGGTGGAAATTGATGGTCAGATGTGATAATGCAGGGGGTATTTTGCAAGAATATTATGAAGAATGTGATACCCGTTTATGAAATGATGTAAAAAACGGTTAGAGACAGGTTATTTATGTGAATAAAGAGTCCGGCATAGATACTGGTCATCTATACATTTGGAACCAACACAGTAAACGGGGTTTGTAAAGAAAATGGGGACGATTAGCAGGGGAGGAAGAAGCCATGGAGATTGGAAATGATGAAAAGAAATATTTGATATTTGCCCGCATGAAAAAAGTATGCGTGCTGGTGATTGTGGGGGCAGTACTGATTGGAATTGTCTTTTTATATGGTCATTATGGCAGGAACACAGACAAAGAAATCATTACGGAAGCCACATTGGAAAAAGTGATTGATGTAGAGGAATTGTCTACATTTGAGGCGGTTTATAACGGTATTACCGAAGTCATGAACAAAGAGCATCCGGAAAATATAGACTATTATGTGTATTATGAAGCAAAGGTAAAAGCGGGAATTGATTTTGATAAGGTAGAGGTTGGCATTGATCATGAAGGCAAGAAGATTCTGATTACGATTCCTGAGATTAAAATAAATGACATTAATGTAGATATAGCCTCATTGGATTATATTTTTGAAAATGAGAAGGCTGATACAGCGACTGTATCACAAGAGGCATACAAGGCGGCGATAGAGGATGTCACCAATGAAAGTGCAGGGGAAATCAGGATTTATGAGCTGGCAGAGCAGAATGCAAAAAATATTATAGAAGCGCTGATCACTCCGTTTTTGAAACAGCTGGGGGAGGAGTATACGTTAGAAGTCAGGGGAGTGTAATGTAGATTACAAGAGACGAGGAGGTTAGAAAATGAGAAAACGCATTATATTATCGTTGGTGCTGGCGGCGGTTTTATGCTCTTCCTGCAAAAAGGAAAAACAGCAGATAATATCCATGGAGCCGCAGGTATCGGAAATGAAATCAATCTGTGAACTGGCAACGATGGATTGCTATTATCATAATGTTGCAAGATATAAAGAGGAAGATGCACAGGGAATTCTTTTTTGGAAGAAGGATAAGCATTTCTGGATTGAATATGCAGGAGTTGTGACGATAGGAATTGACGCATCATTGATAGAGATAGAAGTGAAAGACGAGCAGGTGACGATAACAATGCCGCCGGCAAAGGTGCTGGGGTGTAAAGTAGATGAAAATACACTTTCAGAAGAATCCTTTATTATTGATAAAAAATCAGCGGATATAGATGCTCAGGATCAGACAGCGGCGTTTCAGGCGGCACAAAGCAATATGGAGAAAAGTGCATCGGAAGATGAGACGCTGTTATCCAATGCCCAGAGAAGGGCACAGAAGTTATTGGAGGATTATGTAAATAATATCGGGAGTATCGTCGGAAAACAATATACAATCAAATGGATATATTCCTCTGAGAATGCCAGCAAAAAAGAGGATGAAGGATACAACGAATATTAAGTAATTGGCAGTTTGACTGGCTTATTTTCCTGATAGCACTACTCACCAAACCTCGAAGTAGCCACCGCTACGCCTGCGTTTGGGAAGCAACACTCTCAGAAAAATATTTTGCGTCAAACTATCCAAAACTTCATTTTCGTTGTACTAGTTAATTTATTTGAATAAAAGTTAAAAGCTCTTCAATTGTGCAGGAATATATTTTCTGATAGGATGGTTTTAGTAAAATATTTTACCCAAATAAAGATTTAGGAGGATACCTTATGCAGATTGGAGAAGTGATTCGTCAGTATAGAAAAGATAAAAATATGACACAGGAAGAAATGGCAGGAAGATTAGGTGTGACGGCTCCTGCCGTAAATAAATGGGAGCGGGGGGTGACACAGCCGGATATCATGCTGCTGTCTCCAATTGCCAGATTGCTTGGAATTACACTGGAAACCCTTTTATCCTTTCATGAGGAGCTGACAGAGGACGAGATTGCGGGGCTGGTTCAGGAGATTGACCAAAGGTTTGAGCGGGAAAGCTATGAGAAGGTATTTCAGTATGTGTCAGGTATCATACAGGAATATCCTAATTGTCATCAATTGCTCTGGCAGATGGCACTGATTCTGGATGCCAGACGTATAACAGACGAAGTTGAAAATGCAGACGCATATGACGGACAGATTCTTGGCTGGTATGAGAGAGCCTTGGAGAGTACAGATGCAAAGCTGCAAAGACACTCAGCAAATTCGCTGATTCAATATTATATAAGAAAAGAAATGTATGACAAAGCAGAGGAATATCTGCATTATTTTTCTGACGAAGGCACAGAACGAAAACGGATACAGGCAGTAATTTACAGCAAAACCAATCGGAAAGAGGAGGCATATAAGGCATATGAGGAAATACTATTTTCTGAAGCACAGGTTTTATATATGGTATTTAATAGTCTTTATATGCTGTCTGCCGAAGCCGGTGATACAAAAAAGGCACGGAAATATATTGAGAAAGAAAGCAGCCTGTCTCATCTTTTGGAAATGGGCCGATATAGGGAGGTTTCATGCTGGCTGGAGCCGGTGGTACAGGAACAAAATGTAGAAGAAACACTTTTGATTGTAAAGCAGATACTGGATTCCATTCCGTCGATAGGGGGATTTGCCGATTCGTGGCTGTATGCGCATATGGAATTTAAGGAGATTTCGGAAACATTTGGGCAGAGACTTCGTAATGATCTGCTGAAATGTTTTTCCGATAGGGAAACCTTTGGCTATATGGATGGAAATGTCGAGTGGGAGGAGTTGATCCGTGACGTGCCAAGCACTTGAAATATGCGGGATTTCAAGCTGGTTTGGTATCTTATGGTAAGGGACAAGGAACGGTAACGTAAAGTATATGGTAAACAGGACAAATGTTAGCAGGAAAAGTCGGGATATTTCATATTTTCAATGGTAAACTGTATTTACAGCAGGAGGTGAGGACATGGAATGGATAGAATGCATAAGTAAGGCGATTGAATATATCGAAGAAAATATCACCGCAGATATTTCAGTAGAGGATATTGCAAAGCATGTGAATATATCAGCCTTTTATTTTCAGAAAGGATTCAGTATGCTTTGCGGGTATACGATTACGGAATATATTCGCAACCGTCGGCTGTCTCTGGCTGCAGGAGAGCTTGCCACAGATCATGCGAAAGTGATTGATGTTGCAATGAAATATGGGTATGATTCACCAGACAGCTTTACAAAGGCATTTTCCAGATTTCATGGTGTCACACCTTCCATGGTACAAAAGAACAATATGATGATGAAATCTTTTGCACCGCTGAAAATAAAATTATCATTGGAAGGTGGTTATAGTATGGATTACAAATTGACAAAAAAGGAAAGTTTTACTGTAATGGGCGTGATGAAAAAATTCTCTTATGATGGGGCAAAATCTATTATTCCTGAGTTTTGGAAAGAACATTATGAAAAAGGAAACGGTAAATATGTATGTGGAATGTTTGGTATCAATATAGATGAAGCTATGGGACATAGTGAGTTTGAATATATGATAGCAGATGTGTATAATCCAACGACAGATGTACCGGAGGGCTTTGTCACAAAGACAATTCCGGCATTTACATGGGCAGTATTTCCCTGTAAAGGTGCTATGCCCGCTTCCATGCAGGATGTGAATACAAAGATTTTTTCGGAATGGCTTCCGGCATTAAAGGAGTATGAATTTGCTGCAGGGTATTGTATTGAAATGTATGATGATGCCAGTAAATATCCAAAGGGAACCGGTGATGAGAATTATTATGCAGAAATCTGGATTCCGGTAAAAAAGAAGTAGTACACATCGGAGTATCCGATTGGGAATGATTAATACCAATAGCGTTTATTGTTAAAACACAGGCATAGCGTAAAATGTAACCGCATATGTCTGTGTTTTTCAGTGTCTGACATAATATAGCCTGATATGACAGGCAGTTTTCTTATACCGTAATCAGCTCGTACTCTCTGGAACCTAATCCCAAAGCAGTCGCAGCTTCAATTGTATGAATGCCGTTACGGGATTCAATACGCTCAATTAAATGATCTTTTCCCGGATCATCAGATGCATATACCAGATCAATGCATGCCTGATCAATGGCAACAGGGTCTAAGGAAACAAGGATTCCGATATCCTTCATGCAGGGATCTTCTGCTACTGCACAACAGTCGCAGTCCACAGACATATTTTTCATGACATTCACGTATACGATATTTTCTTTGAAATAATCCGTGATAGAAGCTGCTGCATCCGCCATGGATTCTAAGAAGGAATCATGGTCAGCAGTCCAGATTTCTTCCGGAACACCGGCACCATGAATATAAGCTTTGCCATAAGAGGAAGCAATACCGATGGATAATTGCTTTAAGGCACCGCCATAGCCACCCATTGGGTGTCCTTTGAAATGGGAAAGTACCAGCAGGGAATCATAATTTGCAAGATTCTTTCCGACATAATTTTTCTGAATTTGTTTTCCTTTTGGAATGTCAAGCTCTAAATCAGGACCTTCCGCATCCAGCAGGTCTACATCAAAATATTTGTTCCAGCCGTGTTTTTCAATGGTAACCAAGTGCTTTTCCGTCGTGTTACGTTCACCGTCATAGGCGGTGTTGCATTCTACTACCATGCCGCCGACGTGTTCGATTACCGGTTTCCAAAAATCCGGTTTCAAGAAATTCTGGTTTCCGACTTCACCCGAATGTAGTTTGATGGCAGTTTTGCCGGTTAAAGCTTTTCCGTTCATTTTATAAAGTTCCAGTACTTTATCAGGAGTGATTGTTTTGGTAAAATATACTTTCGATTTCATATGAGCCTCCGTTTCCAGTCAATAACCCACTAAAGGGGTAGTAAGTGATAAAGTTTCAGATATAGGTTATTCTAACAAAAAAAATACTGTTTTGCCATAAGTATTTTAGAAAATCCGGTTTTTCGTTTGTAAGGTTATGGTTTCTGCGGGCAGCAAGCCAAGTGGGTATGCTTGCACACATTTGGCGGCTGCCGCAAAGGGTACATACCCCGTGCTGCACTGTAATGCTGCAAGATGGATATTTTGGTGCTTGCTGTCAGATGTTGACTTGTAAATTTTTGTGGTTGATTCGGGTTTTCTGTGTTAAAATTAAAAATCAGAATGAGATAAGTATTTAATGAAAGATGTACTAACCATGGACTCAATATTTTGCAGTGTGTTATGGGATATCAAACTGGTTTAAGAAAAGGGAAAGATTATGAAGCAGTTTATAAGCAGGGAAAAGAAGAAGCGTATCTTTGATATTATACAGATTGGAAAGAGGGAGGATTTTGTCAGCCGTGCTTTTGATCTGTTTATTGTAGTGGTTATTTTTGTCAATATAGCAGTTCTGTTCATAGAGACTTTTGATGCAGCAGCAGAATATGCCGAAGTTTTACGATTAGTGGAAATGGTCACCATTATGATATTTGGAATAGAGTACCTGCTGCGAATCTGGACAGCGGAATATCTGTATCCGAAAAAAAGCAGAGGAAAAGCAATCCTGCGGTTTCTTGTTTCCTTTGACGGGATTGTTGACCTGTGTACGATTTTACCGTTTTTCTTTTTATCAGGATTTATTGCTTTAAGGATGCTTCGGGTAGTGAGAATCTTTCATTTGTTTCGGATTAATGCTTATTATGATTCTTTCAATGTAATTACTTCTGTTCTGTCTGAGAAAAAGAATCAGATTATTTCATCCGTTTTTATTATTCTGATATTGATGATGGCATCTTCCCTTTGCATGTATAGTGCAGAGCATGAGGTCCAGCCGGAGGTGTTTCGAAATGCTTTTTCGGGAATCTGGTGGAGCATGTCTACGATATTGACTGTTGGATATGGGGACATTTACCCGGTTACCATATTGGGACGGATCATGGCGATGGTCATTTCTTTTTTGGGGGTAGGTGCAGTGGCAATACCAACCGGTATCATTTCCGCAGGTTTTGTGGAGCAGTATACCCAATTACAGAATCAGAATAATACTGGTGGAAATGTGAGAGGGACCGTGAGCGTTACTGTGGATGAGACAAGTCCCTTTGCCAGAAAGACAGTGAAATCAGCCGAGGAGAAATTCAGTATTGATATTGTGGCATTTATCCGCAGTGGAGCGGTGATCGTGCCCGTGGACAGCATTGAGATTATGACCGGGGATGTACTGATTTACCAGACGAAGGAGCGGGCACATTGAAATTTGTTTATGAATAGCAGATAAACAATTTTGCTTTGCAAAATTGCTTACCAAATAAAGGAGGATATACATATGATTAAAACAAACATGCAGGAATCTAATCTAAGAAAGATTATTGAGAGAAAGGGGAATTTTACGGTTTTTGAATATGATCACGATATGAGTAATAATCCGTCTGTAGCTATGCAGAATTACTATGCGGCACAGATGAATATCCGGAAACGTCAGGTTATGATTGATCTGGATGATGACCATTCTGCTATTATTCAGCGGGGAGCTATGCAGTGGACAGCCGGGCAGGTGCAAAGCGGAACGAATGTGAAGGGTGTTGGTGATTTTGCGAAGAAGCTGGTGAGTTCCAAGGTGACCAATGAGTCTGCAATTAAGCCGTTATACAAGGGAAATGGTGTTTTGGTGCTGGAACCGACTTATAAATATATTATTATTGAGGATGTAGGATCATGGGATGGTATGGTGATTGAGGACGGACTGTTTTATGCCTGTGATGCAGGTATTGATATTAAGACGGTTGCCCGAAAAACGCTATCTTCTGCTGTGGCTGGGGGAGAAGGACTGTTTAACAGCTGTCTTACCGGTCAAGGATATGCAGTATTGGAGTGCAATTGCCCAAGAGAAGAACTGATTGAGATTGAATTAAAGGATGATGAATTAAAGGTAGATGGACCGTTTGCTATTGCATGGAGCAGAAGTCTTGCATTTACAGTAGAGCGTTCTACTAAAACATTGATTGGTTCTGCGGCAGGTGGCGAAGGACTGGTAAATGTATATCGCGGGACAGGAAAAGTGCTGATGGCTCCAGTGTGATGCTTATTTTAAGAAGCAGGAGTGAAGCGTAATAATTTAGTGGAAATCAAAGACCAGAGGAGCAAGTCTCTGGTCTTTTGTGAAGGAAACAGCATTTGAACTACAGGGGTTGCATATTTAAAGAGAGAGGGATAAAGATTGAAAGAAGATAGGAAGAGCGAAAGAAGAAAAGCGGTTGGATTGATTATTTCATGTTTTTTGACTGCTTTTATTTTTGGTGGTGCAACGATTTATTTCGGGATATGGTCCTATGTCAAGATTTAGCACAAATTAAAATGAGACAATCCGCCAGCTAAGC
>CAJUFL010000076.1 GCA_910585605.1 uncultured Lachnospiraceae bacterium | reverse complement strand
CAGCAGGGTATTTCCCCACAGCGGACTCCACCAACCCCTCATGTTGAAAGCGTCCCCCTTACTAAGATAAACAAGAATTTTTTCCTGACAGATAAAAGGATAGCATAAGTTGTGTTTTGAAATCTTCATTAATTTGTAAAGGTTCTGTAAAGAAGTGAGATTTTTGTCCCCACTCCCAGTTTACTCTCAATCCTCATATCAGCATGATGTACCTTTGCAATCTGCTCACAAAGAGCGAGTCCCAGCCCCATATTTCCACTTTTCCTGGACCGGGATTTATCCACTCTGTAAAATGCTTTTCGAACTTTATCAATTTCTTTCTCTGGAATTCCTGCTCCCTCATCCCTGACCCAGAGAGCTGTCTCATCCGCTCCGAGGTAAATACAGCATCCCCCCTTGGACGCTGTCATGCTGTTATTAATCAGATTAATCAAAAAACTGATGGTCAAATCTTTATCCAGTCTCTTTGATATCCCTTGATAATTCCCCTCATACATCAATTTCAGATTTTTTTCAGATAATATCTGCTTTACACAATCTTCTACCTCATTAAAAATCTCTTCTATCTCTACTTCTTCCAATGCAATACTGCATTCTGATTCATAAAGCTTTGTCAGCTCCATCATTTTCTCGGAAAGCCTGGACATTCTTCCACTTTCTGTATAAATATAATTCATCGCCTTTTCTGTCTGTTCTTCCGTCAGCTTTACTTTTAATAACAATTCTGAATATCCCTTGATCGCAGTCAGCGGGGTTTTCAATTCATGAGACATACTACCAATCAACTGCCGCTGGGTCTCATTTGTGGTTTCCAAGGGACGGGTAATTTTCTTAATCATTGCAGAAAGCAACAGTGCCGCAAACCCGGATATCAGAAAAGATATCAGAAGCTCCTTAAACACCAGTCTCCGGCTGTCTTCATATAAATAAGAAATATCTTTTGCACGAAAAAATACATAATTATTCCCATTCCTTTCCAGATTTCCATAATACACCAATATATATGTTCCATTTACCTTCTTGGAAATACAATTGATTCCTCTTTGTGCATCCCCATCCATCCTGTTTATATTTAAGTCAAACTGATACCTGCTGCCATTATACAACTCCTCCCCATCCTTATATAACGCAGAATCCTCAGGCATTTCATTCCGAAAGCATTGAACCACTATATAATCACTAAAATTATTTTTTATATCTAATTTGTTTAACCGCAGGTTTAGATTTTTTCTTTCGCTCTCTATCCTCTTTTCCCCTTCCTGTTTCACCAGCTCTAGCTTTTCTTTATGACTGCTGTAAATAATATAAAATGAAAAAAGCTGTGTCAGGATAAATAACATTGCAGATGCTGTAACTGCAATCTTTTTAATCATGTCCATATTTTTCATCCGCCTTTCCCTGCTAAACTTCCATGCGGTAACCTACTCGGGGTACCGTAATGATCACATCAGCAAAATCCAGTTTTTTCCGCAAATTGCCTACATGAACATCCACTGTTCTGGTTTCTCCCTCAAAATCCACACCCCATAAACAGTTTAAAATCTGTTCTCTGGTCATAACCCGATTTCTATATTTCCAAAATGCCATTAGACAGTCAAATTCCATTGGTTGAAGAGAAATCTCTTTTCCTTCTTTATAAACAGTCCGCCGCTTCTCATTTACTATAATGTCCTTTATATGAATTTCTTCATCCTCTTCTTCCCTGAAACGGCTTATTACCTTATCGATTCTGACCAAAAGCTCCAGCATTTCAAAAGGCTTTACGATATAATCCTCCGCACCGCTCTTCAATCCCTTAACTTTACTTGACAAATCACCCTTTGCCGTTAAATAAATCACTGGAATATGATATTCCTTCAGTTCTTCCAACAATATAAATCCATCTTTTCCCGGAAGCATAATATCTAATAATGCCAAATCATAATCATTCTCCTCTTTTAAGTGCCGGCTGATCTCTTCTCCGTCAAAAAAAGGAACCGGTTCATAACCGGCAATAGATAAGTTCATGCAGATTAAATCACTTATAGAATTTTCATCCTCTATCACTAAAATTTTCTTCATAACATCCTCCTGTTTTGCAGCCATTCACGAAACAACAATTGCTTACATGTGTCTGCAAAGCAATTTTCATATATGTAATAACTGTTCTATATATTTCATCATCTAATCTACACTATCCCCCTACATTATAATAAAAATACAGATAGAAAACGATATTTAAATGTAAACAATTTGTAAAATGTAATCCTGTCCCATCCATTTCCTAATAGTAAGAAAAAAGTATGACCATACAGCCATACCCTTTTCAAATAATAAAATCCTTTTGTTCTTTTCTAAAAATGATTAAAGATTCATAATCTTCACATCACTCACCAGACACCAGCTCTGCCAATGTCTGCCGGATTCCAAACTCCCTGCAAAGTCTCTCAATCTCTTCCTTTGCCTTCACACGCTTCGTTTTGGACACATTCCCCTTCACCGCACGAATCAGAATATTTTTAGGAGAATGTGCAATATCAATAAATTCCAAAAGCTGTGTCCGGTAACCACAATACTCTAACACATTGGCACGGACTGCATCCGTCATCAGGGCGGACATCCGCTCTTTCACGATTCCGTATTTGGTAAGCAGTGATAAATTCTCACTTTTTATCTGTGCATTTACTTCATGCTGGCAGCAGGGTACAGATAGAATAATTCCCGCATTCCAGATTATCGCATTGTAAAGAGCATAATCGGTAGCCGTATCACAGGCATGCAGTGTCACCACCATATCCACAGGCTCCGTTGTCTGGTATCCGTTGATGTCCCCCAGTTCGAAATGCAGGTTCTCATAACTGTACTTCTTTGCAGTCTCATTACACTTGCGGATAACATCCTCTTTCAGGTCCAGCCCTGTCATATGGACCTCATATCCCTTCAATTCCACAAGATAATAATACAGGATAAATGTAAGATAAGATTTGCCGCATCCAAAATCAATAATATGCATATTTTTACCCGGGTAATCTTTCACTACATCCTCCACCAGTTCCAGAAAACGGTTAATTTGTTTATATTTATCATACATACTACGCACTACTTTGCCATCCTTCGTAAAGATTCCAAGATCCACCAAAGGCGGAACCACAGTTCCTTCCTGTAATAGATAATTCTTCTTCCGGTTATGAGGCATCAGCACAGCTCCTTCTACAGATATTCGCTTTCCAGAGAGGGTATTTTCATTCTCTCCGCCACTTGCCATTTGTACTATCGCAGAATCTGCCTGCTTTTTGTTTCTCATATGGACATTTGAAAGAAGCTTTCCCTTCTTTGTCACCTTAAAATCCCACTGCTTTTCTTCCCCAAAAACATTCAACTGGCTATATACAGATGGAAATCTCTCAAATACCACTTGTCTCAGCTGCTTTGTTTCCACATTTTCATGAAAAACCTGCTTGTCCGTAAAGCATTCCATCTGATAGGCTTCCCGCCCTTTCAAATTGATCTTCTGTATCACGGTTTTCTTATATAAATAATCTTTATCCCGAAGACTGCTCAGTACCAGTCTGTTCGGAAAATCTTCTAACACATCTGTAATTTTCTTCTGCTCCAATGTATCTGACATTTTTCTTCCCCATTACTTTCTTTATTATATGTATCGCCTTGCACCATACGAAGGTCTCAATCCAGAAGACAGTCATTCTGCTGGCCACCCTTCCCATCTATATTCACTATAGGCTATTACCACATAAAAGTAAACATTTTTATCCGGCTGCCTTTATATCTGCAATATTTCAATTCCACACCAGCTAATGTCCAGTAGGTTACTTTTTCCCTGTCAGATAATATACTGCCAGTGCCGTCCTGTGGGACAGGTTTTCCTTCGCCAGTATTGTTGTGATATAATTTTTCACCGTTCCCTCACTGATAAAAAGCTTTTCTGCAATCTCCCTGTTTGACAAACCCTCTGCAACCGCTTTTATGATATCCAGCTCCCGCTGCGTATACTCGTCTGCCTGAAATCCTTCCGCACTCATAGGCTCTGTTCCCTTTGCAAGACTCTCTAAAAAATTTTCTTCTACTACTGCCGTTCCGTGATACACCGATTTGATCATCTGCTTCAAATGCTCCGGTGTATGATTTTTAACCAGATACCCCTTTGCACCTTTTTTCAATGCCTTCTGCACCAGTTCATAATCATCAAACGTTGTTAAAATCAAAACCTTTCCCAGATTATGTTCAACAATATATTCGGTGGCTTCAATCCCATCCATTTCCGGCATCTGGATATCCATTAAAAATACATCCGGCGGATTCTCTTTTGCAAGCTTCACCGCCTCTCTTCCATTTGCTGCACAGCCAAGAACCTCAAATTCCTCATCTACACTTAAAATAATCCGCATGCCATCCCTGACAAAATCACTGTCATCTGCAATCATTACCTTTATTCTTTCCATCCTTACCTCCTGTCATATGCCGTATGTCTCCATTCCCATATACTATGATGTTGGGGCAAAAGGTATTTGCCCCCTCCAACTGGTACTATTTCTCTAACGGAAGCAGCATATTTACTGAAAAACCCATGTCTGTATTAAAATCCAGGATTCCGTTGGCACTTCTCATCCGTTTCCTCATTCCTGAAATTCCCATGCCATCTATAATTTCACCACAACCGATTCCGTTATCCGTCACAGAACACCGGAGCATTTTATTCATCACATAAATTTTAATCTCTATTCTGGTACATTTCGCATATTTTAGTGCATTTGATACAGCCTCAAATGCATTATCCATAACAATTTCCAGATATCTTTCAGGAATATTTTCTATTTCTCCTTCTGTCAGCAGACTGGCTTCCACCCCCATCCGACAGCACTCTTCACAAAGCTGCTTTAACTGCATCAGAGCCAGTTTATGTTTCCTCGGTCTCTCTCTTCTTAAAATGGTACGTATTTCATCCATACCGGTCCGCAAACTTTCAATCACAGCCTGTATCATTCCCCGGCTGCTCTCTATATCCTGTTCCATCAGGATCTTTACTGCTTCTAACTGATAAATAGAACCATTCATATTATGTCCCAGTCTGTCATGAAGTGTTTGTGACAGGCTTTCTTTCTCCTCCAGCATTTGGTTTTCTGCTGCCAAAACGCTTCGCCGCAGTTCTTCTCTCCACGCAATTTCCTTTTGATGTATGTTTTCTTTCAGGCTTTGTTCCCTACAGATATCCTCTCTCATTCTGCTGCGGTAAACTGCAATTACCATATTCTGCTGAAAATAAATCAGTCCCAGAAACAGACACACCAAAAGGCGTATTCCTATATGAATATCTGTGGGGATACATGCCAGCAGTAAAGGTGCCAGATACCAGCCAGAATTCCGAAGTGAAAAACAGGAAATACTCTCATAGGCCAGAACCATTCCAAGCATACTATATGCCGGACCATACTGTGCTATCATCACCCCCATCACTCCTCCTGCTGCCAGAACCGCAATCCACTGTGAAGACCTTGGCAGAGCTTCCCTTCCTGCCACACTTCCAAGAAAAAGTGCCAAAAGCAGGAGCATCCTGCCGGATGTTCCTGCCAAATCTGACTGCATAATTGCTATATAAATCTCTAATGCCAGTATCATCATAATTCTGGCTACCCCAAAATAGTTTTCCCGAATCTGTTCTGTCATAATGTCTATTCAGTCCCTTTCATCCGGAGACCTGTCGCTCCGACACTTAATATTACTATTAAATAAGCTATCGTAATATATATTAACATAGAATAGGCTGATTTGTCTCCTGTCATCAGCATTTCAGCTCCTTTTAAGAACCATCGCTGAGGCATAAGGTGTGAAAGAGTTTTAATCGCCGTATTACTGCTATCCAGTGAAAAATAAAGCCCCGAAAGCAATGCCGATACGCTCCAAATAGTAAATACTGCATAATTTGCTCCCATCACATCCCCCATCAGCACGCCTATACTTAAGCTTAAAATGTTAAAAATAATACCCATCAAAAAAATCATGAATAAATAGCTGGATATTTTCATTCCGAAATCCATGTCAGAAAACAACAGCATGCATAACGCAATAATCCCGGTCTGTAAAATAGCAATGATAATAGAGACTACTAATTTTGCAGACAGATATTCATATTTTCCTGCCTTAGATAACATAATTCTGGTATACACTCTGTTTTCCTGCTCCTCGATTACTGTATAGGCAATACACACTCCACAGAACAAAAAACCCAGTGTAACAATGGCAAAGGAATAACCGACTCTGTCTCTGCATCTGCTAAACTTACTGTTCAGTGCCGTCTCACTCTTTCCACTTACTGCCACAACACTTTTATCCGGCATAGCGTCCTTAAGCTGATTCAATGCTGACGCAATCCTTTTTGCATCAGAACCTGCTTTGACCGCCATCTGATATATCATTGACAGCTTTTCTTTCAGACTGTCCTCAAAAAGGCTAAACCGCTCATCCTCCGACACATGATAGATCTGGATTGCTTTATTCCAGTCTCCTTCCATTACTCCCTGGTCAAAATCCCTTTTCAAGTGCAGGATTGCCCCTGCTCTGTCCTCGTAGGCATCCTTTTGGGCCTGAGATAAGGCTTCCTGCTCTGTCATGTTTTCTGTCTTGCATCTGCACACAGAAAACATTCCTTCATCCACCAGATTGTTCAATACATGTTCAGACAATTCCGTATCTGCGGCATCAAACACCTTTATCGTATATTTTGTAGTATCCGTCAGATATACGGCCTTTTCGGAAGGTTCATCAAACTCTACTATCACATTCCCTTCCTGTTTCTTCTGCTCTGTACTGGTTGTCTTTAAATTTAGGATACATACAGAAATCACCGGCGTAATACAAAGAAAAAAGAGGAAGCCTTTATTTCTAAGTAACAATTTCATATTCATTTTTATCAGTACAAAAAAATGGTTCATGCTCTTCCCCCTTTTCTCATTTTATCCACAAACAAAGCTCCTGCCGCACATATAATAATTATGGCAAGCATAAACAAAATACAGGAACCGGTATAACTGCTTTCCCCCATACAGGAATACTCCACTAAAACCCGGTCAATATAATAAATCGGTGACAGCTTCTTAATTCCCTCTGGAATAGAGGAAAACATATAAGTTTCAAAAGATCCTCCCACAAACCCCATCACCCACACAACAGTAAATACCGCTACAATGGTAACTGCCAGATTGTTAAATATATAATATATAAACAATTCGAATGCGGTAGCTGCCATAACCGACAGTAACAGGATGAGAATGCTCCATAATATATTTCCCCATTTTATTCCAAACATCCATACACAAACCAGAATAGCAACCGCCATTCCGCCGGCTATTACCCCTACGCAGGGAATCCATTTTGACAAAAACAGATTCGTTCCCGATATCGGGGATACCTGGAATTTTTTTGATATCCCATTTTTCTTCTCGCTGGATAGTACCCCTGAAATGCACACGATCCCACACCAGATAAAATATACAATATATACAATTCCATAATAGTCCTTTGAATCAACTGCTGGCATATACTCCAGTTCTTCCACTGGTAAATCCATCTCCGGTGCAGTCCCTGCCTGTAATATATTTCCCGCGGCCTGACCGACAATCCGGCTGATAAAATATTCTAATGTAATCCCCTCTATTTTATAATCAGCAGACTGATACAAAACATATCTGTCCTGCCCAAATTCCACAAAGCCAGCCAGTTCATTCTTACGCATCAGCTCCTCCGGGTCTCCCTCGGGATACTCTGTAAAAATCATTCCAGATTCTTCCCCTGCCACCTTAATCTGATCCATATAATCTGCAAAGACACTTTGTTGTTCCACACTGTATCCCACATAAAAAGAATCCACCTTTTCATAAGACTTCATCAAATCTTCAAAAGCACTTGACAGTATCGCGATTACAAAAACCGGACCTAGAATCATGACCACAATAATCCACTTATTTCGGAGCATTAATTTTATATTGTTTTTAATCAAATATCCAATATTCATATCTTCCTCCTACTCTCCGTAATCCCTCAGCCGTTTACCTGTCAGTGTCAGAAATACCTCCTCCAAAGTGATATCGTCCCCGTCTTCCCTTACCAGCCTTTTCAGTTCCTCGCTGGTACCGCATGCAATTATCTTACCATTATCCATAATGGCAATCCTTGTGCAGATTGCCTCGACCTCCTCCATATAATGACTTGTATAAATAACGGTTGCCCCGTTCCGATTAGAGTCTTTAATCTTTTCCAAAATAAAGTTTCTGGACTGTGGGTCAATTCCAACCGTGGGTTCATCAAAAATCAACAGCTCCGGCTGGTGCCCAATTGCACAGGCAATGTTCAGCCTCCGTTTCATACCACCCGAAAATTTTCCTGCAAATTCATTTCTTTTTTCCAAGAGTCCAACATATTCCAGTGATTCCTCTACCGTCTGTTTTAATTTATTTCCTTTTATCCCATATAAAGAAGTAAATAACTCCACATTTTCCCATGCTCTCAACTTTCCATGGATTGCAAGCTCTTGCGGAATATATCCAATTTTGTGAATTACTTCTTTCTTCTGCTTCCACGGATTCTTTCCTAAAAGATTTACTGTCCCGGCAGTTGGCCTTACAATGGAGCATATCATATTCATTGTGGTACTCTTACCTGCTCCGTTGGGTCCCAGCAAACCAAAAATCTCTCCTTTTTTGATCTCCAGATTTAATCCATCTACAACTACCCTATTATCATATTTTTTTGTCAGTTCCGTTGTTCTTAAAATAATATCTTCCATAAAAATCCCTTCCCTGTTTTTAATTAATTCTACAAAACAGTACGAATGAACCGCTATTTTCCGGTATCATATCAAGCCTACTACTCTTTATCTACATTATTATAATACTAATTTTATTTTATTTTCTGTAGTGAAAAAAGAAAGATTCTAACCATGACAAAAGTCATATTTTTTCTACATACTTAATACCGTATGCCCAGACAAGTCTCCCCAACAACAGAGTAGCGGGATATTCGCCCCTTGCGGCAGCCGCCAGGCAGCTGTTTGGCTCTCTGCCCGCAGGAATTATTTGACGAATTTCAAATACCCTTATATAATGAACGCATAAATACGATATATATACTTTGAATTATACCGAAATTTATATAACAAGCTGCATTTATAAAACAGCTAATTTGCGATAATAATAGATAAGGAGAAACCATATGTGGGTAGCAGATAACTGGAAAGACTATGAAGTAATTGATACATCAAAGGGTGAAAAGCTGGAGCGATGGGGCAAGTATATCCTGCTCCGTCCGGACCCTCAGGTACTTTGGGATACTCCAAAGACAAATCCTGCATGGAAAAAACTAAATGCCCACTACCACCGCAGCAAAAAAGGCGGCGGTGAATGGGAATTCTTTGACTTGCCGGAACAATGGTGTATACATTATAAAGAATTAACCTTCCATTTAAAACCTTTTAGCTTTAAACATACTGGACTGTTTCCAGAACAGGCAGCTAACTGGGACTGGTTTTCCGATTTAATCCAAAATGCCGGTCGTCCGATCAAAGTATTAAACCTGTTTGCCTATACCGGCGGTGCTACCTGTGCCGCTGCCAAAGCCGGCGCCAGCGTAACTCATGTAGATGCCTCTAAAGGTATGGTAACCTGGGCTAAGGAAAATGCACAAGCTTCCGGTCTGTCAGATGCT
Source organism: uncultured Lachnospiraceae bacterium (assembly GCA_910585605.1). Taxonomy (GTDB): domain Bacteria; phylum Bacillota; class Clostridia; order Lachnospirales; family Lachnospiraceae; genus CAG-590. The sequence continues at coordinate 4,328 of CAJUFL010000076.1, read as the reverse complement.
CCAATCCGATGGATCGTAGATGACTGCGTAAAATTTGTAGAACGGGAAATCAGACGGGGCAATCATTATGACGCCATTATCATGGATCCCCCTTCTTATGGGCGTGGTCCAAAAGGAGAAATCTGGAAAATAGAGGAGAAAATACATCCGTTCATTGCACTCTGCCAACAATTATTAAATGATGAGCCGTTATTTTTCCTTATAAATTCCTATACCACCGGACTGGCACCAGCAGTGTTAAGCTATATGCTTTCCACAGAAATCATTTCAAAGCATGGAGGCATCGTGAAATCCGATGAGATCGGTCTTCCCGTTTCCGATAACGGTCTTATCCTTCCATGTGGTGCAGCGGGAAGATGGCAGAACATATAACCCCAAAATATACGATTGCAGCATTGCAATATTTATAAAAGCATCTGCAACCGACAGTTACAGATATTATTACGAACAGTAGGAGGCATATCATCATGAGCCAGCAACGTGTAATTGACAAAGAAAGAAAACGTGGAGACTATACTATGTTTATTGATAAACTGGCATGGGTTGCTTTCCTTGTGCTTTTACAGGTTGGTTTTATCATATTTGCCTACATGCAGCTGAAAGAACATTATTTCCATGTTCAGATTTTCCTTTCTGCTATCAGCATTATCGTAGTTTTATACATTATCAACCGACCAATCAATCCTTCCTATAAGCTTGCCTGGGGTATTACCATTTTGTTAATCCCGATTTTTGGCGGTCTTTTTTACCTATTGCTTTCTGTAAACGGAACAAGGCGTAAGTTCCGAAAAAGCGTCCGCAAAGCAGTTACCGAATCAAAGACCCATTTAATGCAGGATGAATCTGTTATCAAAAAAATCGGAGAAACCAGCAGACATGCTGCCCCTCAGGCAAATTATATTTATAACCTTGCCAAATATCCTGTTTATCAAAATACTTCCGTAAAATATTTTGCCTCCGGAGAAGAGCTTTATATAACCCTGCTGGATGAATTGGAAAAAGCTGAACATTTCATTTTTATGGAATACTTTATTATCCACGATGGCATATTCTGGAACAGTGTTTTGGAAATCCTGAAAGAAAAAGTCAGAAAAGGAGTAGAAGTAAAGATCATTTATGATGACATGGGCAGTGTCCGTACCCTGCCTCCTCTTTATTATGAGGAATTGCGGCAGTTTGGAATAGAATGTTATTGTTTTAATCCATTTAGTCCTACACTATCCCTGAGACTTAATAACCGTGATCACAGAAAAATTACTGTCATTGACGGACATACCTCTTTTACCGGCGGTATTAATTTAGCAGACGAATATATCAATAAAAGACAAAAGCTTCATGGTTACTGGAAGGATTCCGGTATAATGTTAAAAGGGGAAGCTACCTGGAATTTTACCGTTATGTTTTTACAGTTTTGGCAGCATGTATCAGAACGTCCAGTGGACTATGAAAAATACCATGTGCACTACGATGATTTTCCCCAGGACGCAAGAGAAAATACAGACGGTTTTATCCAGCCTTACGCAGATAATCCCTTATTTTCTGAGGTTGTGGCAGAAAATGTATACCTGAATATGATTCACCGTGCCACCAAATACATCTATATTACCACTCCATACCTGATTGTGGATAACGAAATGCTTACTGCACTGACCCTGGCCGCACAAAGCGGCATTGATGTCCGTATCATTACCCCAAGAGTTCCGGATAAAAAAACCGTGTTCATGATGACACGGTCTTTCTATGAACCCTTGACCAAAGCAGGCGTTAAAATATATGAATATGTTCCCGGCTTTATTCATTCCAAAATGATGATCGCCGATGATCACTATGCTGTAGTCGGTTCCATTAATCTGGATTACAGGAGCCTCTACCTGCACTTTGAATGTGCTGTCTTTCTTTACCACTGCAAGGAGATCAACACAATCAAGGAGGACATATTAGATACTATATCCGTATCAGAAGAAATGACTTATGAATCCTGCCTGCAAATGAACAGACCTTACAGACTGTGGCAGAGTTTTCTGAGATTATATGCACCGCTTCTCTAAAATAGTAAAACCGAAACTCTGTTTTGACAGACGGTCATATTTATCATAAGTATATCTGACCGTTCCTGATTTGTCTGACAGTGGGCACATTCCTTTTTTACACTTTTCCATTTCATACCTCCTTATTCCACCTGATGTCTCTTAAATCCCAGCCTTGCAAACGGCAGCATAATTGCCATCAAAGCTGTATACAGGATTCCTTTGACGGATAATGCATCCAAAACCAAACTGCCAAATTGATAAGAAATATATTTGCCTATTTCAGGCATAGTGGCACGATAAGGTAATAGGAACAGAGTCAGATTATACGCTCCTGTCGTTCCATTCGGTGTCAGGAACATCGGAAAGAAAAGAACTGGCACAAGTATGATCAGTACAAGGTAGGGGGTATTCATTTTTGATGACAGAAGAAGCGTCAAACTTATCATGGCAAACAATATCAAATAAATAATACCGATATTCACAAGGACAGCTTGCAGGAATGTAAACGGGTATGGTATTACCGTATTGGCAATTTGCATGGGAAGCTCCCAGCCATCTACACCAAATGCTGCAAGCGGTAATCCGCACGCCACTACAATATGAAGTGTAAATGCAAGCACTCCAAATAGAAATGATGCCATAATTTTTGCTGTTATCAGTTTTGTTTTGCCATACTTGCCTGATAAGATTACGGCATCCGTCCCTGCTTGATATTCACCGGAAAAGACCGGGGCTACTACAATACAGATTGCTAATATTGCGAACATTAGCAGTTCAAAGCTGCTCATAATGATTTCCCAACTCTTGAAATATCCATATTTCAAAGGAGTTTCTACCCTGCCTGCCATACTTCTCCAATATTCTTTCTCTTCATCTGATAACTTACGGGATGGGGCATTCAGCAAAGATTCAATTTTTGATTCCATTGCCCGATAGAAATTTGCTCCGTCTGATACATCCAAATCAGGCAGCTTATTATAGCCTGTAGTTTCATTCGGATCAGCATAAGTTTTAGCAATCATATTTAGCAGATCTTCTCTGGGTGCAATATCATTCCAGTAAGCATCTCCAATCAGAAATTGTTCGGTTCCATCATAACCGACATTATCCTGATTTTCAAAAAGCTGCTGCACCTTGCGTATCGCTTCGGTAATATATTCTTCCGATAAAGGAACTGACAAATTAAGATGCTGTTCTTTATCATAGGCAATGCCTTCTAACCCTTTTAGCACACCATCCTGATTGTAGATTTGATACTGCAAAATGGGCAGACCAAAAAGAAATGCCGTTAAAATCAGGCTGACTGCCATAACAATGTGCGTGGACTTTTTACGTAATATTTTCAAAAACTCATATTTAATTAACATTTATTTTTCCTCCTGTACTTCTTCTCCAAAATGATAGAGAAACAAATCCTCCAAACTGGGCTCTACAGTAACTGCATTGACTGCCGGTGTTTTTTCATTCACAATTCTCAGCCGTACTTTATTGCCCTCGTGATGCAGATTAACAACTGAAAACCGCCTGCCATACTCTTCCGCTTCCAACTCATCAACCAGCACTTCCCACACTTTACCTCTAATTCCATCAGTAACCTCAGCGATTGGTTCCTGCAATAAAAACCTGCCGTCTTTCATCATTAAAATAATATCTGCAATATAGGAAACGTCAGATACAATATGCGTTGACAAAATAACGATTTTTTCTTTTGCAAAATCTGAAATGAGATTGCGAAAACGCACACGCTCTTTTGGATCAAGTCCTGCGGTTGGTTCGTCTAATATCAGGATTGAAGGATTATTCAGCTCCGCCTGTGCGATTCCCAGACGCTGTTTCATTCCCCCGGAATAGGATTTGATTTTCTTATCTGCCACATCCTGTAAATTTACCATACGAAGCAATTCTTCTGTTCGGATTTTTGCTTTTTTCTTATCCAATCCTTTTACAGCCGCCATATATAGCATAAATTCACGTGCAGTAAAATCAGGATAAAAACCAAAATCCTGCGGCATATAACCTAAACAACTATAATATTGTTCCCCCAATTCCTGTATTGTTTTCCCATTCAGACGAATATCTCCAGAAGTAGCCCTCAAAACTCCACATATCATTCGCATCAAGGTTGTCTTTCCTGCACCGTTTGCTCCAAGCAGACCATATACCCCGGGCACTAAGTTGATATTTATATCATCAACCGCGCGCTTTGCTGCATATTGCTTACTCAAATGTTGTAATTGTAATTCCATATAAATCTCCATTCCGCCGCCTTTCAGTTGGCGGCACAAATAGTAATGAAAG
>CAJUFL010000075.1 GCA_910585605.1 uncultured Lachnospiraceae bacterium | reverse complement strand
CTGCGTCCGTCCTCACTCGCCATGGAAGCGTCCCCAGTAAGCTAAACAAGAATTTTATATTTTAACGTTCCATTTTCCAGAAGTATGCTGAGTATGGGGGCAGTTCGCTTCCCCCTCCAAAATCATGGGATTCACCGGTAATTAAATCTTCTGCCATACCACAGCCTGCATCAAAATGGGCGGTATATGGCTGGTCTGATGCATTGACTGCCACTAAAACACGTTCCCCATCACATGCACGTTCAAAAATACACTGATGATTAGTTAATACAATAGAGCGGTAATTACCATAATTTAGTGCCTTGCTGTTTTTCTTTGCAGCGGCAAGCTTGCTGATAAACTCTGAGACTTCATTAAATTCCGGCTTTTCAAAGCTGGCACGAAGAGCTGGGTCTCCTTCACTCTTATGTGCCTTTGCCCCCCATTCACTTCCATAGTAAACACAGGGGATTCCCGGCATTCCAAATGTCATAGCATAAATGAGCGGTAAATGCTTTTCATTGCTCAGATTGCTTGCAATACGGGTAACATCATGATTATCTACAAAACAGAGCAGATGTTTACCCTTATAGAGTGTCCAGTCTTCCGGACCAAACTGTCTTGCCAGTGAATGGCAGATTTCAAACATATTCATGCTGTTAAAGCTGGAAAACAGACCTTTGTAACATTCATAGTTGGTAACAGAATGGCACATCTCATCATTTGCCCATTGATTATAGTCGCCATGAAGGGTTTCTCCAACAATAAAAAACTCCTCTTTCTGGGAATCCGTAAACTGACGTAGTCTTTTTAAGAAATCTTTATCCAGACAGTACGCTACATCTAACCGCAGACCATCAATATCAAACTCCTCTATCCAGCCCTTCACTGCTGCAAATATATGCTGAATCACTTCCTCATTTCTCAGGTTTAGTTTTACCAGATCATAATTTCCTTCCCAGCCCTCATACCAGAGTCCGTCATTGTAATTAGAATTGCCTCCAAAATCAACATGAAACCAATCACGATATCTGGAACCTTCCCTATTTTGCAATACATCCTGAAATGCCCAGAATCCTCTTCCCACATGATTAAATACACCATCCAGCACTACTTTGATTCCTGCATTATGCAGCTTATCACACACCTGCTTAAAGTCCTCATTTGTTCCAAGCCGGCAGTCAATTTTGGTATAATCCCTTGTATTATATCCATGTGTATCTGATTCAAATACCGGTGAAAAATATATCGCATTTGCACCCAGTTTTTCAATATGCGGAATCCAATCAATCACCTTCAAAATCCGTGATTCCTGATTCCCATCATTTTCAAATGGTGCTCCGCAAAAACCTAACGGATAAATCTGATAAAAAACACTTTCATATGCCCACATAATAATTCCTCCTTGTTATCTCTATATTTAAAAATATATAAATGCCTGTCCACGTATGAACAATCCATCTGAAATTTGCATTCATTATACCATACTCTAAAAATCGTTGCAAATTAGACTTTTTCGTAAAAACACTCCTTTAACTGCAAAACAGGGCTGCCCGCACAGCCCCGTCCTTATTTTATTCCTTTGACAATCCCTGTATCTTCCCATAGGGTTTACCCAGTTCCAGTTCTTTACCCTTATATTTTGCCATTTCACTGACTGTTACAATCTGATATCCAAGTTCTTTTAATTTGGGCACAAGTATTTCCATTGCCTCAGCTGTAGATTCATAAATATCGTGCATTAAAACAATATCTCCATCTTTAACATCAGCAAGCACTTTATCCACTATAATCTGAGCATTACGGCTATCCCAATCCTCTGTATCCAGATCCCAGAGAACGACCGGTTCCTGCAATTGATTAAGCAGATTTTCATCATATGCCCCATATGGTGGACGGATTACTGTTGTATTTTCCCCTGTTGCTTTTTTTACAGCACGGTTCACCTCTCCAATCTCCGTTTCAACCTTTTCAGCACCCACTGTTGTCAGATTAGCATGATTATATGAATGATTCCCTATCTCGCTTCCTGATGACAATATCGCCTTTAAGGTATCAGGATATTTTTCTGCATTCGTGCCTACTACAAAAAAAGTAGCATGCGAGTAATTTGCATTTAAAACATCTAAGATACGCTTGGTATATTCAGGATTAGGGCCATCGTCAAAAGTCAATGCAATCATCGGTGCTTCTGCATCCACTGTGGCAGGATCACTGGCTCCAAACTTTTCATAACGGTAATACGTGAGAAAATTTCCTATTTCTGCACTAATGTTATTTTCTGTTTCTGCATATTGTATTCCTTTATCCATAATTTCCCTGTGCGTCAATTCATAATACCATGCCCTCATTTTACCGTGAGGTGACAGTTCTGCCAGCATAATGCAAAACAAACTTGCCACGATAATAAAAAACGGATACAAAACTTTTTTATCAGATACTGTCCTTCTATAGAAAGGTCCTATTATTTTATCATATATATTCTTTATTTTCTCCTTAATCATAAGTAAATTCATGTTGTCACATTCCTTTTCGTGCTATTTATCATCAATACTGTGCTTATGCTTATGGTTCATTATGTAAACCAAGTTCATATCTAAGTATAACACAATGAAATAAGAATGCTATCCCCATTTTACAAAAAATTCTTAAGAAATTTTAAAGAAAAAGAACAATTAAGACAATATCCGTTTCAAAATGATATCAGCAGGCATATCAGATCAGACAGCATCCTGCTTATAAATACAGCAAACCCATAAAAAACACTGATTTAGACATTGATACTTCCATTTCAACGGACAATCTTAATAGAAAAAGCAGAGCAGTTTCTATGATGATCAGAGTGTCAATATGATATACAAAAATCCGCTCAAGTTTTAACCTGATGAGCGGATTTTTAAATCACCCTGAAAACTAACCACTTGTATCCATAGGGTATGATATGGCAATTCCTCTTTTATACACTTATGATAACCTTCTACAATCAGAAAATCATTCCATCGGCAGTGTAAATGTGAAAAACTCTTACATTTTTAGAAAACCTGAAACCGCCTAATTAAAAATATAATTTAAGTTTCCCTCAAAATCCCCTAAATTATATATTGACGATCAATGTATCGTAACCCTGATTTTGCAGCTGACGCTCCAGTGCTCTGGCATCCTCCAGACTCTCTTCCTGACCTACAATAACTGCATAATACTGATTCCACTCTCTGATTTGCGCATTATACCCTTGGTTCAGTAACTCATTTAACAGGTATTGTGCATTTTCATATCTGCGGAACAGACCGACCTGTACACCGAATGTTTTTGTTGAACTGCCTGTTCCGACAGTTTTCTCGATTCCTGCTGCAATCGCATCTGCCATTTCATTAAAATTAGAATCAAAAAGCTGATTATCTGCCTCTGTATTGATAAATCCTGCTTCAATCAAAATTGCTGGCATCTTTGTTCTTCTAAGTACTACCAAATCCGGTCTTACAGGTACACCAAGATCATTAAAACCGACCTTTACCAGCTCCTCATTTACATTGCGTGCCATACTGGCAGGCACTCCTGAATCGTTATATACCAATGTCTGCACTCCACTATAAGTATTTGGATTAGGACTGGAATTACGGTGAAAAGAAACAAAGTAATCTCCTCCACTGTCATTTGCAATCCTTGCCTTTTCAATTGGACGCTGATAAACATCTGTGGTTCTTGTGTAAATAACCGGGAATCCATCTTGTTCCAGTTTTTCTCCTACAGCCAGTGCCAATCTCAAATTATCATCTTTTTCTTTTCTTCCATTATAAGAAGCACCGTTGTCATATCCTCCATGCCCTGCGTATCAGTTGCGAATATGCAGGCATCTATCAAATAATTCTTCCAATTCATCAGAAAAATTATAAATAATGCGGATTCGCCGGTCATTATAGATTATTATCCTATCTATCATTTCTACAATAATACTGCGGTCAAGCGTTTTTACTTCCTTAAGCTCCCGCAGCCTGGTTACCCAGGAGGATTCCAGTGCATGATGTTCTTCCTCATCCTGCGACATTTGCAGGGCATGTATCTGTTTTTCCAGCAAAAGTTCTTTCTCGGTATAGTCCTGCCGGTAGGCTGCATATTCCTCTTTTGACAATAATTCCTCTTTATAGTCTTCATAAAGGGACTGTTTCCATTTTCTGGTCTTTTCCAGCTCTGTATTCAGCCTGTCAATCTGCTTTTGCAGCTGTGAGGATGCATTTTTTTCAGATACTGCCTCATTCTCCTTCATTAACTTATCTAAATCATTGATACCATTGATAATCTTATTGAGATCCTTTAATACAATCTGCTCCAGTACCTTCAGCGGCATTGTATGCGGAGTACAATACTTATTTCCATAACGCTTATAGGTACCACAGTAAAAAGACTCTGACCGTGTACTATCTGCCCTTTTCCATGAAACCTTAGCCATTGCAGCATCGCAGTCCCCGCATCTTATAAAACCTGCAAAGATATTCTGATTTGTAACCAGATCCAGTTGTCTTGTCCGGCGGTTTAACATACTTTGTGCCTTCTCCCATGTTTCCCGGCTGATAATCGGCTCATGCGTCTTAGAAACCACAATCCACTCTTCCTTTGCCACCCGGTTCTGCTTACTCCTCATTGTCTGGTGTTTTGTCCCCTGAACCATATTGCCGGTATAGATCTCTTTATGCAGGATACTGTTCACCGTTGAATATGTCCAGTAACAATTCTCTCTATAATTACAATTTTTATATGGCTCACCATTTAGCCGTTTATATGCAGAAGGACATAGAATCCCTTCTTCTGTCAGTATCCTTGCAATCTTCTGTTTTCCGATACCTGAAATATACATATCAAAAATTCTCTTTATAACGCTGGCAGGATATTCATCAATTACCAGCTTATTTTTATCTGAGGGGGATTTTTTGTAACCGTAGCTTGCGAATGCTCCTATGAATTCACCGGCATGCTGTTTCATCTTTACGGTGGCCTGAATCTTTTTAGAAATATCTCTTGCATATTGTTCATTAAATATATTTTTGATTGGCAGCATCAGATCATACACCTGTTTTAAGCTGTCAATCCCATCTGATATGGAGATGAAACGTACTCCTATATCAGGAAAGATTCTCTCTAAATATCTTCCGGTGTCTATATAATCCCTGCCAAACCTGGATAAGTCTTTTACGATGACACAGTTTATTTCTCTTTCTTCAATATCCCGTATCATTCTTTTAAACTCCGGCCGTTCAAAATTAGTCCCTGAATAACCGTCATCGATATAGACACCCTTCAAAATAAATTCCTGCTTATTTTCAATATACTCTGTCAAAAGTTTTCTTTGATTGCTAACGCTGTCACTTTCCTCCTTATCACCATCTTCTCTCGACAAGCGGATATAAAGAGCAGTAAAAAAAATAATATCTTTTCCCATACTTTTTACCTTTTACCGTATCTGTCAGACTATAACATATTTTCCGGAAACCAGCCAATCACGAAACTGCCTTATCAGGTGATTCTTCCTGATGCAGCCGTATAATATTCCTTATCAAATCCTCTGTTGTCACTTTATTTAAAAATTCCCGCTCAATGGTATAGGTTATCACTTCATTCATATGCAGCATCCTCCCGTCTTTAGTCATCTTTATGCATAGCAGCTTATCCAATATGCTTGTTGCTATCATGCTAAAACAGATACAAAAACAATTACTATCCTAATTACTTTTGTATCTGTTTCAAATTAAAATATAATCCACAGCCAGCATTTCTGCTCTCCCAGTTCTTGATCTCTCCCGGTGCCTTCGTGCCCGGGTGCCACATTGTTTCCTTTTCCCTATCGGTAGGCGGTGCGTCCGTCTGGAGCCAACGCTCAGGCAGGTGCGTTATTTTCGCTCATAGCTTATGCTAGATCATGGCAAAACCGCAGCTGTATCATATTATTCAGTTGTCAAAGTACACGCTTATTCACATAATACATATACTTGTATTATGCTTTTGGCAATATAATAATACCGATCGATATTATTTGTAAGGTATTACAAATTATATATGATAAAATGAACTAGGTGATATTATGCTAAAAAGAATAAGAAATTTACGCGAAGATTCCGATTTAACACAAGTAGAAATTGGACAAAAATTAAATATGTCTCAATCTCAATATCAAAAATATGAATCTGGTTTACGAACCCCACCTATTGATATTTTAATTCAGTTGGCTGATATTTATGGTGTTTCTCTGGATTATATTGCAGAACGTACAAATGCCAAAAAGGTAACCCAATCCGAACTGGCAAGTGCTAAATACAATAGATTAATTGAATACTATAGCCGACTCGCTTTAGAAGATCAGGATTTTATTATGGGTAAAATAGTAGAACTCCATCGTGAACACGCAAACAAAGAAAAAAGAAGTTTCCGGAATATCATACGCTATGCCTTTCTTATCTGCCCTGTGGATAAGATAAATCAACAGCAGCTTTTCTCTTCCGGATAACTCCATATCGTAAGCTTTCATAATCTCGGCCGCTTTATTCATTTTTTCCGGAACATTTTTATCCTGGTTCATTCCATTTTTCATATAAATATCATCATTAGGGATATAGAAAGAAATCTGTCTAATCTGTTCTTTTTCATCATCGGTGTACCGGATCTGTCCTAGAACATCCTCTGTGATACCCAGATTAAATACATACTGGTTAGTCAGCTGCTGGTGGTTGTACCAGCGGTCTTTCCGGATAATATAACCGGCGTTTTCCAATTTACGCATATTATACTGGACAGTACGCTTGCATACGTTTAATGCTTTTGCTATCGTTTCTACTGCCGGAAAACAACGTTCCTTATCTGATCTATGTATCAAGCACTGTAAAAGCAGGATGCATCCTTTCTTTAATTCACTATCCCTGTGTGCTGCATTCAATAAATCATATTTTGTTTCAAATTTCTGCATAATTATGTCTCCTTATCAAAAAAGCTCCGGATAATCCGAAGCATGAATTTTTTGTGTATTTATGTTTCTAATTCCTGATTGATTTTCTGATTACGGAATGCTATAATAAGCATATAAAAGAGCAACCGCCCACAAAGTGGTTAGCCTCATTGTAAGTAAAAATACCTACCAGTACCGGCTAAGTAACAAGGTAGGTATTTTTATTTTCGCTTGTTTTTCCTATCTATGTAGGCAAGCAGTGCTATGATTAACATTCCAAACGCAATCAATAACGAAAATATTGATATTATGATTGATATTATTTCAAATGTTGTCATTGGCACCACCTCCCCTCTTTAGTAAAGTTGGGGAAGCTATCCACCTTGTACACGATTACTCTTAAAATCTATTATACCAAATCTGCTTTTCTTTTTCTATAACAATCTGCTTACCATTCACATTTCTCATAAAATACATTGTCGCCTACATTGATTCCATTCTTTTCAATTCCCAACTGTTTCGCATAGGCTGCCGATATGAAATAACATCGGTTTCCAATCGGATTCGCTGCTGTTCCCTCTAGCACTGCCCTTGCTGATTTTAAAGCCCAGTCTGGTGCTTTATTCAGATTATTGCTACCCAGTTTCCTTCCGATGCAGAAGCTTCTGCCACTATAACAGTACCGCCTTTGGACGCCACTACATCCGTTCCTTCCTGATATGCTATATCGATTCCCTTATGGTCTGTGGATACTCCTGCGGTCGGGGAATTTCTTTATCCAAAATAGGAAGATATCGTTCTACATTCCGGAACTGGCCACATCTATTCTTTTGTCCTGTAATAATACCCATTCCATTCACTTTCCTCAAAAGAACCGCCTAAAATGGCACAGAAAATAAGGAGAAATCCAAAGAATCCCCCTATTATCCATGCCAGTATCTGGTCCATCACCTTCCTCCGGCAGAACCAAAGTAATCCCATTTGTATTCTGCTATTTCAAACATGACCTTCATATGCATATGCCCGATGATCATAAGGGCAAGCCCTTTCTGCATCAGTTCAAGGTTTTCCTCTTCCGCTAAGGATATCTCATACTTACGTCCTCGTTTCAATCCATTCCTCAGGAATATCAGCGACTGCGGAATCTTCTGGTCTATCATCAGATAAGCTTCATCTGCCACGATCATAGCCTGCTCTCCTGTCCTTAGAAGCTTCTGTCGATATCCATAAAAACTGGAGGACACCGGTTACCATGTTCCCGATAAATCCTTTCAGGGCAAGCAGATCTGTTTCCCACTGCATCCCAAAACGGCTGTCTACTGCCAAGGTTATCTTGCAATCGCCATGGCTGTATCTTATTTCCAGTTCTCTTGCAAGACGCCCCATTAATATTACTTTATTCATAGTCTTCCTCCAACAAAATGCCAGGACGCATTTTCCTGTTCTTTTCATCTTCTTACTCCTTTTCTTCTTAAATATATTTAAAATTGCATTTTCTCTGTTTTTGTTAGCTTTCAGCTGACATTTTTGTTTACTTTTAGATAACAAGTATGTACCTTTCACCTTCTTTATATTAAATTTGAAATAACTAAAAAAATTACAAAGGAGGCGTTTTTATGCTTACAAAACAAGAGAAATATTTAATTACCTTTGAAAACTGTGATTTTTTTGTGGATTTAGGTATCCACATTGCCTACTTCCGCAAAAAAGCCGGTTTTACACAGCAGCGGCTTGCTGACATACTTGGTATCAGCCGTTCTTATCTGAGCCGCATTGAAAGCCCCAATCAGGACGCACATATTTCCTTTCAACAATTTTTCACCATCTGCCGGGTCTTAAATGTACCACCAAAGTGCTTCTTCGAACCACTTCCGGATTCCAAATAATTAAATAGCTTACAAAAAAGGGCACTTGAAAAATCAAATGCCCTAGTATATAATCTAATTAGAAAGTGAATCGGCTACAAATTCCGATTTGCCCTCGGTAAAATAATAATTATCTAAAAGAGATAGTATCCTTCTACTTTGGACGGTGTTGGGATGCTATTTCTTTTTGTGGTTATCTATAAAAGATAGTGCCGCAAAAACCACTAACAATAAAGTCAAAACTTCCATTGTATTCACGGGCATCACCCCCTTATGTACTAGAGGGCATCTACCGAAATATGCATCCTGTTTCCAATTAAACTATATAGTATGATTATAACATATTAATATTGTTCTTACAAAATTGTTTTTTCATTATTATTTTTATCAAATACCCCTTAATACCGGGATACATTCTCCCCTTCTTATCGCCCCCTTTTCTTTATCAACTCTTAAAACTGCATTCCCTCTGTGTTTTGTCAGCTGTCAGCTTACATTTTTGTTCATTATCAGAAAACATTTATATACCTTTTGTCTTCTTTGTATTAAATTTGAAATAACTAAAAATTTTACAAAGGAGGCATTCTTATGCTAACAAAACAAGAAAAATATCTGATAACCTTTGAAAACTGTGATTTCTTCGTGGATTTAGGTATCCATATAGCCTATTTCCGCAAAAAAGCTGGTCTTACACAGCAGAAGCTTGCTGACATACTCGGCATCAAACGGACTTATTTAAGCTGTCTCGAAAGTCCCAACCAGAATACACATCCTTCTTTTGAACTCTTCTTCACAATCAGCCGGGTTCTGGATGTACCTCCAAAGTGTTTCTTTGAACCGCTTCCGGATTCCGAATGATGCAATATCCTGTCAAAAAGTGACCGCCCAGTACGGTTGCTTTTTGCTTTATCCTTTAAACGATATCCTCCCTTCTTTAGGAAGAACGCTGACCCGATGCTGCTTATCATAAACAACAGCATGATAAATCCGGACAGCCCGCTGTCTCCGGTCTTTACATGACCACTGCCAGTTATGGTCGTATCTGTCTTAATCGTGATACTGGTATCACTCCTTTTGTTTTCCAGCTCCACAGTATGGTTCAGTTCCTCTTTTGTAATCACCACTTCTTCCATATCCTTTAACAGCCGATAACCCTTTAATGCTTTCGTTTCCTTTAAATAATAAGTGCCGACAGGCAGGTTATTGATATGGATCTCTCCGCTTTTATCAGTTGCAAAGCTTCCCAGCTTATGCTGTTCTGAATCCAGAAGGTCAAATTCTACTCCTTTTAATGGTACTTTTGTCTTACCGTCTGTCTTGATTACTTTTATGGATCCCTTATACAGCTGATTGACGATCGGAACATCATTCAGGACGCCGCCTGTACCGGATACTGAAAAAGGATATTTTGTATCATCCAGTATGTATCTGCTGTCATCAGGGGTCTTCAGTTCTTTGAAATAATAAGCTCCGGCATAAAAACCGCCGTTCCATTCTGCCACACCGTTTTCATCAGTGGTGCATTCCGTAATCAGCATATCTGCGGTGTATACCTTATTTCCTGCTGTGTTATAAATATCCTCTGCTGCATAAATGCCAAATACGGCTCCCGCAGCCTGTCTATCCTCATAGATATATACATCCATATTTTTCTGTTCCGGATGTGCCTGTACTGCTTCCTGTGCATGCTTCAATATCCTGAATTTTTTTGCCTGAACATCTGTAAAAGTATGTTCAAAGTTATAACCGCTGGCTCCCTGCTCTGTATCATAGCTGTGGATGAAGATATAGCTTTCCTCTGCCAAGGCATAGCCCTCCGGTGCCGTTGTCTCGGTCACCAGGTACCTTCCTGCCGGAAGTTCCCCGAACTCTGCCATTCCATCTGCCCTGGTGGTTACCTTATTAAGAGGCACCCATCGCCCCTCTTCTTTCTCTTCCTTTCCGGATGCAAGATCTCTTTTTATGACTGCCGGTACCGTATCGCTTCCGGCAAAAATGGCATTACCGTCATAGTTCGTATTTGCCACATCTGCATAAATGGTAAATTCTCCGCCGCCTAACGGCTTGTTTGTATCATGGTCCACCTTATAAACATGGCATACAGCCGGAGCCTGTTCGTTATAAATGCCCCCTTCCCCTTCGTTTATCAGCCCTGTTTTCCCTGCTTCGATCTGGAAATAATACCGTTTATCAAGCTTCGTAAAGCCTGCCGGAAATTCGGATTCCACACAGTAGTAACTGCCTGATGGAAGATCAGATACTGCAAGACGTCCTGAGCCATCCGTCTTTAGCCCTATCACTGCCTTATGGGAATTTCCCCATTCCTTGGTCGTCAGCTCTTCCCCTGCCCGGAACACAAGGGTGCTGTTGGCATATATGTTTTCTGCTGCATAAAAGGTAAAGCCCACATCCGGAAGGGTTCTTGTCTCATAAACAAACTTACCATTCTGATACCCAGTCAGCACCTTTCCGTATTTGACGATCTCTGCACCGCCGGAGTTAAATTTATTCTCGCAGGTATAGGTATAACTTACAGAACCATCCGGGTTTGTCACCCCGTCTCCGGCTCCCATGATCACTATTTTGGAATCCTTTCCTTCCATTGTCAGCATTGCCGTAAACTTATACTCTGTCGGGTTGATCTGAAAATCATCGGATGGTACACCTGTCTCTATAATCCGGTAGGAACCCGGTTCTTTTATTTCAAACACAACCTTCTGATTATCTTCTGTTATCTCTCTGCCGATTTCAGTATACTCTCCCAATGCTTCCTGTTTCGAAAGTTCAAAGGTACATCCCGAAACCGGAAGCCCATACTCATCCACTTTATTAATACACACTTCTGTTGGTACATAATCCGGTGTATTTGACCCTGCATATACCTGCAGGGCAAAATATCCATTCATGCCGAAATTCGCATCATAAGCAAGATTCTGGACTCCTTCCGCAGTCTTAATATACCGTATCTTATCTGCACCCTGATAATCAAAATTTACCTTCATGATGACTGTCAGGGGATTGCTCTTATCATAAGTCTTCCCAGCTTCCTTTACTGCCGTCACCTGAAGATGTCCCCTCTCATCCACAAATGCTGTACTTTTCGTTGCCTTTCCGTTTTTATCATATACTCCTGTTACAGATATGCTGGAGGATTTCCCGCCTGAGACCAGTCCGTCACTGTTATAGCCGCCGTCAGCGAAGTACTGCCATGCATCACATCCAAGGTTGATCTGCGTCTGCTCCCCTTCCTTTACCTTTGTCTTTGTTTTGGAAAAACTGCCTATCATCTTCTTTCTCCCTGCTTCCGAATCTGCGGAGGACTTTGCAATCGGCTGTAGCTTGCTGTTAAAGCTGGTACCGCTGGAGCTTCTGCCTGAATTCAGTGAGGTCAGCTTCCATGCATGGTCGATATATGCAGTAAGCTTCTGTGCAGTACTGGAACCCGTTTCATCCCAGATCACTTCCTGGACTGGTCCGTAATTCTTTTTACCACTCCATGAGTTTCCATTGGTCTTGTAAAAGAAATTCAGTGCCACTGCCTTCTTAAAAGCGGATTTCCCGGAATAGCCGTATACCGGTTCTCCTGTATATTTTGCATGGTACATAGTTGCACCTTTTTCCAGACAGAAAATGTAATGCCTGCTTTTTCCCGGCTGTACATACCATATGGTACCGCCTGACCATGAGCCGTCACTACAGATCAGATAGTCACTGGAGGCTTCCAGCACTTCTATCTGTTCCTCATGCAGCCCGCTGTCTTCTTCCCATGCAGCAAAAGTATTCATCTCCGGTATCTGCTGCTCTGTGCTTTCCGAAGTACCGGCTTCCACGGTCTGTTCTTTGGCAGACTCCGGTATCTCTTCCTTCACCTCTTCTGTCACTGTTTCTTTTACTGCTTCCGTCACTGCTTCGGCAGCTCCTTCTGTTCCTGCACCGGCAGTATCTTCCTCAGATACTGCTTCTTCTGTCTTTACGGCTTCTCCGGTATTTCCCTCAGCTGCCGTTTCCGTTGTTACATCTGTTTCTTCTGCATGTACTGTATGGATGCTGCCAGGTACCAGACCGGATAACATCACCAGTACCATCAGCCAGGCAGTCCAACGCTTCATTCCTGTTTTCCATTTCATGTTTCCATATCTCCTTTTTTGTCTTGATTTCTTTATGTTCCACCCTTACGGTGTGGAAGCCTCCTTTCTCCATGAAAAAAGAGCAGTGTGCCACTGCCCTATCTATATAAAAAGGACATATGCCTGTGCATATGTCCCTGTTATTGTCCTATTCAGTTGTTCCGGTACTATTTCTTTATCTTCACTGTTTTCTTCTGTCCTTTTCCCTTAAACAGCTTCTTATATTTTTCCAGTCTGCTCTTTGGCACTTTTATGGCTGCCTTCTTATGGATTCCTTTTAAGGCGTTCTTTCCTACGGATTTCAGCTTTGCTGTCTTTACTGTTATCTTTTTCAGCCCGGAACAGCCGCTAAAAGCGTTTTTTCCTATGGATGTGACATTCTTCCCCACCGTCACGCTTTTAAGCTTCTTACAGCCCTTAAAAGCGTTCTCAGCAACGGCATTCACCTTGTAGGTCTTTCCCTGAATCTTCACTGTATCCGGAATTGTAACAGATACCGTATCCTTCTTTCCTTTACAAAAGCTTACTGTCCTACTTCCAGTGCTGGTAATCTTATATGTATTCTCCCCGGCTGTTATCCGGCTTCCCTTTTTTATCGGCACGTCCTTTATCTGAATCTCCAATACGTTTGTCAGGCTGCTGTCAGCTTTCAGAGTATACTGAATCTTTGCGGTTCCTGCCTTTAATGCCCTGATCTTTCCATCCTGATAGGAACATAATTCCGGAGTTAGTACCTTAACATCGTATTGATCGGATGATAACTTCACTTCACAGGTCCAATCCTTCAACTTATCATAATAATACGTACAAATTTTCTCTTGCGTCCCTTCCCCTACGTGCAATTCTTCGTCATACGATCCTTCACCATCCCATTCCTTTTCATGTGTGCTTTTCAATGTAATCAGTTTGGGATTCACCTTTGCAGTAAATGGGGCTGTATGATCCTTCCGGTTACCCAGTGTCATCTTATCCCACCTCACAGGTCTGTTGTTTTCTGAATCTTTGCCAAAATATCCATCTTCGTAATAAATGTTGGCTCTTGAAAAGATCTGTACCCAGTAATATGTATCATCCACCTTTACACAACCAAAACCTGCATATAAAAACTTAGCATCTATCATCTGTGCATAATGCCCTGAAGAATTGACCAGACTCTTATTTGCATTAACCGCCAAGGCACTTCCTGCATGGAGATTCTCCCCTCGTGAATAAATACTAGCTGAAGAAAAACCTGAACCATCTGGTCTCGTGTGACTCCAGTAGACAGCGGTTTCTGCTGCCCGCATCATTGCCACATCCATCAATTCATCCTTTGTCTGTATCTCCGGTACTCCTGCCTTTCTCCTCTGTTCATTCACAAGCTCCGTCATCTTATACGCTTCCTCATAACAGT
>CAJUFL010000074.1 GCA_910585605.1 uncultured Lachnospiraceae bacterium | reverse complement strand
AATTAAAAAGCAATCCCGTTGTCAAAGCCGGGCCGCTTGGGAAAGGGAAAGCGGAGGAAATGCTTTTTTGGACGAAAGAGGAATATTTGAAATTTATTGAAGCAGTAAAGGATAAGCCATATTCCTATCAAGCATTTCAGATTTTATATTGGTGTGGCTTGCGCGTTGGCGAACTTTTAGCACTTACGCCGCAGGATATTGATTTTGATAACAAGGTCATTCGGATAACAAAATCTTATCAGCGGTTAGAGGGAAAAGATGTGATAACAGACCCAAAGACACCGAAAAGCAAGCGCAATGTCAGTATGCCGGACTTTTTGTGTGAGGAATTAAAAGAGTATCTCGGCAGACTGTACGGACTTCTCCCGACTGACCGTATCTTTCATCTGACAAAAAGTTTCCTGCACCATGAAATGACGAGAGGGGCAGGAAAAGCAGGGATAAAACGCATTAGAATCCACGATTTAAGACATAGCCACATCAGTTTATTGATTGACATGGGATTCTCGGCGGTGGCAATTGCTGACAGAGTAGGGCATGAGAGCATTGAAATCACTTACCGTTACGCTCATTTGTTTCCGTCAAAACAGACAGAAATGGCAGACAGGCTTGACGATTTAGGAAAGGGGGATTTTTGATATGTCGGCAAAGAATTTAGATAACTGTAACCGTTGGAGGAATAAGACCGTTGCGTTTCGGGTATCTTCCGAAGAAAATGAGCGGATTGACAAAGCGGTGAGGCTTTCGGGGCTTACCAAGCAGGATTATATTACAAGGCGGCTCTTATGCCAAGATGTGGTCGTGCAGGGCAATCCGAGGGTATATAAGGCACTCCGCAATGAACTTGCCGCCGTCCTTGCAGAATTACAGAGGATTGAAGCGGGCGGGGGCGTAAATGAAGAACTGCTTGACACAATCGAACTGATTGCTGTTATTCTCGGCGGTCTGAAAGGAGAAAGTGAAGATGGCGAATAAAAAAGAAACGGCTGCCCCGAATGTATCTGTTGGCGCAGATACGGAACAACCGCCTAATGTAAACAATAACAGTATAACCAATTACCCGCCGAAAAACAATAGCGAAGCTCTTGAAACTGTATCTATGGCTGAATTGTATGATTCTGTATATCCGAGCAAGCCGCCTTTGATTGACGGTCTGCTCTACCCTGGCACTTATCTTTTCGCAGGCGCGCCAAAAGTCGGCAAGAGCTTTCTTATAGCGCAGATTGCGTACCATACCAGTATGGGGGTGCCGCTGTGGGAATATCCCGTCCGAAAAGGAACGGTCTTGTACCTTGCCCTTGAAGATGATTACCGCCGCCTGCAGGAAAGGCTGTACCGTATGTTTGGCACGGACGGGGCGGACAATTTATTCTTTTCTGTTTCGGCGGGGAATCTTGGCAATGGTTTGGATGAACAGTTGCAGGAATTTATGAAACAGCATACAGACACAAGACTGATTATCATTGACACCCTCCAAAAGGTGCGTGAAGTCGGCGGGGACAATTACAGTTACGCAAATGACTATGAGGTTATTACAAGGCTGAAACAGTTTGCAGACAGCTATGGCATCTGTATCTTGATTGTCCATCATACTAGAAAGCAGGGTTCTGATGATAAGTTCGATATGATTTCGGGGACTACTGGCTTGCTCGGTGCGGCTGACGGTGCGTTCCTGCTGCAGAAAGAAAAACGCATCGGCAACGCCGCCACGCTTGAAGTGTCGGGCAGAGACCAACAAGAGCAGAAACTCTATCTTCTCCGCAATCCCGAAACATTGTTATGGGATTTTCAAAAGGCAGAAACAGAACTTTGGAAAGAGCCGCCAGAGCCTTTACTTGAGGAAATAGATAAAAGAATTACTGTCGACTGCCCCTTGTGGAAGGGGACGGCGACGGAGCTTGCGGCTTGGCTGGAAACAGGGTTACAGCCGAACAGCCTTGCACGGAAACTGAATGTCCTGTCGGGACGTTTACTCAACGAATACGGCATCTTCTATAAACGTGAACGGTGTCACGAGGGGCGTATGATAAAGCTGTACCGTCACGGATAAAGTTTTTGCGGGGGCAGGGGGCTTTTTACAAAAAGCAGCCCTGTCTCGTCTGCCGACTCGGTCGGTTCGCAGCTTGTGTGCCACTGGCACACGCTCACCCCTCGGAGAGCGCAAAACCTGCTTGCAGGTTGCATTTTTGTTGGCATAGCTGACAAAAGTGCTTTTGCGTTACTTTCGGGAAAGTAACAAAGCCTACCAGCCGAAAAGAAAGGGCGTGATTTTATAAGACGGACGATTAGCGCAATGGTGGGGAAAGGCTCGGTCAACCATAACAGCCGTAAATTTAAGGCTGAAAATGTGGATGCTGAACGCTCCCACCTCAATGTAGATTACTGTAATGAGAATATCAAGAAAGTGTATCATAAGCTATTTGATGAAGCATTACAGAGATATAACGAGAAACAGACAAGGGCAGACCGCCGCATTGCCGATTATTACGAGAAGATACGGAACTCAAAGCAGGAAAAGCCGTTCCATGAACTGATTTTGCAGATTGGCGATAAGGAAAATATGGGTGCAGGAAGTGAAAACGGACAGCTTGCAAGGCAGATTTTAGATGAATATTATCATGGATTCCAAGAGCGAAACCCGAACCTTTATGTATTTTCCGCTCATATCCATATGGATGAAGCAATGCCGCATCTGCACATTGATTTTGTTCCGTTCACGACTGGCAGCAAGCGTGGGCTTGATACGAGGGTATCTTTGAAACAGGCGTTGGCGGCGCAGGGATTCAAAGGCGGCTCCCGTGGCGATACGGAGTGGTCACAATGGGTATTTTCCGAAAAAGAACAGCTTGCCGCCGTAATGGAACGGTACGGAATTCAGTGGGAGCAGAAAGGCACGCATGAAAAACATTTGTCTGTCCTTGATTATAAAAAGCAGGAGCGGGAAAAAGAGGTCATCCAGCTTGAGGGGCAGATTTTGGAGAAAAAAGAGGAATTTCAAGCATTGTCGGACAGGGTGGAGAATTACGACAAAGGAATTGAGAACCTAAAAACACTTGAGCAGATGCTTGATATTTCGCCAGAATACCAGTTGCCAGAGCCGCAGGGGTTCATGTCTGCAAAGTCGTATAAGAATAAAGTGGCAGTGCCTTTGGTGCAAAAGCTGAAATCGCTTGTTAAAACAGCTCTTATAAGGTGCTTTGAAGCGTGGGACAGCTACTATCGGCTGAATGTTACAAACAGCAATCTCCACCGTGAGAATGAGGGGTTAAGGAAAACCAATGAGAAACTGGCAGGGGAAAATGAAAACCTCCGTGCGGAAAACAAAGATTATAAGCTGCTCCGTAAGACATTTGGGAGTAAGCAGATAGACAGCCTTTTAGAGCAGGCAAAAGCAGCACAAAAATCAAAACAGCGTGGGAATCGCTTTAAAAACAACAAAGAGGAAAGGTAGGAAACACTATGGAAAACAGGATTTATGACGAAAATAACGGTCTTTGGTATGCAAAGCAAGGCGGCTATTACCTCTCAGAGCTTGCATTACCTCCCGAAGAAGAAAAGCCGATAGGTATATGGGGGTGAGCGAGTGCCGGTGGCACTCAAGCTGCGAACCGACCGAGCCGGTAGGCGAGAAAACGTCATTTGCGGTATCTCAAAGAGTACAAGCAGCTTGTATATCTCAATCTGCTGACAAGCGGCAGGTTGAATGAATATTTGTCAAGTGTGGATGAACGGGCAGAAGATATGTTTTTTCGGCTGGTAAAGGAGTATGCCGACAGGCAAGGTGTGACGGAACAGCTAAAGGCAGAAAACCAGCTTTTATGGGTTCAAAAAATGAATAATATTCGGGTTTGTGTGAGGGAAGTTGTGGAGAATGAGTTAATCTATTCATAAGTGATATATGGCACTTCTGCGGTATGTGGGAGTGCCGCTCAATTAAGCAAAGGCAGTTCGGAGAATTGAAAAATCTTATAATTTCGTGTATACTTAGAAAAAGAAATTAGACTGAGAAAGCGGAATTTGTGAGGAAAAACATATGATTAGAATAAGACCATATAAAGCTTTGGATGTAGATACGATATTATCGTGGTGTCAAGATGAAAAAGCATTTTATCAAGGGACAGCAGGTATACTCGGTAATTACCCTATAACACAAAAAGAATTTTGTTTTGTTGAATCTCTAATGCCGTTTACTGCATTTGATGAAACAGGAATTGTTGGCTTTTTTACACTAAGGAACCTTGATGAATCATTGGATGAATTACGCTTTGGATTTGTTATTGTAAATCCTCACAAGAGAGGAAAAGGCTATGGAAAAGCTATGCTTCAGCTGGGTCTAAAATTTGCATTTGAAATATATGGAGCAAAAAAAGTATCATTGGGTGTTTTTGAGAATAATCTTCCAGCTTATTACTGTTATAAAGCAGTTGGTTTTAGCGGTGTAGTTCTCGATACAACAGAAAAATATTGTATTCTTGGTGAAGAATGGAAGTGCAAAGAATTGATTATGGAAAATCGATAGATTCCCGTTTGTTGAATTGGGCAGATGTGAGGTTTTATATAGACATGGATTATAAAATTCGAGAAATTAAAAAAAATGAATATCCAATATTATCTGATTTTTTAGTATGAAGCAATTTTTATTCCAGAGGGCATGGATAAGCCACCAAAATCTATTATAGAACAGCCAGAGCTACAAGTATATATTGCAGATTTTGGTAAACCAGATGATTGGTGTTTAGTTGTGGAAACAAAAGCGAAGATTGTAGGTGCAGTATGGGTGCGTATTATGAATGATTACGGGCATATTGATGATAAAACGCCCTCATTTGCCATATCACTGTATGAGGAATACAGGAATTTGGGTATTGGTACAGCACTTATGGGAGCTATGCTGCAATTTTTGAGAGAAAAAGGATATAAGCAGGCATCTCTTTCTGTGCAGAAGGTAAATTATGCGGTTCATATGTATCGGAAAGCAGGTTTTGAGGTCATTGACGAAAACGAAGAAGAATACATCATGGTTTGTCGGTTGTAATGTGATGGGGAGGGAATGTGTAAGTGGCTTGTAATTTAGATGAAAAAGCAATAAAGGAAGTTTTAAAAAAGATTATTGAGAATAATAACAATATTCCGTATAAGGCTAAAGAGGAAATGAAAGCGATAATAGAATTGGAACATAATCCAGAGAAATTGCTGCAAGAGTGCCTGCTGTATATGCTGTCATATAAGGGATAATCTGTGCTAAAGGAAGTGGTTGGAGATAATGAAAAATATGAAAATAGATGCCAATGGAACAGAAATCAGAGTAATGGGTGATGTCGTAAATGAAGAGCTTATATTTCTTTAACGGATATTGCCAAATATAAAAATCCAGACAATTCTTTTATCGTGGTTGCGAACTGGATGCGTAATCATTCCACAATCTCATTTTTGGGTTTGTGGGAACAGATTCATAATCCCAATTTTAAACCTATCGAATTCGATAGGTTTAAAGCGGAGTCGGGAGATAATGCATTTACATTGACACCGCAACAGTGGATAAAAGCAACTGACGCAATCGGTATTATATCAAAATCTGGACGATACGGCGGTACATATGCCCATACAGATATAGCTTTTGAGTTTGCGTCTTGGATTTCACCAGAATTTAAACTATATATTATCAAGGACTATCAGCGGTTAAAGAAAGATGAAGCAAACCGATTAGCGATTGGTTGGGATGCTAAGAGGGAACTTTCAAAAATAAATTACCGTATTCATACAGATGCGGTAAAGGAATTTCTGATAACACCAACATTATCCCCACAGGAAATGGCGTATACATACGCATCCGAAGCAGATATTCTTAATATGGCTTTGTTTGGCAAGACGGCGGCACAATGGAGAAACGAAAAGGGAATAAGCGGAAAATCACCTAATATCAGAGATTTTGCTTCGGCGGAGGAATTAGTTGTACTTATCAATTTGGAAGATACGAATGCTGATTTGATAAGACAGGAAATGCCTAAAATTGAGAGGTTAAAAATATTAAGAGAAAAGGCATATAGGCAACTGAGAATTCTTAAGAAGAATCAAGAAACGATAGCAATGTTGAAGAATAATATAATCGGAGATAAAGTGAAAAATAATTGACGTTTTTAAGTGGAAGATAATGTCGAAACTATAATTTAATGTATAAGGTACGTTGTAAATTATAGCTTATGGAACAATAAAGTTGAGTATTCATAGAAATATAGAGAGGCTATATGATGAATAGTAGATATATAGATGAATCTGCTAAAAGAAAATTATATGCAGAATCTATGGGACGGTGTATGAACCCAAATTGTCAGCGGGAGTTGTTTTGTAAAAATGGTGATATAATTGAAAAAGCACATATTGATCCATATTGCAAAACCGCAGATAATTCGTTTGAGAACTTAATATTGTTATGCCCAAGTTGTCATACTGATTTTGATAAAAATAATGCTTTTACTCCAGAAGAAGTTTTGGGGTGGAAAAGAACCCGAAGAGAAGAACTTGAAAAAATGTTTAGTAAAAAATATGCTTCTTTTGAGGAACTCAAAAAGGAGGTAGTTCCACTACTCTTGGAGAACCAAACAATTTTCACGAGTTATTATTTGAAAGAAAATAAAGTGCTTTGGGATAAGTTTGAGGCTACCATATTATCTAATAACAGAAAAATAAAAATGTTACTCTCAGTAAACCTAGATTTGATTCAATGTAATCAGCAAAAATCTCATTCAAATTTGGCATATATCCAAACATTTATGAGGCATGTAGATGAATTTGAAGCTACTCGTATTGATGAAGAGAAAAGCCGAGAAGTTCTTTTCCCAGCAGAAATTGATTCGATGTTTGGTATTGCCCCTGTTGAAGATGCTATACTTCCTTCTACTGAATCGTTAGAGAATTTGATACAAAGATTGAAGTCACAAGGTAAATTTGAAACCATAGTTATGGGAATTGAGCGCCCATATATTCAGATGAAAGAAGAAAAGTCTATTAAAGTGTTTTTAGATGATACTCCTAGATTAAGACAGTTGTATTACAATTATAATTGTTTTAAAAGAGCAAAGGTGCGTCTTGAAAGTTTGAATTTTGCATTAAAATACATTAATTCCAGAAAAATAAGTTTTAAGTTTTTGAATGAAACTAATTTAAGAGAAATTATGATATATGATAAAAAACTGATTTTTGTCTATGAATACTGCTTAAGCCAGTCGGATATTATACGATTATCTCCAGAAGAAAATACTGTGATTATTAATTTGCATAATTGGAATGGCAATAGTTGTATATCCAAGCAAGCATATGAGATGGCGGCTGCTATGAAAGTAGAACTTTTAACAATGAAGGCATTTTATGGATACATTAACAAATTTAGATAGGGATATTCCTAAACTGGTAAGTGAACATATAGATTTATTTGACTCCTTTGAAAATGTATATTTATTTGGGTCAATATTAAAACCAGAGATGGTTCATAATGATGTTGATATATTAGCTATTTACTTAAATTATTCAAATAGGATTAACAATGATATATTAATGATTTTAGATGAACTGGAAAAGGCAAGTGGATTACCCGTTGATTTGACCGTATTGAGCGTAGAAGAAGAAAAAGATACTACTTTTCTGGAGAAAATTAAGCCTTATTATTTGAAAATAAAATAAAGTTTTATTGCTTTGGTTGTTTCGTGGAAATATCTGGTCAGTGCTGTGAGATTATTGGAGGTGGTGCAAAAAATAATTGATTTTCTTAGCAAAATCGCTTATAATTTAAACCATAGCATATAGCTATTATCCGCAGTTGCCGAGCCAGTGTTATCAACAGCGATAACAAAATGATAACATTAGTTCATATAGGCAGGATAATATGGATATATCAAATAATCAAGAGATTTACATAATCGACAGAGAATAACCACTAAACAAAATTAGTTAGGAAAAGTCGAGTTCGAATAAGTTGAAATATTTCAGGGCAAAGCCAAATATCCTACAAGGGGTAAAAGGCATTGTCCCCAAAAAGAGAATAAAAGCAAGAAACAGACCTTGAAAGCAGGAAGAAAAAACCTGTTTTTGGGGTCTGTTTTTATTTTTGGGAAAAGGAGAGAGACTAAGAGAATCAAGGCATTTGAGAGATAGGAGTAAATAAAATCCCAAAAGGAGAATAAAAATTTTGAACATTTTTGGGAAAAACGGGAGAGGATAAAACGGTTTGCCCTTTTTCGCCAAAATGAGGATAAATGGGTTGTCAATAACTTTTAATAATGTTACTTTTTTTACTGTATATTATTTCTACAAAATGTCATTTTTGCAAATAGTATTTATAAAAAATCGTGTTCTATCTGGTAGCATCAAGTATACTGCTGCCAGATATTTTATTAAGGAAGACTGTTGTTTCTCAAAAAAATTCATAAAGAAATTTTAATGACAGGTTATAGTATTCTATCCACCATATGTTTTCCCATGCGTCTGTACTATGCCGCAGCTGAAGATGGGGTTATATCGTATTGATTACCTTTTTAGTGACTTTTGTGCTTGGATTTTTTCGCTCAGGTTTTATGTAGCGGATAGTATCGTAAATACGTCCATTGTATTCCAAAACGGGGATTCATAAGGACTGTTATTTCTGTCATGGAACTGATGACTGGGAATCCCCGGACAAGGATTTGAAAGCATCTGCTTTTCTGGTATGTTTTATGCAGAGGATGGAGTCGATATCTGTATTTTTTCCCAATGGGAAAAAGATAGATTCTGCCCTGGGTTCACCACAGAATTTTTGATTGAACAGATCCCTGTATTCATTTTCCAGAAAGCAGTTTGCCACAGATACAGTTGTAATGCCCCTTTTGGCCAGCTCGACGGGTAAACGGCTCTGCAGGGTTGCCCATAAACGCTCGATATACCCCTTTGCTTGTGGTGTTTTGCAAAGATCAGATCACCCCCCTGATTCATGCATGGATCTGCCAAACTGTGTAAGATGGACCTCTTTTCCGTGAATCCATTTATCAACCGTCAGTTTTCTGATTTTGGGTGAACGGAAAATGGTTTGGTTGTCAGAATAGACTGTTTGTGGAACAGCAAAGTCAAGGCAGTATTGGCGGAGGGTTTCCAGATATCCATGCAGGTCTTCATTCCGCGTTATAAACAGATGGATGGCTTTTCTAGTAGAGAAAATCTATCGCCCCATGAAGGGAATATCTGATTCTGCCGCCAAATCATTCGTAAGGAGTGGCATCGATCTGTATAAGCTGACCGGGATGGGGTTTTCCTTTGCGTTGGTGGGTGCGGTGCCGGATTTTTTTCTTTTTGGGGCTTTCGAATCCTTCATTTTTAGTATACTAAGAAGGGCAAAATAGGAAATATCAATTCCAAAATCTGCAAGGAGTATATCTTTGAAATGAAGGAAGTTAATCCCAGACAATTCCGGGCGGGAATAAATCATAAGGGTGGCTTCCTCTGTTTCATCCGAAAGGGCATGAGAAGGCTTTCTGCCAGTATTTTTGTAAATCAGAGTTTCGCACCAGATTCAAGAACTCCTTTCTTAATACGTGTAATCTGGCGTGTAGAAAGACCTAATAACTCAGCAGCCTGTTGTCTGGTAATAGACTTGTCGATGAAACGGTTAATAACAGTGAATGTTTTCAATTGTTTTTGAGACAATGTAATCTTATCTTCTTTCATAACTTTTATATTTTATCAAAAAGTGACATTATTTCAAGTAAATCCTAGGGAGACATTATCATAAGTTAATAACATAAATCGTCAAATTTCTTGATAAATCGTTGCGGCTTTGGTATACTTGTTAAGGAGAAAACTTGAGGATACATTATTATCAGATGAAGCAGTATTTATGGAGGTTTGCATAGATGGAATATATAAAAGTGAATTATAAACCACTTTG
The DNA here is from genome assembly GCA_910585605.1 of uncultured Lachnospiraceae bacterium. Lineage (GTDB taxonomy): Bacteria > Bacillota > Clostridia > Lachnospirales > Lachnospiraceae > CAG-590. Next base: position 4,792 of record CAJUFL010000074.1, on the reverse strand, counting down.
GAAATTGCTGATTGATAAAGAGGTATCAAAGGCTGAATTGAGAAAACAAACCCAGATTGCATCCAGTACTATGTCAAAGATGGCAAATAGTGAACATGTATCTCTGGATGTTTTGGCAAGAATAGCAATAGCATTGGAATGTGGACTGGATGATGTTGTTGAGATAGAAAGATAATTTGTTGGTTAGGAGGCTGGAAATGGGGTGGATTTCCGAGTATGAAGTAGAGAATTTATTCATAGATCGACTTGAGAGTATTGGTTATGAATATATTGAATTAAAAAATTATGATGATGTTTTAGAAAATTTCAAAAACCAGTTAGCTTTATTTAATAAAGATAAGTTAATTGAGAAAAAGGGAAAAGCTGAATTTTCCAAGACAGAATTTTCTCGTGTATTGACCTTTGTTGAAAATAAGACTGTGTATGAATCGGCAAAACTTATGCGAGATAAATATATTCTTACGTTGGATAATGATGAGACGGTATACTTGGATTTCTTTTCATCAGATACCACAAGAAATAGTTATCAAGTGGCTCGCCAGATAACTATGGATAAAGAGCATAAAAACGATGTTGAATATAAGAATCGTTATGATGTTACTGTACTTATTAATGGGCTTCCTATTGTACAAATCGAGCTTAAGAGGCCGGGGGTTGAAATTAACGAAGCAATCAATCAGATTAACAGGTATAGAAAATTCTCATATAAAGGTTTATTTCGTTTTTTACAGATTTTTGTAGTTTCAAATTCCGTACAGACAAAATATTTCTGTAATGAAAACGAGATGGTGGATGGAAATTATAATCCGATTCTCAAAAGTCTTGTATTCTTTTGGACTGATGAAAAGAATATGAGGATAAATGCTCTGAATGATTTTACAACAGAGTTTTTTAGAAAGACGGCATTAACCGAAATTATTGATAAATATATGGTTATCAGGACATCCGAGCCGATTCTTATGGTTATGCGGCCATATCAGATATTTGCTGTTAAAGAAGCAAAGAAACGTGTTCTTGAATCAAATCAAAATGGATTTGTTTTTGCGTGTACAGGTTCAGGCAAAACTCTTACAAGTTTTAAACTTGCACAGCTACTTAGAGACGAACCAAGAATAGACAAAGTAATATTTTTGATAGATAGAAAAGATTTAGATGACCAGACGGTTGATGAGTATAATTCTTTTGAAAAAGATTGCGTTGACAGTTCGGACAGTACCTATGTCCTTGTAAAGCAATTAAAGCAGAATGATAGAAAACTTCTTGTTACCACGATTCAGAAAATGGCTAATGCAGTTAAAAATAAAAAATATGCTGAACTTATGGATACATATCGAAACAAGAAAGTTGTTTATATAATTGATGAGTGCCACAGATCACAGTTTGGAAAGATGCATGGAGAAATTAAAAAACATTTTGAGAATGCGAATTATATTGGTTTTACTGGGACTCCCATTTTTGAAGCGAATAAGGGTTCTGATGGAAGAACAACAGCAGATGTTTTTCATGCCGGAAAATTAAATCCCTGTCTTCATAAATATATGATTAAGGATGCTATCGCTGATGGTAATGTACTGAGATTTTCGGTGGAATATCAGCGAACTATTTTTGCACATAATGTGGCAACAAAAGGAATTGAACCAGAGAATTTGGATGATCCGGAATATTGTCGTATTCATGGGATAGATATTAATGAGTTGTACCATGATGATGAAAGAATTGCAAAAATCGCAAATCATATAATGGAACATCATGAGCAGCATGTACATTTGCAGAGCAACTTATATACAGCACTTTTTGCAGTGGACAATATAAAGACACTTGGAAAATATTATGATGAATTTAAAAAACTGAATGCTGGCAGAGAGGAAGACAAGAGGCTCAAAGTAGCTGCCATATTTTCATATCAGGCAAATGAGGATATGGAAGAAGGGGTTGACGAGCATTCGCAGGAACTGCTTTCTCGATGCATAAATGAATACAATGAGATGTACGGAACAGCATTTTCGATAGATACATTTGATTCATATAGGAAAGATATAGCAAAGAGGATGAAACAGAAAGATTTACCACAGGTCGATATCCTTCTTGTAGTCAATATGTTTTTAACTGGATTTGATGCAAAACCACTTAATACATTATACCTTGATAAGAATCTTATATGGCATACATTGGTACAGGCATATAGCAGAACAAATAGGGTTTATAAAAAGACGAAGCAGTTTGGGCAAATAGTATCATATCGTAACATCAAAAAGTGGCAGGATGATGCTTTGAAGTTATTCTCAGGGGATGGTGATCCCAATGAATACCTGTTACAGAATTATGAATACTATGTTAATCAGTGGGTGAATCAGGAACCGATACTTAGAAAAGTAGCACCAACTGTAGAGAAGGCGGGACATCTTCAAAACGAAGATGATATCAGGGCTTTTATTATAGCTTTTCGTACCATGACACATACTCTGGCGACACTAAAGACATTTTCAAAGTTTGAATGGGATGATCTGGCTGTGGTGCTGGGAGAAGATGAGTATGAAGGTTATAAGAGTTGGTACTTGTACTATTATGACCAAATCAAAGGGAATGGAACAGAAACGGTAAAAGTTCCTGTAGATGTAGATTTTGATATAGAACTTGTTAGAACGGATAGAATCAATGTGGTGTATATACTTAATCTGTTAAAGAGTGCTAAAAACAGTAACAAGAGTGATGAGGATAAACAGAAGGATATTGACCTCATTATTCGTGAAATTGAGCGTTCAGATAATGAATCAATGCGATATAAGAGTGATGTGATGAAGGCTTTTATACAGACCAGATTCTTTGAGCTTCCAGCAGATGCGGATATCATGGCTACATATGAGCAGTTTGAAAAAGAATCAATGCAGGCAGATATTGAAGAGTTTGCATATGAAAATAATTTGAAGCCAGAATTAGTAACGGAAATGTTTTCTGAATACACGTTTAGCGGCAATCTAACGGATGAACGGATAAGGGTGGAGATTAGTTATAAAAAACTTGGTCTTATTCAAACCACAAACCTTATCAGAAGACTAAAGGCATATGTTGAAGCATTGTACAAGAAATACAAAGCAGAGGGAGAATAGAAAATGGCTGACACTGGATTATATCAGAAGCAGGCGAACGAACTTTCGCAGAAACTGTGGGCAATCGCAAATGATTTGAGAGGCAATATGGATGCCTCAAAATTCAAGAATTACATACTTGGAATTATTTTCTACAGATACCTTTCTGAACGAACAGAGAATTATATGAATAATGAACTGTTAAAAAATGATGGTATTCAGTATGAAGAAGCATACAATAATAATGATCTCAGGGAAATGATAGAACAGTGGTCTATAGAGGCTCTTGGATATATTATAAAGCCGGAATATCTATTCAAAAATCTTATCAGAAGAATAGAGAAACCAGAAAATGATGATGACAAATTTTCTGTTGAAGATTTGGAAAGAGCGATTAATGATGTTACAGGTTCAACGATGGGACAGCGTTCAGAATCTGACTTTTCAGGACTCTTCAATGATATGAAGTTACAAGATCCAGATTTGGGAGACGCTGTATCGGAAAGAACGGAGCTTATCAGCAAGGTGATGTCAAGAATAAATGAAATTGATTTTATGCTTGAGGATTCCCAATTTGATGTTCTTGGTACAGCTTATATGATTTTAATTGGGCTTTTTGCTTCTGATGCAGGAAAAAAAGGTGGAGAGTTTTTCACTCCTACAGGTCCGAGTAAATTGTGTGCTACACTTGCATCATTTGGTCTTGATGAAGCAAAGACCGTAGGAGACTGTACATGTGGTTCGGCTTCCATGCTTTTGGAGGTACAGAAACATCTTACAACCGGAAGAGTAGGACATTTTTATGGTCAGGAAAACAATGCTTCTACATATAACCTTGCAAGAATGAATATGCTTATGCATGGAGTAGAGTATCAGAAATTTGATATCTACAAGGGAGATACCCTTAAAGATGATAAATATGGCGATGTTAAAATGACGGTTCAGGTGTGTAACCCGCCATATTCTTTAAAGTGGTCTGCGGACAAGTCCTTTGAAGACGATCCGAGATATTCCGGTGCGGGTAAACTGGCACCAAAATCCCATGCCGATTTTGCCTTTTTGGAGCATATGATTTATCACATGGATGAAGAAGACGGAAGGATAGCAGTACTTCTTCCCCATGGTGTTCTTTTTAGAGGTAGTGCAGAGGAGCAGATTCGTAAGTATATCATAAGAGATTTGAACAGATTGGATGCGGTCATTGGTTTGCCAGCGAACCTGTTTCATGGCACATCAATTCCTGTATGCCTTCTTGTACTTAAGTCAAAGAGAAATGGTAACTCTGGCAATATTCTTTTCATTGATGCTTCAAAGGAGTTTTCTTCTGGCAAGAACCAGAACACGCTGGAGGATAAGCATATCGAGAAAATTCTTAATGCCTATGCAGAGCGAAAGGACATAGATAAATTCGCTCATGTAGCAACAATGGAAGAGATAGAAGAGAACGGATACAATCTTAATATTCCAAGGTATGTTGATACATTTGAACCGGAACCAGAGATTGATTTGGATGAAGTAGCAGATCAGATCATAGCATTACGAAAAGAAATGAAGGAAGTTGATTCACAGTTAAAGCCGTATTTTGACGAGCTTGGACTGAAATTTCCTTTTGGCGAGGAGGTGTAATTTTTATGGCAAATGTATCCTCAAATAATAGTCTAGGGGAGAGAGTACCGAAGTTGAGGTTTCCGGGGTTTGAGGGAGAG
>CAJUFL010000073.1 GCA_910585605.1 uncultured Lachnospiraceae bacterium | reverse complement strand
CATGTATTGAATTTTCAAGGTGCATAAGCGAAAAATATGTGCGAAGTTTGAGTTTATTGAAAATATTCCTGTAGCGGACATGGCAGACGTAAATTCTGAAATAATGTGTCCATATGTTTTACCGCCATTTATGGTAAGATTTCCAGCATATATGCCAACTACAGGTATATCAATGAAAGATTCTCCTGTAAGAACACCGCCGTTTACTGTAAGCATATTATCAACTCGGATACTGTGTGCCACATTATCTCGCGTCGGGATTTCAGGGAGATCATAATACCCTGCTGTTCCGGTCATAGTACCGCTCTCCATGGTAAAATTTCCTTTTACCCATACAGGATATTTGGCCTCTTTGGATTCGACAATTGCTTCTTTCATTACCAAATCACCCGCAACATAAATACCCGCATTAGATGCAGATATATCCAGGCTTCCGTTTCCCTCAATAGTCAGGCTGTCATATGTATAGATACCATATCGTGATTTTAGAACAGTACCATGGTCTATTACGTTCTTTCCTTCTAGTTTGAGTACTGCATTTCCTTTGATGACAATTGCAGCATTTTCCGGAAACAGATAAAAATCATGCAGGGTTAGTTCACTTCCTTTACAGGTAATATCTGTACCTGTATAGGGCTCCAGATTCTCCGGTTCTGGCTGCCATGATTCTTCGTTTGTAAAACCACTTGTTTTATAAAGTTTCCCATTTGCTGCATCAAAATAGATAAAATAGTGAATCTGTTCACTATCGTGTACCGCTGCTTTTGCGGTCATTCCTTCCGGCAGGAACACCAATGAAAGTAATATCATTAATGTCCATATGCCTGTAAATCGTTTCTTCATAAAAAACATCTCTCCTTCCACTGTTTCAACTGGCGGAGACGAATATTCCCTTGATTCCTGTGGCAGAAAACCAGACGGATGAAAAGTGTCCGCTGGACAATGCCATAAGACTCAACACCCCGTCGTAACCGGCAGGAGTGTGAATGATCTGATGTATTGTTATGTATGCATGCTTCGTCTCCGGCGTTTGTATGTACTTTTTGCTGCCATGACTTTGCTGCCATTGCCAATCACAATATGATCGGCTTATCACAAATATGATATCACAATTATTTTGAAAGTTAAAGTAAAAGTTTTCCGTATTGTTTTTTCTATGAATTATATGGTTTTTAATATAAATTAAATAAACTAAAATTTAATAAAAAAGTTGATTGATTAGTTAATTTTACTTTGCTTGTAATATCTACTGATAAATGATAAAATGCTAAAGTATACAGTAGGTGATTGCGAAACTCTGTTTTTGAAGCGAACGTTGTACAAATGTAACAAATATGTTTTCCGGACCGTTTGCACTTAATTGAGAACGTAGCCGTGCTAAGCTCGAAAACACCTCACTAACCACTGACGTTCTCAAATGTCCTACAAACATAAGTTTGTTACATTTGCACAACTCACATTTTGAAATAAAGAGTTTCGCAATTGCCTAAAAGTATACAGTAATGAAAGGAGCAGATATGACAGACGAGACAAAGATACAAAATATGATAGAAAAAATAAATGCCTGCGAAGAGGAGATTGGAAAAGGGATTATCGGACAGAGGGATATTATCAGGCAAGTATTGCTGGCAATTCTTGCTGACGGAAATGTACTGTTAGAGGGTGTGCCGGGGCTTGGCAAAACGGAGCTCGTAAAAGCAATCTCTAAAGTACTTTCTACCAGTTTTTCCAGAATCCAGTTTACACCGGATCTGATGCCAGCTGATGTCACTGGAACGAATTTGATTATAAAGGAAGGTGGGAATAATGTATTTCGGTTTGAGCCGGGACCGGTATTTGCCAATATTGTATTAGCGGACGAGATTAACCGGGCAACACCGAAAACCCAGTCTGCATTGCTAGAGGCAATGCAGGAAAAGACAGTAACAGTAGGAAAGACGACATATGAACTGCCCATGCCCTTTATGGTTCTGGCTACACAAAATCCCATTGAGAATGAAGGAACATATCCGCTGCCAGAGGCACAGCTGGACCGTTTTTTGTTAAAACTTTTAGTAGAATTCCCCGGTAAGGAAGAACTGAAGGCAATCATGGATATTACAGTGACCAATAAAACCACAGTACTGAATTCTATTATGAACGGAGAGGATATCATGGAAATCAGGATGGCAGTGAGGGATATACCGCTTTCAGATGCAGTAATGGATTATGCGCTGTCTTTAGTTGTGGCTACCCATCCGGAAAACAGGGAAGCGCCGGAGGTGGTGAGGAAGTATGTTGAAAACGGTGCAAGTCCCCGTGGAGCACAGGCAATCATTAAAACGGCTAAAGCAAGGGCTTTTATGGAGGGAAGATATAATGTTGCTTTTGAAGATATTCAGTTTGCTGCCTGCCCCGCATTAAGACATCGTCTTGCCCTTAATTTTGAGGCGGTTTCCGACGGTGTAACGGCAGACGACGTGATCAGGCAGATCATGGACGGAATAAAGACCATATAAAGCAGCCAGGAAAAGGACTGCTGTACGGAATCGTTTGATGACTGGTCATAGATGAAGAAAGGGGCAGGCATGGAATCAGCAATTTTTGATAGTGCTTTTTTTAAAAAACTCAATACGATTAAGATGAGCCTTAATATGCGGTTAAGCCAGGGATTAAGCGGTGTCCGCAAATCCAGTGCAAAGGGTTCTTCCGTAGAATTTTCTGATTTCAGGGAATACATGCTTGGGGATGATATCCGGCGGATTGACTGGAATGCTTATGGGCGTACTGATAAGCTTTATATCAAGCAGTTTATGGAGGAAAAGGAAGGTATTTTCAGAATTTTTATAGATACCAGCCAATCCATGTGTTTCGGAGAAGTCCCGAAATCCACAATGGCATTGCAGACTGCGGGTGCCCTTTCCTATATTATCTTAAATAATCTGGATCGTGTTTATATTAACGAAATGAAAGAAAATTCTTTGATAAAAGGAAAAGGGGTGACGGGGGCGGCGGCCTTTTCCCATGTGTTAAAGGATTTGGAACGTATTACCTTTGGCGGAAATACAACTTTGAATAAAACAATCGTATCCTGTCCGGTGCAGGCAGGCGGGGTATCTGTTATTATCAGCGATTTTCTGGATAAAGAGGGGATTGAGGAGGCAGTAAAATATCTCGCATATAGAAAGCAGACTATCGTTCTGATTCAGATTCTTTCGAAGGAGGAACTGGAAGTGAATTATGAGGGAACTCTTAATATTCTGGATATGGAAACGGGGGAACGGGTGAAGATTACCATGTCTAATGCCACGATCAGGGAATATTCGAGGCAGCTGGAGGATATGCAGAACGGATTACAGAAACTGGCCCGTAAATTTGGTGCATATTATATTTTTATGCAGTCGGATGAGGATCTGGTCTATGAAATGCTGCATGGATTTGCGGGAATTTTGCAGAAACTGTAAATCGGGCAGTAAATGGAGCTTGCAAAACAAAATTAGTTACAAGCCGGATAGGAGAAAAGAGATATGACAGTACAAAATTTGTGGCCGCTGGCGTTTTTGGTAATCGTGCCAGTTATCATTTTACTATATTTGTTAAAGCAAAAGGTCAAAGACCAGTCTTTTTCTTCCACTATGCTTTGGCAGGAGATTTATAAGAATCTGGAGGCAAAGACTCCGTTTGAAAAATTAAAACAGAATATCCTTATGTATATGCAGATTCTTCTTATGCTGCTCCTTATTTTTGCCCTGATGGCCCCTGTGCTGAAAAGGGGTGGTATACAGGAAAATACTGTTATTGTTATTGATAACAGTGCCAGTATGCAGTATTTATATGATGACCATGATACCAGGTTAGAGCATAGCCTCAAGGAAGCAAAAAAGGAAATTGACAGGTTGAGCGAGAATGCCATGGTTACCCTGATTACCTGTGGAAAGGATGCAGCAGTCATTTATCAGGGAAGGGATAAGTCTACATTAAAAAAGCGGCTGAACGGAATAGAAGCTGTAATGGAAGCGGGGACTCCTGATGTGGCGGCAGGAGTTATCAATTCTGTGATTGAGAAGCTTAACCATGTTCAGATCATCTGTTATACAGATACTGCTTTTTCCAGTAACGACTGGATAAAGAACAACAAAAATGCATCGCTTATCGTGGAAGATGTATATTCCAAAGGGGAAAACTGCTCTTTGGATTATGTAAACTATTCTGTGACGGAGGATGGGGTAGAGGCTCTTTGCAGAATTACGAATTATGGAGAAAGGGAGATTACCCAGGATGTCAGCCTTTATGCAGGTCCGGACATTGCAGATGTCCAGACGGTAACGGTAAAGCCAAAGGAAAGTGAAACCGTATATTTTGAAAAGCAGAATATTGTGCTGGATGGCAGTATGGTTCTTCGCGGGGAATTAAGCGGAAAAGACAGTCTCATGGCAGATAACAGCCAGAGTATTGCGGTAACGGCAGATACAGAGAAAAAAGTACTGCTTTTATCAGAGGGGAACGTATTTCTGGAAAAATCACTGTTATTAAATGATAATGTGACCGTGTATAAATCGGATGACGTCAATGTGCTAAATCAGGCAGTAGGTGACAACGGACAAAATGAAACCTTTGACCTCTATGTTTTTGACGGAATAGAACTGCCCGAAGATTTTGATGTCGGGAAGTTTCCGGAAGATGCCGGCTTTTTATTTTTTAATTATGCAAAGGATTTCTATGATTCCGGCTATATGGTAAAAGATTCTGAAGTATCCGATACGGTTTTGTATTTTGATAAAAGTCCGGTTACCGGTTATATCGAGGCATATTCCTTTGGGATTGTAAAAGCTTATACCTATGTGCTTCCCGATTGGGGGCAGCCTTTTTTAAAAACAGGAGACGGCGGTGTTACCGGTTATTTTGGGACGGATGGGAAACATAATATCGGTGTGCTTGGATTTGATATCCATAATACGGATTTTGCATTGCAGACAGAGTTCCCGATTTTTATGTCGCAGCTTGGGGATATGTTATTGGGAACAGGAACAGAAGAGACCGGGATTGTCAATTTTCCGGTGAGTGAGGAATCGGATGTGATACCGGTGGACAGTGTTACGGTAAAAGGAGACGGAAATCATAAGAAAACCGGTGGCAGGGCAATCCGTAATCTGTTATTGCTGGCAGCAGTCCTATTACTGGCAGCAGAGTGGATCGTATATATCAGGCAGGTAAACACGACAAAGAAGAAACAGTTTCTGGCAGTCCGTATTCTTGTGATTTGTGCGGTGATCTTGGCAATGGCAGGGGTATCCGTGTCCAAAAAACAGAAAAAGACGGAGACTATTTTTCTGGTGGATGTGTCTGACAGTATGTCAGGCAATCTGGAGAGAACAGAGCAGTATTTAAAGGATGTTGTAAAGGAAATGCCGGAAAAAAATCTTTTGGGCATTGTGGCATTTGGAAAGGATACAGCAGTTGATCAGTTTCTTTCCGATAAAAAAAACTTTTCCGGATTTACGGTAGAGCCGGTCATGACAGCTACTAATATCGAAAAGGCAGTTACCAATTCCTGCTCTATGTTTGATGAAGGGGTAACGAAACGTCTTGTGCTCATCACAGATGGAAGTGAAAATGAGGGCAGTATGAGTATGGCAGCCTCTGCATTAAAGGGAAGTGATGTGGAACTTCTGGCGATTGTCATGGAGGACAGTATTGGAGGAAACCATGAAGTATATGTCAGCGGGGTATCCGTGCCCAATGTAATACATGCGGGTGATCATTACAATGTTACGGTTTCCGTAACTTCGAATGTGGAGACGGATGCATTGCTTTCCCTGTATGCCGGCAGAATTGCCAAGGGTCAGCAGAGCATTCATTTAAATAAGGGGGAGAATCAGTTTGTCTTTGAAGATGTGGGGGAAGAAGGAAGCATCGCCCGCTATAAAGCTGTGATTGAGCCGGATCAGGATACGATTTCGGTTAATAACACATATGTGGCCTTTGCCGAGATTGCCGCCAGACCAAGGGTGCTGCTGATAGAAGGGATGGCAGGAGAGGGAAGCGAGTTTGAAAAAATCCTGGCTGCTGCCAATATAGAGTATGATAAGGTTACCCCTAAGGGAGCACCGGTCACTTTGTCAGGACTTAATCAGTATAAGGCAGTTATTACCTTAAATGTGCATTATGATGATTTACGGGCGGGTTTTGTAAAGATACTGGAATCTTATGTAAAGGATTTTGCAGGAGGCTATATCTGTATTGGGGGTGAGAACAGTTTTGCATTGGGAAATTACCGGAATACAGTATTGGAAGAGATTCTTCCAGTCAATATGGATTTACAGGGTGAAAAGGAAATACCAAAGATTGCAATGGCAATGGCGGTAGATCAGTCCGGAAGCATGACTTCCCCTTCAGAGGATAATACTTCCGTAACCGGGCTGGATCTGGCAAAACAGGCAGCACTTTCCGGTGTATCAGAGTTAAGAAGCAGTGATGAGATCGGCATACTGGCATTTGACGATACCTATCATTGGATTGTTCCCATGCAGGAAGCCTCAGACATAGAACAGATTAAGGAGGATATTAGTTCTATCGGATATGGCGGCGGTACAAGTATTTATCCCGCATTACAGCAGGCATATGAGCAGATTTTAAAGAGCAATGGAAAGATCAAGCATATTATATTGCTGACAGATGGACAAGATGGATACAATCAGTATGACGGACTTTTAAAGCAGATAAATGAGGCCGGTATTACCGTGTCCACGGTTGCCGTAGGCAGTGATTCGGATCAGGCAACGCTTCAGCATATAGCTGAAACATGCGGGGGCAGGTTTTACTATACAGATGTGAATAATTCCATTCCCAGAATCTTTGCCCAGGAAGTTTATCTGTCCACCAAGACATATCTGATCAATGAAGAGTTTTATCCGTCTGTTACAAGTAATCATGAAATATTGGAAGGTGTTATGAATGAAGGATGTCCGGCATTTCTTGGTTATGTGGCAGCAGCTCCAAAACAGACAGCAGATGTCATCCTGGAATCGGACAGGAAAGACCCTGTGCTCAGTGCATGGCAGTGTGGTTTGGGAAGGACTGTGGCATGGAACAGTGACGGAAATAACGAATGGACGGCACAGTATGCCGGATGGGAACAATATCCGATGCTGTGGTCTAATATCGTGCATTATGTCATTTCAGATTCAGAACTGGGGGATGATAACCTTGAGGTAGTAAAAGAAGGGAATACCGCATCCATTACCTATGAAACAAAAGATTATGACAAGGATACAAAAGTAGCAGCAGTGGTAACGGATGAAAACGGAACTGCAAAAGAAGTACCCTTGGACGCTGTAAAACCGGGTGTCTTTGAGACAGAACTGGACATGACGGAAATTGGCGTTTATAACGTGAGTATAAGAAAGCTGTCAGGGGATGAGATTGTAAAAAATTATAATACAGCTTATGCAAACCAGTATTCGGCAGAATATCAGTTTGCCGATGGGGATACAGATTTTGCATCTTTTGTGAAACAGACCGGCGGTCGGGAGATATCTTTTGGCGACAATGTCTGGAAAGGGAATTCCAATACAGTAAAGGCAAGGATATCCCTGACGGTTCCGCTTCTGGTCATTGCAATTTTGATGTTTTTGTTTGATATCATAATCAGAAGATTTTCCATAGACATACTGGTATATGGAAAAAGAGGTCAAAGTATGGTGAAGATGTGGTTGAAGGGATATGCGGAAAAAAGAAGGCATCCCTCCGTGCAGATTTCTGAACAGATTGGGGATGATGCAATGACGGGTCTCACAATACAAAAAGAACAGGTGGCTTTGCAGTCTCAGGATGTAGAGTCAGAGAGTAAGCGGGAAAGTAAAAATATACTTAAAAAAACAGGAGGTTTATTACAGCAAAAGGAACAAAAACAGGAAGAGAGAGAGCCAGCTTTGACAGATTCAGACAAGCTTGATATGAGCCAATTACTTAAAAAGAAACGGGAGAGAGAGTAAATATTGTGGAAAACTTGTGTTTAGATGCTATATATAGTATAATGTGTTTATAATATAGTTTGGAAAGACAGATATTGAAAGGGAGAAGAAATGACATCATTTTATCATAGAGTAAGGCAGGTTTTTAATGGTACGAGTGCCATCAATGCTAAGATCAAGTATATAGTAATGGGAATCAGTATTGCACTCATTCATTTCTTTTTTACCATTGCGTTCTATTCTTTTCATGTTACCCTGCTGTTTTATTATAACATGGCGATCACCTTATTTTATTCTTATGTGAGTGCCGTGGTGGTAAAAAAGGAGCGTTACGAGTCTATTTTTATATTAGCATTCATAGAGATTCTGTTTCACTCCTCGATGGCGTCTATATTACTTGGATGGAACTGGGGATTTATGATCTATACTATGGCTCTGATTCCGGTGAGCTTTTATCTTACCTATACCCTTCCGTATTTTAAAGGAAGTGTTTTTGTACCGATTACGGCGTCTGCTATCGTATGTATCTGTTATATTTCAATTAGAGCAGTCACCAATCATATTACATCGATGTATGCCGGCAGCCAGCTGGATGGGATTAGTACGTTTTTTTATTATTTTAATACCATGGTCGCATTGGGGATGCAGATTTTTTGTTCTATACTGTTTGCTTTGGAAATCCGGTATATGAAGCGGCAGTTAGAAGAGGAAAACCGTACGCTGTGCGAGATTGCAAGCCATGATCCGCTGACACACTTATTAAACCGAAGGAGTATGAATACATATTTAAAGAGTGCATTGGAAAACAATGCCGGACAGCAGCCGTTTTGCTTCATTTTGGCGGATATCGATAACTTTAAGAATGTGAATGATACTTATGGACATGATTGCGGAGACGAGGTTTTGATTGCAGTAGCAGGGGTGATATCCGGAAATGTACGGGAGAAGGATCGTGTCTGCCGTTGGGGTGGAGAGGAGATTTTAATCCTGTTACAGGCAGATATGGAAACGGCAGTTCAGGCAGCAAACCGTATTCGCAGGGCGATTGCCGGAACGGTTGTAAAATATAAAGAAAAAGAGGTCAGTGTGACCATAACGATGGGAATTTCCCAGTATAAGCCAGGAGAGACGATCCGTTCCATGATGGATGAGGCAGACCAGAATCTGTACTATGGAAAAAAACACGGGAAAAATCAGGTAGTCACTTCAGACAGTAATTCTGATACGGAGTAAAACAGCATATGCCATAAAATAGGCAGAGAGAGGAATTAAGATTATGAAACGGAACATTGATATATCAGAGGTATCGGATGGAAAACGCTATGGTCTTCAGGATATGGTAAGAGTGGGAAGTGATGATTGCAAGGGATGCTCCTCCTGCTGCCGTGGAATGGGAAATTCTATCATATTGGATCCATATGATGTTTACCGGCTGACTGCCGGCTTGGATTGCAGATTTGCAGATTTACTAATAGATAAAGTGGATTTAAATGTTGTAGATGGTATCATTCTTCCCAACTTGAAAATGTCAGGAGAAGGTTTTGGCTGTGTATTTTTGAATACAGAAGGAAGATGCAGTATTCATGCACTGCGTCCCGGGTTCTGCCGTATTTTCCCGTTGGGACGTATTTATGAGAATGGTTCTTTTCAATATTTTTTGCAGGTGCATGAATGTAAAAAAACAAACCGGACCAAAGTAAAGGTAAAAAAATGGATAGATACACCGGATATTGTCAAAAATGAAACGTTTATTAACCGGTGGCATTATTTTCTAAAGGAAATCAGTGAAAAACTTCTGGATTTGCCTGAGGAGAGAGTAAAGCAGATCAATATGTATATTCTAAATGTATTTTTTATGACGCTGTACGAGGGAAAAAGAGATTTTTATGAACAGTTTGAGGAGAGAATACATTCGGCACAAAGAGAACTTCTTCTATAGCCGGACTGTATAGATTTTAGGGGAAAAGGGAATGATAAAATAGGACGTGAGCTGGCATTTTATAAATGATTTAAAGGAGGAAGATATTTTATGAAAATTCTATTTTATGATGCAACTCCATATGATAAAGAGTCTTTTGACAAAGAATTAAGTAAATATCAGGGAATTGAGATTACTTATCAGGAAATTGATATTTCATTAAAAACGGTTTCCCTTGCAAAGGGATATGATGCGATCTGTGCGTTTGTCAATTCAGATCTGAGCGCACCGGTTATCGATAAGCTCAATGAAATCGGAATCAAGCTGATTTTACTCCGCTGTGCGGGATTTAACAATGTTGCTCTTGATAAAACAGCAGAATATGGTATGACGATCTTACGTGTACCGGGATATTCGCCGGAGGCTGTGGCAGAACATGCCATGACGCTGGCACTTGCAGTCAACCGGCATTTGCACAAAAGTTACATTAAGGTTAGGGAGAATAATTTCAGTCTGGTGGGACTTACCGGAATTAATTTTTATCAGAAGACTGCAGGGATCATCGGAACCGGAAAGATTGGTGCAGCAATGTGCAGGCTCTGCAAAGGCTTTGGCATGAGGGTGATTGCTTATGATATGTATCCGAATAAGAGCCTTGATTTTGTGGAATATATGCCGTTAGATGAGGTATTAAGGGAAAGCGATTTGATTTCACTGCATTGTCCTTTAACAGAGGAAACTCATCATCTGATTAATAAAGATACCATTGAAGAGATGAAAGATAATGTGATATTAGTCAATACTTCCAGAGGAGCCCTGGTGAAGACGGAGGATTTGATTCAGGGAATCCGGAGCAGAAAATTCTTTGGAGTAGGTCTGGACGTATACGAGGAGGAGGGCAGTAACGTGTTTGAAAATCGTGAAGACGAATTGCTGGAGCATTCCGTAACTGCCAGATTGTTATCATTTCCTAATGTAATTGTAACTTCCCATCAAGGATTCCTGACATATGAAGCCTTGGCGGCAATCAGTCAGGTGACACTACAGAATGCATTGGATTATGAGAATGGGAACATTGAAAAAGGGAATCTTGTAAAATAAAGAAAATCTCCAAACTGTGTAATGAATATTACATCGGTTTGGAGATTTTTTTATATCCTGGTACAGCAGTTTGTTATCTGCTTTTGTTTGTACTCATGTTTTTGTTGCCTGAAGTAACGTTATTATTTCCATTATTGTTTGACTTACTGTTTGTTTTGGTATTTCCAGTGTTGTTTGAATTACCGGTGGTCTTATTTCCGGGATATTCCTCAATACTGTTATTGTTTCCCTTTTTGTAGATTGCTCCAGATGTGGCGTCTACATAAAATTCTCCGAATAATTCACCTTTATCATTTTTACTGGTATCGTAGAGATTAAAGCGGTATCCTTTGGAACCTTCCTGATAATCGTTTAATTCTTTATCCTCATCACGGATTTCAAATTTTGAATCGGCATGATAGGACCCCATCGTATCCATAAAATAATCATGGGCATCATTGTAGTTGTCGAATCCACCGTTTCCTACTAGGTCATCCACCGCATCTCCGACTCCGTCAGCCACATCTTCGGCAGCATTTCCTACGTCATCGGCTACATCTTTTACAGCGCCATTGTCGTTGTTGCCGCTGGTAGAAGCGTTATCCTTATTCCCACATCCAGTCAGGATAAAGCAGAACACACAGGCAGTGGCAGCAAGACGAAGACAATTCTTAAATTTTTTCATAATAAATCTCCTTCTTATCGTTAATTCGTTTTATGATTTTTATGGATAAAATCACAAACCTTTTCATTGGTATTATGTGTATTTAAGCTTTTTTATATTCAAAAGGAATATAAAGGAAAATTATTCATTTTTTAAAAATTGTTTGCCGGTATGGTCTAAGTAATAATTGGAAGTATAGATCAGGGAAGATAATTGAATAAAGGAATATCCCTGTTCTTCTAATTCAGTTAACATAACATCGAGAGCGTCTTTGGTATAAGTTGCTCCGTTATGTAATAAAATGATGCTGCCGTTTTCCAGATTTTTATGTTCACAAACGGTACGGATAATGGAATCAATGCCGTAATCTTTCCAGTCAAGGCTGTCAACAGATTGATTGATGGCAGAATATCCCATGGCATGGGCAACATCTACTACATCATCATTCCAGTCACTGTAAGGAGCACGAAATAAAGTCATATCCTTTCCAATCAGTTCATATACCGTATTATGACAGCCTTGTATTTCGGCAGCCATTTCTTCTTTGGAAATCTGGGGCATATGTTTGTGGGAATTGCCATGATTGGCAACTTCATGCCCTGCTTGGTCGATCGCAACAATAGCATCAGGATATTTTTGTGCCCATTCTCCAGTTACAAAAAAAGCGGCGGGTGCATTGTGCTTCTTTAAAATAGCAAGAATATCAGCTAAATCTTCATTGCCCCATGCACTGTCGAAGGTTAAGGCAAGAACGGGTTTTTCTGTATCAACACAATAAATCGGAAGTTCATTTGCGAAAAATGAGGAAGTAGCGATTGCATTATTTGTTCTGATAGTATCATGAATACTATATAAAAAAACGGAAATCAGAAGGAACAAGGTGATATATTTCATATAGTTGATTTTGAGATGAGAAATCATAGACATACCTGTAGATTTATGTTTTTTAAATGTATGACATGAGAGGATAAGATAGAACCTGATAAAAATATATTTTTAATGAAAAATAAGGAGAAATGTAGTAAAATAAGTATATAGACTTATAGGTATAGAAGCGGCTACAGGGATAGAGGGTGATTTGGAATGAAAAGGATTTGGAATGCACTGCGTTATGGAGATGCAGAGACAAGAAAATGTATAGGAAGCGTAATCCTGTTTTCGGCAGCGGCAATAGGCATCATTGCTATAGCAGGGCTTTTGGGGCATTTTTATCTGTTTGTTCTCGGTATGCTGGCAGGGATTGCGGCGATCATAGTATCCCAGACGTTTACGCTGGTAGATGATGACTTTGTTGCGGAGATAAACCGTGATGGTGAGAAAGATACTGTAAAGACAGTTACTGTCCAAAAAAACAGAGTGATATATGGCAGCGGGAATGCAAAAAAACAGGAAAAGAAAGAACAAAAAAAGAGGGATGGTTTTGACACAGATGACGGGAAGATCCATGCTGCCCAATTTGAACATTATAATGCAGTCGTGCTTAAGAAGATAAAGAAAAAATATCGTCTTAAGAGAGATCATAGACCCATTATCATAGATTATTCAAAATCTTACAGAATTAAAGAATGTCCGGCTTTTATCTGGCGGATACACAATAAAGTGTATTTACTTTTATTAGAAAAGGAACCCCGCAGACTCAGTATTTCCAGAGATTTGATACGAAATATGGGATATATGCCAGGTATAAAGTCTGATCCTGCAAAGGAATACGAGGCATTTAAAAAGGAGAATCTTGTTACGGGGGTATTTAAAGAATACCTGCCGGATTATTATGATTCCAAAGTGAAAAATGATACGTTAAAGTGTAAAAATCTATATACGATCTATCCTGATATCTGCATTTCAAACCGATCAGCCGCAGACGTGATGGATTTGCTCTATCTTAATTTTATGCCTCAGGATAAGATTACAAAATCAGAAAAGATAAATGGATTTTTCAAACGGATTTATGCCGCAAATATTTTGTATAGGGACAGGGTATACAGCATTACAGAATATAAGGAAGCAGTAGAAAAGGCTCTTGGAGAAATGTGTTATGCCGAGATTCCGGAGAGGGAATTTGTAATCACATTAGAGAATCTTATGAAAGGAAAGTTCATTTCCCAGGAGTATGTCGATCACTATAAGGATATGAGGAATAGGATTGTTTCAAACAACCCGCATTAACATTTCTAAATGTTCTTCAAAACAGACGCCGTCATTGATAGGTATTTTCAGTCTGGCAGAGGTAATGAGACAGGTGCGGATAAATTCGGAGGCTGTCATAACGGATTTTCTAAGTGGAATATTATGTAAACTTCCGCCTGCTAAAATAGAAGCAAATACGTCTCCGGTACCTGGACGGAGAGGAAGGATTTTTAATCCGTATATAATCTCAAAATTACCGTTTTCATAAATTGCATTTCCAATTTCATTCTCTTTTTCAATTCCTGTTACCACGATCTGTCCAACACCTGTTCTGGCAAGCATTTTGCACATTTCATAGATGTCCGATTCCGTGATGTTCTCGTGATATGGTGTATCTGTGAGAAGACAGAGCTCTGTTATATTCGGTGTGGTAAGAGTGGAATGGGATACCAGATGTTTCATGGATTGACACATTTCGGTTGTGTAAGAATCATAAATAGTTCCATGATCGCCCATAACGGGATCTACAATTATATTGTTGAAAGAAAATTCATTAATCATGTCGGATATAATGGCAAGCTGTTTTTCGGACCCCAGAAATCCGGTATATATGCCTTGAAAGGAAAATTGCAGGGACTTCCATTTTTCCACATATTTTTTCATGTATGGAGTAAAATCCAGCATAAAGTAATCAGGATATTCTGTTTGATTAGACAAGACAGCAGTTGGTACTATGCCGCATTGTATCTTCATGGCAGATAAGATGGGAAGTGCTACTGCTGCGGAACACCGTCCGAATCCGGATATATCATTTACAATCGCAATGGAAAGTTGTTTGTTCATTAAATATCTCCTTTTATGCCAGAAACACTTTAAAATAAAAGATCGTACAGGCATCTGAAATGGTTCTTCTAAAGTTTCGTTATCTAAGATAGTACATTTACCGGAAAAATGCAAGTAAAAAGAAAAATAAAAACTGGCACTGTTAAAAATAATAAAACTGGCAGTTTTAAAAGTTCCAAACAGGGGGTATGGTATCAGGGAAGCACCTGGACAGATGCTTCATAAACGGAGTGATAAGATACAGCATGATACACAAAGCAGGGCTGAAAGAAAGGGTGGAATTTATGGATAAAGTATTGGAACATGACAGATTGACAATGAAAACAGAAAGCAGGGGAAGAAGCCAGGCGGGGCGGGTAACCTTGGATGCAATGTTTGTCGCACTTACACTAGTATTTACAGCCTTTGTAAATATTCAGATTCCTGGTTTTGGAGGTGCCGGAGGATTGATTCATTTGGGAAATGTACCACTATTAGTTGCCGCTATAGTCTATGGAAAACGCACAGGAGCCACAGCTGGGGCATTGGGAATGGGATTGTTTGATATTTTGAGCGGATGGACTGCCTGGGCACCCTGTACAATCATTACATGCGGGCTAATGGGATTCACCGTGGGAGCCGTCTGTAAAAACAGAAAAAGTATGCTGTCCAAAGGAATAGCGATAGCAGTGGCACTGATCATTAAAATAGCAGGTTATTTTATCTTCGAGAGTTTTGTCCTGGGAAACGGAACGGCAGCAGCTTTAAAATCGATACCGGGTAATATCATTCAGATAGCAGTGGCAGCCATAATCGTATTCATCATAATTACTCCCCTTGAAAGGGGCCTCCAAACAATAGAGGGATAAATTCCTGTTTATCTTAGCAAGGGGGACGCTTTCAACATGAGGGGGTGGTGGAGTCCGCTGTGGAGATATCACA
>CAJUFL010000072.1:5729-15623 GCA_910585605.1 uncultured Lachnospiraceae bacterium | reverse complement strand
CAACCAGATTGCCAATATGAAAAAGCGGCTTTCATCCATCGTGAAAGAATATAACTTTGACTCTGTTCAGGCATTCTATAGGGAATTTGATGCATCAAAGAGAGAGAATCTTGAGTATCAGGCAGCTCGTGCGGAGTATGAGAAAATTCACGGAGAAAAAGCAAACGATATCATGAGCATAAAAGAACGGCTTAGACAGAAACAGCATGAGGTAAAAGAAAGGGAAAGCAGACGAGAGCATCAGGCAAGGCAAAAGGATAAAGGGGCGAGGTAGCAAAGAAAAACTTGTTTTTAGTCAGGGTAAAGACCATAAAACACAGAAAAAATAATCAGAAGGGGATATTTCTTAAAAGGCATACAAAATTTGTTCGGTTATGATATAATTCAAATATTATGTTTATTGTGTCCGTAGGGTTTCATTTAGATTTAAAATAAATACGAAAAAATTAGGAGGAAATCAAATGGCAGCGTTTTTTCCGAATGTATTGGATAAATTTTTGTCACCTACTTTTTTAGAGGAAGTACGCAAAAAATTCCATTACGATGAAACACAAATACATGAATTTCAAGCAGTGGCTGAAGAAATGCTGCCATTGATGCGTGAAGAAGCCTTTTGGGAGAAAAGCGTATATTCTGGGAAAAATAAGCATCAAAGTGAATCGTACAGCGTGATATATGAGCAAGTTGTTATGTCTTTAGGTAACGGTATAGATTGTTTACAGGAAAGATATAGTGAAAGAAAAATGTTGTCACATAGCTATATGATTGAGGTACTGGCAGGCGAATTTCTATTGCAGGGATATGCCGCTTATAACTGCTATATTCAGAAAAATACGGACTGGCATGTTGCGAAATATCATTTTCTTGGAAGTGAGGAAGATTTTCCTTTGGAGATGCTGCCAGAGCTGTTAAAAACGCTTACGCCGCTGATTACCTGTAATTCAGCTTTTTGTATGCTGCCGAAAAAGAGTGTTGCATTTATTGCAGAACTTACGCGGGATGATAAGGTCAGGTGTAGAGGCATTTGCGTTGACTGTAGCAATCTTAATTGTTCAGGCAGAATGGCAGAAGGCAGCTTGGCATGGAAACGAGTGCCAGTCATGACCGATATGCAGTTGACTTATGGATATGGACAAATTTTCGGATTGTTCTAACAAGTTTTAGGTAACAAAAATTTGATTTGCAGTTATTGACATTAGGGAAAAAATGTGTTATACCTTGTACAATTGAATAAATAGTATACAGGTGTCAGAACAATGCGGGAAATGAGCATTGGTTTTGGTGAAAAGGGAAACAGGTGCAAATCCTGTACGAACTCGTCACCGTAATTAGGGAGTAGAAGCCGATATGTCACTGGGAATTAAATAAATCCTTTCCTGGGAAGACGGCTGATGTGATGATCTATAAGCCGGGAGACCTGCCTGAATGCTGTACAGAAACATTTGTTTCAAACCACGAGTAACTGGTTGTACGTTTTGAACTTGCAGAAAGCACGATGGAAGATTGTTTATTTTAGTGCATTTGGCAGGCTTATTTTGTGTATGAATCCTTTACCGTAGTTATTATGGTGGAGGATTTTTTTATGCGCAGGGGCGCACAGATGAAATTGTTGCTTGCGCAACGTGCGCCCCACGCGGCGAGTAGGGGAAGATGAATCTTCCCTACTCGATTAAAATTTAAAATAATATCCCTGTAGAGCGACAGGACAGGGAAGGAAGCGAGGAGAAAATGAAAAAGAAATTAGTAGCTGTTTTATTAACTGGTGTTATGACCTGCTCACTGGTGCTGGCAGGTTGTTCAAAAGATGCCCCGGCATCGGCGGAAAATACCGTACAGTCAGAGGAGGGAGATACAAAGAGTGCAGAATCGGCAGAAGAGAATGACAGCCAAAATCAGGCGGATGAATCGGAGACAGGGGATGACGTTGTTTCTGATCAGGCAGCAGCAGATGAAGTTGCAGCATTGATTGATGCAATCTATGTACAAAAGAGAACAGAAGACACTGATGCGCAGTGCGCTCAGGCAAAAGCGGCATGGGATGCGCTGACGGATGCCCAGAAAGAACTGGTGGAAGGGGAAGAAGCCGATCCTGATTATTTTGGCAGGGATACAGGCGACGCTTCCAAAGACAATCCGAGAAATCAGGACGATATCGGAGAAAATGAAATTCTGGTAGTCAGTTTCGGGACTTCTTTTAATGACAGCCGTGTTGCAGATATCAAAGGAATAGAGGATGCAATACAGACAGCAAATCCTGACTGGTCTGTAAGAAGGGCTTTTACGGCGCAGATTATTATCAACCATGTGCAGGCGAGAGACGGAGAGTTCATTGACAATATGGATCAGGCATTGGAACGTGCAGTAGGAAACGGAGTAAAGAATTTAGTGGTACAGCCTACTCATCTGATGCATGGGGCAGAGTATGATGAACTGATGGAGACAGTTGAAGTATATAGAGATCAGTTTGAAACAGTAAAGATTGCAGAGCCGCTTCTTGGCGAGGTCGGTGCGGATGCATCTGTTGTCAATGAGGACAAAGCAGCGGTAGCGGAAGCAATCCTTGCGGAAGCTGTGGCGGACGCAGGTTTTGGGAGTTTGGCAGAAGCGCAGGAGGATGGGACAGCGTTCGTATTTCTGGGACATGGCACTTCCCATGCAGCAAAGGTAAGTTACAGTCAGATGCAGACACAAATGACAGACATTGGCTGTGTCAATGCATTTATCGGAACAGTGGAAGGGGAACCGGAAGAAACATCTTGCGAAGCGGTGATAGATGCTGTGAAACAGGCGGGTTATACAAAGGTAATCCTTCGTCCGTTGATGGTTGTTGCAGGAGACCATGCCAATAATGACATGGCAGGAGAAGATGAGGATTCATGGATTAGCATGTTCAAGGCTTCTGGAAATTTTGAAAGCGTGGATGCGCAGATTGAAGGTCTTGGTTCTATTCAAGCAATTCAGCAGCTTTATGTAGAGCATACGGCAGATGTAATGAAAGATTAACAGGCGGGTAAGAATCATGAAGAAGAATATAATAATTGCTATTGCGCTTCTCGCTGTCACGTTGTCTGGGGGTTGTGGAAATAACAATAATGCGCAGGAATCAGATTCTGCGGTAGATGTTACTGTAGAAGAGGATACAGAGCAATCATCAGAAACTGTAACGGAAACATTGCCTGAAGAACCAATGGAAGAAGAACCTGAAAGTGATGAAACAGATAAGCAGAATCAGGATACAGCAGAGCTGGCAGATGGGATTTATACAGCAGAGTTTACGACAGACAGCAGTATGTTTCGTGTCAATGAAACCTGCGAGGGCAAGGGAACGCTGACAGTAGAGAACGGGGAAATGACAATACATATTACCCTTGGTTCAAAAAAGATTTTAAATCTTTATCCCGGACTGGCTGAAGATGCGTCGGAAGAAGGAGCAGAGCTGCTTTTACCGACAGAAGATACAGTCACATACAGTGACGGTATGACGGAAGAAGTTTATGGTTTTGATGTGCCTGTTCCCTTGCTGGAGAGCGAATTTGATCTGGCGCTTATTGGGACAAAGGGAAAATGGTACGACCA
This sequence comes from uncultured Lachnospiraceae bacterium, assembly GCA_910585605.1. Classification (GTDB taxonomy): domain Bacteria; phylum Bacillota; class Clostridia; order Lachnospirales; family Lachnospiraceae; genus CAG-590. Next base: position 12,047 of record CAJUFL010000072.1, on the reverse strand, counting down.
TAAGGTCAGCGTCTCCAATCCGGTGCCGCTTGAGAATGATGAACAGGTAAATGATGAAGTATCTTTGGAAGATGGTACATATAGTATGGGAATTACCTTTGCAGGCGGAAGCGGAAAGGCGGAAATTTTGTCTCCCGTATCAGTAACTGTGGCAGGTGGAAAAGCGATGGCAACCGTACAATGGAACAGCCCTAATTATGATTATATGATAGTGAATGGAGAAAAATATCTGCCAGTAAATACGGAAGGCGATTCTATATTTGAGATTCCTGTTCTTATATTTGATGAACCAATGGATATTATCGGCGACACTGTAGCGATGAGTAAACCTCATGAAATAGAATATACACTCACTTTCCATTTAGATACAGCAGTCAAAGAATAAAAGGCAAAAAATTTTCTAAGAAAATCTTTTTGCCTCCAAAAGTGGGGAATAAGATGAGAGGAAGAAAAAAGGCATCTGTTTTGTTTCTTTTGTTTCTTGTGGGGCTGCTATGGCTGTATGGCTGTGGCAGTCCTTCTCCCGATTCTGAAGTAATGGCAGATATAGAGGAAGAATCAGATTTGGATTCAGGAGAAGAACTGGTTTATGAGAGAAGCTTAGAGTTACAGTATGCGGAAAATTTTAAAGTTGATTATTATGAGGGCGGTTATACCCTGCTTACGATAACAATGGATGGCACGCAGTTTTTGATTGTACCGGAAAATGGGGATGTACCGCAAACTTTAGATAAAGAAATTGTGGTGCTTAGGCGTCCGATAAAAGACATCTATCTTGTGGCATCTTCGGCGATGGATATTTTCAGTGAATTGGATGGATTAAATTCTATTACTTTTTCAGGGCAAAAGGAAGATGGCTGGTTTATTGAAGCAGCCAGAGAGGAAATGCAAAAGGGTAATATCCTTTATGCGGGTAAATACAGCAAGCCGGATTATGAACTGCTTGTTTCAAATCATTGTGCGCTTGCCATAGAAAATATGATGATTTCGCATTCGCCTGAAGTAGTGGAAAATCTGGAAAACTTTGGAATCCCTGTTATGATAGACTATTCCAGTTATGAGTCACATCCGCTTGGCAGGGTAGAATGGGTGAAATTTTATGGGGCGCTGCTTGGAAAGGAAGAGGAGGCAGAAAGGATATTTACGGATCAGGCAGCAATTCTTGAGAGAGTAAGTGCATCTGAGAGAACAGATAAAACAGTAGCCTTCTTTTTCATTACTTCCAATGGTATGGTACAGGTACGCCAATCTTCTGATTATGTTCCGAAGATGATAGAACTTGCAGGTGGAAACTATATCTTTCAAAATTTAGGCGATTCTGAAACAAAGCGTTCTACCATGAATATACAGGTCGAAGAATTTTATGCCAGTGCAAAAGATGCAGATTTCCTGATTTATAACAGCTCTATTGATGGAGGTGTTTCCAGTGTAGAGGAGTTGCTTGATAAATGTGAGCTGCTTGCGGATTTTAAGGCTGTGGAGAATGGAAATGTGTGGTGTACAACAAACGATATGTACCAGCAATCCCTTGCAATCGGATATTTCATTGAGGATATCCATTCGATGATACAGGGAGAAAATGATGATATGAACTATCTTTATCATTTAGAGTGAAAGGCTGCGATTATGATGCATAAAAACAGAAAACATAGAAAAATTGCGGCTTTCTTTTTGCTTGGAGCCTGCGTTTTGATTTTTTTCATATTAAATATTTGTATTGGAAGTGTCAGAATTGCATTGCCGGATGTGGCAAGAATATTTAGCGGGCAGGAAAGTAATGGAACGGTAACAAGAATTCTGTGGGATATCAGGCTTCCGAGGGCGATAGCCGTGTTGCTTCTCGGGGGTGCGCTTTCTCTTGCCGGATATCTTTTGCAAACATTCTTCAATAATCCGATTGCAGGACCGTTTGTTTTAGGAATTTCTTCCGGGGCTAAAATGGTGGTGGCGCTTGTAATGGTTTTTCTCATGGGAAGGGGAGTCAGGGTGACATCGGCAACTATGATTTTGGCTGCGTTTATTGGAGCTATGCTATCTATGGGCTTTGTACTTTTGATGTCCCATAGAATCCATAATATGTCAATGCTGGTAGTCAGCGGAGTTATGATAGGTTACATTTGCTCGGCGGTCACGGAATTAGTAGTTACCTTTGCCAATGATGCGGATATTGTAAATCTTCACAACTGGTCACGGGGAAGTTTTTCGGGAATGACATGGGAAAACGTAAAAGTTATGACCGTTGTGGTTGCCGCCGCGTCTTTGACAGTTTTTCTGATGTCAAAGCCACTTGGCGCTTACCAGTTGGGAGATGTTTATGCGCGGAATGTGGGTGTTAATTTACGCCTTTTGCGTGTGTGTATTGTAATTTTCTCCAGTATTTTATCTGCGTGTATTGTGGCATTTGCGGGACCGATTTCTTTTGTTGGAATTGCAGTGCCGCATTTGGTCAAGAAATTGCTGAATACAACAGAGCCAATTTGGATGATACCTGCCTGCTTTGTTGGGGGAAGTGCTTTTTGCTTGTTTTGTGATTTGCTTGCGAAAACAATACTTGCGCCAACAGAACTGAGTATTAGCACCGTGACGGCGATTTTCGGTGCGCCAGTGGTGCTTTGGATTATAAAACGAAAAGCAAATCTAAGGCGCTAAAGAACACCACCTAAGATTTGCTATGTTTCGTTTGGACGAAAAGAGAATCGAAAAGCATGAAGAACTATTATTTTTCCACGAAAAAAATGTGTGTGGGGTATGATAATAAACCGTTGATCAAGGATATGGAAATTGAACTGCGGGAAGGAGAAATCCTGTGCCTGATCGGACCAAATGGTGCGGGTAAATCTACCGTTTTAAAAAGTATTGCAGGGCAGCTTGGGTTACTTGGCGGAGCAGTATATCTTGGAGAAGATGATTTGTCTGAAATGAAGGCAGAGGAACTGGCAAAGAAAATGTCCGTAGTGTTTACGGAGAGGGTAAGGGTAGAACTGAAAAGCTGCAGAGACATGGTTGCAACCGGGCGTTATCCATATACCGGATGGTTTGGCATTTTATCCGAAGCAGATGAGCGGATTGTAGATGAAATGATGCAGCTTACCCATATAACAGACATCAGCGAAAAAGACTTTGGCAAGATAAGCGACGGGCAAAAGCAACGGGTGATGCTGGCGAGGGCAATCTGTCAGGAACCTGAAATTGTGATATTAGATGAACCGACGTCTTATCTGGATATCAAATATAAGCTTGAATTTTTGCTATTATTACAGGAAATGAGGGAGAAAAAAGGACTGACTGTTATTATGTCCTTACATGAATTGGAACTGGCAAAGATTGTTTCCGATAAAATACTCTGCCTGAAAGGAGAGTATGTGGAACGATATGGGACGCCAGAGGAGATTTTTGAATCGGATTTTATCGAACGATTATATGATATGAATGAAAAAGACTTTATTGGAAACGAAAAGCTTCTTGCGTATATGAAGCAGATTGGAAAATATGAGAGGTAATTATGGCAAAGGTTATTATGATTCAGGGAACCATGTCCGGTGCAGGAAAGAGTCTTTTGGTAGCGGGACTATGCAGGATAATGAAACGGGATGGATACAGAGTAGCTCCTTTTAAGTCACAGAATATGGCGCTTAATTCTTTTGTTACAGAGGAAGGACTTGAAATGGGAAGGGCTCAGGTCATGCAGGCAGAAGCAGCAGGGATTACCCCGTTGGTCTGCATGAATCCGATTTTATTAAAGCCGACAGACCATACAGGTTCACAGGTAATTGTAAATGGGCAGGTTCTTGGAAATATGAGCGCGAGGGAATATTTTTCTTATAAACGAGGGCTGATTCCGGATATTAAGAGAGCTTTCCGAAAGTTAGAGGAAATGGCAGATATCATTGTGATAGAAGGCGCTGGAAGTCCGGCAGAGGTAAACTTACGCGAGAATGATATTGTCAACATGGGACTGGCAGAGATTGTGGATGCTCCGGTATTGCTGGCAGGCGATATTGACAGGGGCGGTGTATTCGCACAGCTTTTAGGAACGCTGCTGCTGCTTACGGAAGAGGAAAAGAAACGTGTGAGAGGACTGATTATTAATAAATTCAGGGGAGACCGCTCACTGCTTGATTCCGGCATTGAGATACTGGAAGAAAAGGGAGGTATTCCGGTAACAGGGGTAGTACCCTATATGGATATACGATTAGAGGATGAGGACAGTCTGACAGAGCGCTTTAGAAAAAAAGAAAAAAGAAAGATAGATATAGCAGTCATCAGGTATCCCAGAATTTCTAATTTTACGGATTTTAATGTGTTTGAACAGATACCGGAGGTGTCTGTTCGCTATGTTGCATCAGCAGCGGAATTAGGATGTCCGGATATGGTCTTTTTACCGGGCAGCAAGAACACAATGAGTGACCTTGACTGGATGCGTGGGAGAGGATTGGAAGCAGCAGTTATAAAAATGGCGGAAAATATACCGGTTTGTGGTATTTGCGGCGGGTATCAGATGATGGGGGAGCATATTTCTGATCCAGAAGGAATGGAAAATGGCGGAACCATGAAAGGAATGGGATTACTGCCTGTCACAACGAGGCTGAAACGTGAAAAAGTGCGCCGTCAGGTACACGGTACAGTGAATAAAATGGAAGGTTTTTTTTCCATACTTTCAGGATTGGAGTTTAATGGATATGAGATACATGTGGGGGATAGCGGGCATTCTCCGAATAAATCTGAGTTGTTGAATATGGAAACGGCGTTTGTGACCGGAAGAAATAAAAATGTATGTGGAACGTATATTCACGGGATATTTGACAGGGCTGCGATTGCAAACGCTCTTGTGACTGCATTGGCTGAAAATAAGGGATTATTCATTGAATCCTGCATTGATTATAAGGATTTTAAAGAGAAACAGTATGATAAGCTGGCAGATATCTTATCAGAATATCTAAACATGGAGGAAATATATGGAATACTCAGGGAGGCACATATTAGATAACCATACAGACGAAACCTTGAAGAAACTTAATTTGCAGGAACCGGACTGTAAAATATACAAAAAGGTATTGAAAAATTGGGATTCCATAGCCAAGCCTCTTGATGGGATGGGAAGATTTGAAACGATCACCGCACAGATTGGCGCGATTTTAGGTACGGATGAAATTGATATTTCAAAAAAAGCTGTCATCATCATGTGCGCAGATAATGGAATTGTAGAGGAAGGCATTAGCCAGTCCGGTCAGGAAGTCACAGCGGCAGTAGCAGCGCAGATGGGAAAGGGTGCATCATCCGTAGGAAAAATGGCGGCGAAGATAGGGGCGGACACGATTCCTGTAGATATTGGAATCAATGGAAAAGAACAGATTGCAGGAGTGCTTAACAAAAAAGTCCGCTGCGGTACCAGAAATTTTAGTAAGGAGCCGGCTATGACAAGAGAAGAAACTGTCAGGGCAATTTTTACTGGTATAGGAATTGTGGAAGAGTGCAAAAGGAAGGGGTATCAAATCCTCGCAACCGGGGAAATGGGGATTGGAAATACGACAACGAGCAGTGCGGTTGCAGCGGCATTGTTAAGATGTGAGGCAGATGAAGTGACTGGAAGGGGCGCTGGACTTTGCGATGAAAAATTACAGCGTAAAAAGCAGATGATTACTGAGGCAGTCAAAAAGTATAAACTTTATGAAGCGGAACCTCTCATTGTACTCCAAACAGTCGGAGGATTGGACATTGCCGGGCTTGTTGGAGTCTGTATTGGCGGCGGCGTTTTCCATATACCGATAGTGCTTGATGGTGTGATCAGCATGGTAGCAGCATTGCTTTCAGAAAGAATTGCGCAGGGAACAATACGATATCTGATTCCGTCACATAAAGGCAAAGAACCAGCAGTTGAGAAACTTATGAAGGAATTAGGGATAGAACCTGTGATAGACGGCAGAATGGCATTGGGCGAAGGAACGGGGGCAGTGATGATGCTGTCGCTATTGGAAATGGCAATGTGTGTATATCGTAAAAGAACGCTGTTTTCAGATATCAGTGTAGAACAATATGAAAGGTATTTATCATAATGATGGTTTTGGTTGTTGGAGGAAGTGGAAGCGGCAAATCTTCTTATGCGGAGAAAATGGCTGTTTCTCTTGCACAGGCAGGTATGAGAAAATATTATCTTGCAACGATGCAGGTTTTTGATGACGAGGGAAGGAAAAAGGTTGATAGACATAGGAAGCTAAGAAATGGGAAAGGTTTTTTCACGATTGAGCAGCCTGTACGGATTTCCAGCGCACTGGAAAAAATGGAAGATGGAGACAGGGCTGTTTTGCTGGAATGTATCTC
>CAJUFL010000072.1:0-5629 GCA_910585605.1 uncultured Lachnospiraceae bacterium | reverse complement strand
GCGCACTGGAAAAAATGGAAGATGGAGACAGGGCTGTTTTGCTGGAATGTATCTCTAATTTGACGGCAAATGAGATGTTTTCAGAGAAAAAGGCTATGACGGAAATACAGGTTACGGAAAATGTCATACGAGATATAAAGATGCTGAAAGAGCAGACAAATCATTTAGTTGTGGTAAGCAATAACGTATTTGAAGATGGAATTACTTACGATGAAACAACAACGAAGTATATTCGGGCAATGGGAAAGATTAATCAAAAACTTGCGGCATTGGCTGACCGAGTAGTGGAAGTGGTAGAAGGGATTCCGGTAATAATAAAATAGTAGTGGTGAAAGGAAAAAGAAATGCAAGTGATAAAATCCTTTTTTATAGCAGTATCCATTTATTCTAAAATTCCTGTTCCCCAATTTGAATGGAAAGAAGATGACATGAAATATGTTTTTTGTTTTTTTCCGTGGATAGGGGCACTGATTGGCGGTAGCATTTATTTCTGGAATTATTTATGCGGCGTTTACCATATAGGGGTTGGGTGCAGGACAGTGATAGGGATGGCTATTCCGATTTTTATTACGGGTGGATTTCATGTAGATGGCTTTATGGATACGATGGATGCGATACATTCTTACAACCCAAAGGAGAGAAAGCTGGAAATATTAAAGGATTCCCATATTGGCGCCTTTACAGTCATTATGCTCGCTGCTTATGGATTGGTTCTTTTTGGTACATTTTCGGAAATAGAAAGTGATGCAATGTTAAAGATTGTATGCTGTGGCTTTTTCCTGTCGCGCTGTTTGTGCGGTATTAGTGCCGTTTCCTTTCCACTCGCAAAAAAAGATGGTATGCTTTATACTTTCGCAGACAGTTCCCATAAAAAGGTTGTGAAAGGCTCATTATCTTTACAGAGTGCGCTATGTGTTGGCTTGATGTGTTTCCAGTCTTTTCCCGCAGGTTTGATTGTGGCAGCGGCGGCTGTCTTAACGCTGGTTTATTATTATTATCGCAGCAGGAAGGAATTTGGGGGAGTGACCGGCGATACGGCTGGATTTTTTGTACTTTTTTGCGAAGGATGTATTGTAGTAGTTGCAGCATTTATTGATATTTTTATATGGAAAGAGTGAAAAAGATGAAACTAATAATAGGCGGAACTGCGCAGGGAAAATTGGAATATGTACTTCTGAAATATGATGTGCAAAAAAATATGGTGTGGGATGGTGTTTTGCCAAATGATAGAAAATTAAATAAGAACATAGTGGTTATCAATCACTTTCATCAGTGGGTTAAGAGCCGTATGGTGAGCGGGGGATGTCCGGAAGATGAAATTATGTCATTTTTGGACTGCAATGAGGACTGTATTATTATATGTGATGAGATTGGAAACGGGATTGTTCCAATAGATCCGTTTGAGAGAGAATACAGGGAACGTACAGGAAGGATTCTTGTGCAGCTTGCAATGAGAGCAGAGGAGGTAGAGCGCATCATATGCGGGATTGGACAGAAAATCAAATAATGCTGGTATTCATTAGGCATGGTGCAACGCAGGCAAACAAAGAACGAAGATATCTGGGAAAAACAGACGAATCCCTTTCAGGAGAAGGGATAGAAATATTGGAATCTTTTAAAATGCGGAAACTTTATCCTGATGTGGAGTACCTGTTTACCAGTCCCATGAAAAGATGTACGGAAACTGCTAAAATTATTTATCCCACATTATGCCCGATTATTATTCCAGAATGGGAAGAGATTAATTTCGGACGGTTTGAATATAGAAATTATGAAGAATTAAAGGATGATGCACAGTATCAGGAATGGCTCCGCAGCAATGGCACATTGAATTTTCCGGAAGGAGAAAGCAGAAAAGATTTTATCCTGCGTTGTAAAGGCGGTTTTATAAAAATGTGCCATGAATTGAGTCAGGTTTTCGGACAAAAAGCAAAGAATCCTGCTTTAGTAGGAATGATTGTTCATGGCGGAACGATTATGTCATTGCTGAGTTTGTATGGCGGAAAAGATTATTTTGACTGTCAGGTGTCAAATGGCAGGGGTTATGTATGCAGACTGACGGGAGTGAATGGCAGGACAACACAGGAAGATAATCTACAGATAAAGGTGGTAGCGGAAATATGAGGCATTGGATAAATTATCACATGATAGCCTTTTTCATGGGATTTCTTTTGGATTTGGTTTTAGGTGATCCTTATTATTTGCCGCATCCAATCCGTTTGATTGGAAAACTGATAGAAGGAGCCGAAAAAGTACTTCGTGGAATGGGGATAAGAGGGAAAGATAGTAAGGAAGATAGTAATGGGAGAGCGTTTCGACAGGGAATAGGACTTGTGCTTATTGTGGTCATCAGCGTGGTGGCAGTTACGCTTTTTCTGCTGTTTATGGCATATTGGCTTCATCCGGTTCTGGGAGTGGTGGCGGAATGTATTATGACTTATCAGATACTGGCAGTAAAATGTCTGAAGGTAGAGAGTATGAAAGTCTATCAATGTCTGAAAAATGGCAATATGGAGCAGGCAAGGAAAGCTGTTTCCATGATTGTAGGCAGAGATACGGAACATCTGGACGAAGAAGGTGTTGCAAAAGCAGCGATAGAAACGGTGGCTGAGAACACCTCTGACGGAGTGATTGCACCAATGTTGTATCTGGCAGTTGGCGGTCCGGTACTTGGATTTTTATATAAAGCGGTAAATACAATGGATTCCATGATTGGATATAAAAATGAAAAGTACCTGTATTTCGGAAGGGCAGCGGCAAAGCTGGATGATTTTGTGAATTTCCTTCCGGCAAGAATCAGCGCCTGCCTTATGATTATTGCATCTTTTTTGGCAGGCAGACACTTTTCGGGAACAGGTGCATGGAAAATTTATAAAAGAGACCGCAGAAAACATGCAAGTCCCAATTCCGGTCAGACTGAGGCAGTATGCGCCGGTGCGCTTTCCATAAGGCTTGCGGGAGATGCCAGTTATTTTGGAAAGATAGTAAAGAAACCGTATATAGGCGAGGCGGTACGAGGGGTAGAATACGAGGATATAAAATGGGCGAATTATTTGATGTACATTACTGCATGGCTGTGTGAGATGTTATGTCTGTTGGTAATGTACGCAATAGCAATGAGCAGTGCGCATCCGTAATTTGAAAAAATGGCAGCTTGCTGACAATTTTTTCAGAATGCGGATGCATAGGGCGAATGCCTGCGAACGAGAAAAACCGAAGATTTTTTGAGTGTGCACTGCGGAATATGTGGAATAGCTGATGAAAGGAGCAAGGATGAGCATTCATGGAGGCGATGTTTATAGAAATCATGTGGATATTGATTTTTCGATTAATGTAAATCCGTTTGGTACACCGGAATGTGTAAAAGAAGCACTTCATAAGGCGGTTGAGATGTGTGGGAAATATCCTGATATGGAAGCGGAAAGATTAGGAGAGGCAGTCAGTACATTTCTTGGAGTGCCAAAGGAATATTTGATATTCGGAAATGGGGCATCAGAACTTTTTATGGCGATTGTTCATGGAATAAAACCGGGGAAGGTCGTGATACCGGTGCCTTCCTTTTATGGATATGAATATGCGGCAAAGTCAGTGGATAGCGAAATTATTTATTATGAGATGAATCAGGAAAATAACTTTTGTTTGAAAGAGAATATGAAGCGTATCCTGACAGAAGAGGTAAATCTTCTTTTTCTTGCTAATCCAAATAATCCGATTGGAAATCTTTTAGACAAAGAGCTGATGAAAGAATTGCTCTTGCATTGTGAGTATAAAGGGATTTATGTGGTAGTAGATGAATGTTTTATTGAATTTTGTGGAAATCAGCTTTCTTTACTGTCTGAGATAGAGGAATATGAGCATCTGATAATTGTAAGGACTTTTACAAAAATCTTTACAATTCCGGGAGTGCGCTTAGGGTATCTGGTGTGTAAAAATAATGCGGTACATACAAAAATAGCCAGACAACTCCCTGAATGGAATCTTTCCTGTTTTGCGCAGGAAGCGGGATGTATCTGTGCGAAGCAGGCAGAGTTTATTGAGAAAACAAAAATTTATATTGAAGAAGAACGACAGTTTATGGAAAAAGAACTTATGCAAATAGGATTGAGGACATTTCCGTCTGTATCGAATTTTATCACGATATACAGTGATAAACCCTTATATGAGAAGTTGCTGAAAAAAGGAATTTTAATTAGGGATTGCAGTAATTTCAGGGGATTAGGAAAAGGATTTTACCGTATTGCAGTAAAGAGCAGAAAAGAAAATAAGATTTTACTGGAAAATTTATAGTATATGGGAGATGGAACATGGAACATTCTAAAATAGAATATCTGCCGCCGGAGGAAATTGAAAAACGGAGCTTTGAAATCATTACAGAAGAACTTTTGAAGAGAAATATCAGTCTCCCCAAAGAAGAGGAGTTCATTACAAAGCGGGTAATACATACCAGCGCGGACTTTGATTATGCCGAAACGCTTTGCTATTCCAAAGGAGCAGTGGAAATCTTGAAAAAGTTGATAAAAAACGGAGCTGATATCGTGACAGATACCAATATGGCATTGGCAGGAATCAATAAAAAGGTGCTTGCAAAGTTTGGTGGGGAGGCGCATTGCTTTATGGCAAATGAACATATTGCGCTTTTGGCAAAGCAAAGAAATATGACACGGGCAGCGGTCAGCATGGAAAAAGCGGCAACGATTGAAAAACCAGTTATTTTTACAATCGGCAATGCGCCAACTGCTCTGATAAAGCTGTATGAAATGATGGAAAAAACGGATTGGAAGCCAGCCTTTATTATTGGAGTTCCGGTGGGATTTGTCAATGTGGAAGCGGCAAAGGAACTTATATTAAAAACAAATATTCCATACATCATTAACAGAGGACGAAAAGGTGGAAGTAATATCGCTGCGGCAATTTGTAATGCCGCATTGTATCAACTTTAAGAAGGGAAGATAGAAATGCGATATGGTTTTACGACCGGAAGCTGCGCGGCTGCGGCTTCAAAAGCCGCAGCTTATATGCTGCTGACAGGATTAAAAAAGACGGAAATTACAATAGAAACGCCAAAAGGTATACTGTATAATGCAAAGATTCTGGATATCATGTGTGGGGAAAATGAAGTAAGCTGTGCGGTAGAAAAAGATGGCGGAGATGATCCGGATATTACAACAGGTACATGGATTTATGCGAAAGTTTCGTATGCAGAAAAAGGTGTGAAGGAACAAATTATCATTGAAGGCGGAGTAGGCGTGGGGAGAGTGACAAAACCGGGACTTGACCAGCCTGTAGGCAATGCGGCAATCAATCGCGTTCCGAGGAAAATGATAAAAAAAGAAGTATTAGAAGTTTGTAGATTGGCGGATTATAAAGGCAGCCTTCGGATTGAGATTTCAGTACCGGAAGGTGAAAAGCTGTGCGAACGTACTTTTAACCCAAGACTTGGCATTGTTGGCGGTATTTCCATATTAGGGACGAGTGGCATCGTAGAGCCTATGAGCAGTCAGGCGCTGATTGATACCATTCGGGTAGAATTGTGTCAAAGAAGGGTTTTAGGATTTGATTATGTTGCCGTTTCGCCGGGAAATTATGGTTTGGAGTTTATGAGGAAAACATATGGATATGATTTGGACAA
>CAJUFL010000071.1 GCA_910585605.1 uncultured Lachnospiraceae bacterium | reverse complement strand
TTGCAGATTGTTCCGAATATTTTTCCCCGCTCCGGTTATAGAAAAAATAAATACCATCTTCAATCTCCGATTTCCATAACTTGAAATACCTTCTTACCTGTCTTAAAACTGCCGGATTCCCAACCTGTAAATATCTTTCTTTTGCACCTTTTCCCTTTATACATAATATCCCATCATTTATATTGAATCTTTCCTTTTCCAGATTGCAAAGCTCTGAAATTCTAAGTCCGGTTGCAAACAGCAGTTCAACAATAACGATATCCCTTGTTATCATCTTTTTCTGAAACCTTGTATTACCAGCATGATTTTCTTTCTTATACATATACTCTAACAGCCTTTGAATCGTCTTAGCGGGAATCGTTTTCGGCAGCAGCTTTTCCTCACGAAACTGTGTACGTACTTTTCGCATCGGGTTTTCATTTATGATTTCTTCTCTTTCCAGAAAAGAAAAAAAAGCCTTTAAACTGGCTATTTTTCTTTTGACCGTTTTGGGTTTGTATTTTCCATGCATACGGACAATATACGCATTTAACAAATTCCTGGTAACATCACACCCCTTTCCAAGTAAATACTCCTGAAACTGCATCAAATCATTTTCATATGCTCTAACTGTCTTCTCATCCAACCTCCTCTGTTCCCTACAGTAAAATAAATAAATGTTGACTTGCTCTTGCATCGTGCACATAATGATTCTCCTTTTTTGAAAAGGATATCACAATTTAAGCCGAAACAAAACATACTGCCACCATTAACCTCTGGCAAAACGCATCATAAGCAACCCTCATGATATAAAGAAAATTGCAGGGACTGTATTTTCTAAGGTCCCTGCAATTTACCAGCAGTCTCAAAACTTTCAATATGCACAAAGGTTCACCGAAAACTCCTTCTCCGGTACATATCTTCTTTACAATTACTCTTGTGTTCCTTCCATAAGTGCAATCCACAAATCCCGATCTGCCATATTCATATAATAATTTCCGGTTGATTCTTCTTTATAAATAACGGCACCCAGATACCGTTCCTGCCCTCCGAAGCCGTCCTGTTCTATAATCCCATTTTCATTACAATGCTCTATCATCCCCACCTTTTTCAAACTATCTCTTATTTCCTTTTCCAGTGTAAGCCATGAACCGGAATCCGGATAAAAAATTTTCCCATCCACACAGACATATACAGGAAACCCTTCCAAGGGTTCCACAAATATCTCAGGCTTATCCTCCTTACCATAACACACATAATGAGACAATTCTGTCCTTTCCTCACCGGAAATATCCAAATACGGAACTTCTATATAAATAAACTGATCATCTGATTGGTTTTCATATATAATTCTCGTTTCTTCTGACTTGGGTATCATAACAAAATTCTCCTGCGGCAGCTCCTCTTTGCCAGAGTAAACCACTTCACCGCTTATCTCATACCCTTCCGGCAGATCAATACTGCTTTTTCCTGTCGGTACATAATAATGGTCATTTACACGAATAATGGATTGGACATAATATACCTTTCCTGACTCTGTCGTTATAATCTCTTCCTCCAATGTTATTTCCTTTTTATTTTTAGCATTCTCTGATTCTACCTGACCTGTGCTTAAGGAACAGCCCATGAGACATATTATAAATATTATACAGTGAATTATTTTTCCAAATTTCATATTTTATCTCCATTTCATTTATTAGATAACGAATATGTGCTGTTACTAAATGACCACTTTTCCCGCCCGAAGTAAATGAAAATATTGTAACTGGTTTTTGAATCAATCTTTTTACATAGATTGTTCCATCCCTCTTTTGTTCCCATAGCTGTTACATTCAGAGTAATATCACCATCCTGCTTATCTAAAATAGGATAATAACAAATTTCATCCTGTACACTATCATCTAGTTATTTCACCCTCTTTTCTAAGAATTCACTACGTTTAAATTATGCAGAAACCATTTTTAACTTATTATATATTTATTCCCCCAGCCATTTCTCCCGGAAAAGCCGTATCAAAAACAGGATTCCCCGGATGCACAGTTCCACACACATGGCAATCCACACTCCTGTCAGCCCTATATATGGTGCGAGGAAAGCTGCCATAGTAATCCGAATCCCCCACATACTCAGCAGATTCATTATACTTGGCACCAACGTATCACCAGCACCCCTCAATGCCCCAGCAACTACAATGGAACAAGCAAACAAAGGCTCTGCAAAAGCTTCAATCCGAAGCACCCGGACCCCCAGACTCTGCACTGCTTTGTCCGGTGTAAGCATGGAAAACATCGTCGGGGCAAACACAAACATCAAAACGGCTGTCACTGTCATCATGACCGCTCCAAGCAGTACCGACAGCCTTGCAAAGTCCCTTGCCTGTTCCTTTCTCCCCGCCCCGATGCTCTGCCCCACCAGTGTCGTTGCCGCCGCCGCAATTCCATATCCCGGCATATAGCAAAGGCTTTCTGCCGTTACTGCAAGGGAATTGGCTGCCACAGACACCGTACCCAGAGGCGATACGATTTTCGTGGAAACAATCTGTGCCCCGCTAAGTACTCCATGTTCAAAAGCCATGGGCAGTGCGATGCGGACCGCCTTCTTCAAACAGCTCCCATTCAAGGTCCATCTATCCTTCTTCATTATCTGCATCGTCTCAGAGCGGAAGCAAAGCATATACAGCATAAACACTGCTGTCACTGCTTCAGCAAGCGCTGTCCCAAGAGCCGCCCCTGTCACACCAAGCCCTGCACCATATACCGAAACTTCTACTCCTCCGATTTCCACTGTTCTGGTTGGAAAAATCAGAAAAAAATTGAATATCACATCCAGCAGACACATGAACCCATTTAAAATACTGGGGGTTTTCATATCACCACTGCATTGCAGCATGCTTCCGCCAAGCTGCCGGAATTGTACCGCCGGCAGTGCACAGGCATAAACCAGAAAATACCGTGATGCCCCCTCACATACTCCCGGTGTCCCTCCAAGCCACCTTGGCAGAATGCCGCTGATGGATATACAGACCAACGACAACAGCAAAACAAATACAGCAGTAACAATCAAAGACTGTCGCAGCACGCTTCTGGCCGCAGCCTCTTCCTTTGCACCGATATACTGTGCCACCTGTACTGAAAAACCCATCGCAGCACTGATACATAAACCACCTACAAACCATGTAGTACTGGTTACCAGTCCAATGGACGCTGTCGCATCCTTTCCCAGACTTCCCACCATTGCCGCATCAATATACTGCATCACAATGGAGCTGATTTCTGCCAGAATCGCCGGGATACTCAGGCAGATCACCATCCAAATCTGCTGTCTGTAAGACAATGCCTCTCCCCGGAGCAGCTGTAAATTTTCTTCCTGTCTATTCAAAAAAACATCTCCTATGCCGGCTAAACCGGAACCAAAATTTATATCCACATTCTATCAGATGATTTTCCAAAAGGAAAGGTCTTTGCCGAAATCTCTGGTTTACTGGTTTTTTACATCTCCCTGATGACCATTCCCACTGTTCATAGATTTTTAGGGAAATATTTATAATCCCCGTTCCATCTGCTCTTCCAGGCGACGCCATGAAGTTCCTAAAATTTTACGCATTCTTTTACAATGCACAGATATATCCGGGATATTTCCCAGTTCCCTTAGCTCCTTTGGAACACATTGATCTCTTCCATGGTCTACTCTAAATTCTAATGGCAGAAAACACTGATTAAAGGCATCATCCCCTATGATATCCTCTATACTGTTATACTCCTTCTTTATATAACAGACTCAAAAAACATGTCAGATTTAAATTATATAATTTTGTTTCATTTATGACAATTCAGATTCCCCATTTTTACCTTCCCACATTTCCTTATATGCTTCAATATAAAATCCAACACAACTTGGATATACACATAAATATCTTCCGCACACATTTTTATACAACCCAAATATTTTTTCATCACATGAAAAATCCAGTAAATAATCAAGCAAGCTCTAATACTCTATTTCTTTCCGTTTCTTCCAAAAATCCAAGTATTCTATCTGACCATTTAGATATGTTCTCTGCTTTATTCTGTTGTGCTACTACTTCCAAATCTTCTATTATGCCAGCCTGCACATTCTCAACTATTTCTGCCTTAGCTTTCCTAATATGCTTAATCGTGGCATCATTCGTTACCAATGGGATTTCTGCTTCTTCCAGTCCAGATAAATCTACAACCTCGTTTGATACATCTTTTCCCATATTCTTCTTAGTCCAATAACCAGAAGAAGGAAATGCTATATTCCCTTATCGAAACCGATATTTTCCTTTTCCGTGCCCCGTCACAGGTATAATCACATTACTATCCAGTAACAACTTTATTAACTTAGATGCACCAGAAGATTTTAGTCCAGTGATATCTTCTACCACCATCCTTCCAAAATAAACATCCTTTCTACACTTTGAAAATATCTTTAACGCATGATTTACTGTCTTTCCCGAAATCCTATTTGAAAATGACAATAGTTTATTTCGAATATCCACTTTTGTACTTTCAATGTCCACTTTTACACCTTGAATGTCCACTTCCTTTTCAAACACTTCGCTAATATGCATAGAACGATTATGAAGTTCATTTTTCTCATCCAACAACAAATTTCTTAAAAACAATTCCAAATACTCTGTTGTCTCATGAACACCATTTTTTAAATCATTATAATTTGCTCGAACAAGTGCATTTCTAAAAAACCATGCATTCTCTGCAAAAATATCGTTGGTTACATCAAATCCAAGAGTTCTCAAATATTTAATGAAAAATACCGCAGTTGTTCTTGTATTTCCTTCTCCAAATACATGTATCTGCCATAATCTTGATACAAAGACTGCTAGGTGACAAATAATTTCATCCATAGTCAGATTCTTATAACTAAACTTCTTTTCCTCTGAAAAATCATAATCAAGAGTTGCTTGCAGTTCTGATGCACTACCATAAAGAACAGTTGCTCCATTAAGCACCCATTCTTTTTTTGTAATGTTATAATCTCTCATTTTTCCAGCATGTCCATAAATTCCCGTAAACAACCTTTTATGAATAGAGATATACTCATTTGGAGTAAAACTAAATGCCTTTTCTGACAGAATTTTTGCAATTCTGACCGCAACTTTATCTGCCTCTTCGGTACGATCTTCTTTATCCGATTTCGGATTTTCTTCATAATAAGTATTAAGAAGTTCCTGCGCTTCATCAATTGAAATATCACCTTCAATATTTTTTATTGCAGTATCAATCAAATATTTAGAAGTTTTTAGTCCATCAACCGCCTGAAGACCAATAGCTGTATGCCAGGCATATCCTTTATCTCTTTTGTTTGGTTCCGATTGTTTTATATACTCTTTAAAAGGATCTTTATCCATCAAACCGCCTCCTGCCATATCTGTTAAACTATTGTGTTTGCTGCAACCACACTTTCTTCTTCATAATCTTCCGATGTCATTAAAACCGCTGGCGTATATTCGCATTCAAGAACCAGGCTCTTAATTATCTTAAATAGCTCCTCAAAATTATCACCAGACACCCTGTATATTTTCTTAAACTTAGTCTTATCCGAATACATAATATTAAACTCTATGCCGCCAATACCTGTACAAAATTCATCAATACCTCTGTCAATGATTTCTAGTATCATCCCTGCAATATGCTCAAACTTTAAAATTTTATGTTTTTAAATTGATAATTTGACAACCGTCTCACAATGGGTTGCGAAAACACTATGAATGTCAAGCCACAGGATTTTAGGGGTTCGCTCGTAACTGGGAACATATCCACGGCATTTTTGCCATTTTGTTCGTAGTCGGAAACTTATCATACCGATTTTTCTCCTTTTGTCCGTGCGTGGAAACATATCAAAGCCGTTTTTTGATATTTGCTCGTACACGGGAACATATCAACCCTAATTTATCAAATATCATATTTCAACAATATACTCTCTAAAAATATCTAAAATAAAATCAGCACTTGCAGGAGTATAATTTGGAGACTGTGCGATTACCGCATAATCAAAGTCTCCTTGAAATTTCACATCTTCAATTGTTGGAATTATTTTCAATTCAACCTCTGGGTCTTTTATTGCGCCTAACATATATTTTTTCTTATATTCCTTGGAATCATTATACTTCGGCCACCCCATCTGACTGTTATACTTTAATTGGATATAATTACTAATCGGTTTATCCCAAATCATATCATCTTTGAAATCCTTTAATGTATCCCACACATAATCGTTCTTATCACCATTTGGATTTGCACAGTATGTTATTTTGGAAATCATCTTATACGCTACTGCCCAAAGCAAATAGTCACCAATGCTAATTCCAACACCTTCATCGTCATCACGAATTCTTCTTCTAGTTTCCACAGGCAATGTAAGAAAAGCACTCTGTAGGAAATCGGATGATGAACATCCCAATCCCAAATCAGCATGAGAATCAACATGAACAACTTCAAAAGGATCTGTCAGTTTACCTTGCTCAAGCAACTCTTCCCAAAAGAAGAGAGACTCATTATGACCAACTACAACTCTTCCCGGAATTTTATTTTTCTTAGATAGGCCTAAATTATTTTCCAGAAAGTTTCTTACTCTTTCTTCTGACCATACAGTATCCCCATAATTATCTTCATCAAGTCTATCTGACACACTAAACGGAATACAAGCAATGTGTTCCATAAAGTAATCCATATCCAAGTCTAAAACCTTCATCTATAATCACAACCTATTCTTTTTCTTTTATATACTTTCCACTTCTGATTCTCTGGTCATTTGGTTTTTCCGCATCTGCCGGGATAGCCCAATATGATCCTATCTTTGTTGCACCATGAATACGGTCTTCAGAACACAGCACTTGTATCCTTCTGACAGATATTCCCCACTTATCAGATGTTTGCTTAATTGATAAATATCCCATATTAGACCTCTCAACAATCCATAAAACCAATATTAACACTTCCTTTATATTGTATGCCAAACCACGAATAAAATCAATTAAAATAAGCAGCGGGATTTACTCATAATGTCGGGATTTACTACCCCCGCCGTAATGTGAACGTTTTCTTCATATAAAAACAAAACATCCTTAGTCGTGATACCACCGCGCAAAGTTCGTTATCTATTCAGTCCGACCTTTTCTATATTCTCTTGGTGCCACTTTGTATCGTTCCTTAAAGACCCTATTGAATGTTCTCTGACTATCAAATCCGCTATCCATACAGATCTGCGTAATACTTAAGTCAGAATGCTCAAGACACATAATTGCATAATTCAATCGCTCATCATTTAAATACTGATTAAAATTCCTATGAAATGTCTTTGAGAAAATACGTGACAGTACATACTTACTTACGCCTATATCTTCAGCCATCATTCCAAGTGTTACCTCTTCTCTAAAATGAGAAGATATATATGCAACCGTCTGATACACTAAATCATCTTGACCTACATCATCCTTTTGAATTAATTCAAATAGTGGTATGCATTTTGCCAATATTATCTGAATATATGCCTGCGCCATGATGGTTTCATCGTTTGGCAGATGCACCAACTCCATTATTGCATTTTGGGCTTCTTTACAAATCATGTCCTTTTTTATTACCGGATTTGCCGGACACCATTTTGATATAGTTTCAGAAAAAGCCGCACACATTGAATTTGCCGCTTGAACATAATAACCTCTATTAGTCCCTTCAGAAAATACCTGATAGTGATGAATCAAATCGGGAAAAACAACCGCAAAGTCTCCTTCTTCCATATGATACAATTCTGTCCCTACACCTATCTCCAACGTTCCCTCTGTCACATAAACCATTTCCAAAACACCATGAAGATGAGGCGCAACATGGTGCAATTTCCTATCAGTTATATCAAGCATTGCATCTGTTTTCTTGTAATTCAAGACCATAAAATCATCACCTTTCTCTCACGATTATACTTCTAAAAGTACAACGAATCCATAAATCGAACAATACAGAACATGCACAAAATAACACTAATCCACAAGTTCATCCTTGCAATATTTGACTACTTTTTAATACAATTTGGCAAGTAATCAAAGTATCTTTTGCATATAATAACATCAGAACGAAAGGAAAGGAGGATACACAAAATGAGCAAGATTAAGAATTATATCAACACCCTTTTAGATTTCTACGAGCCATACTTCATGCATATGTATCGTGCATAACAAATCTAAAAGGATCTACCCTGTGAAAACTGAATATTGATTATAAACAGGCCATTCACATCGTGACATGGTCCTTTTTATTATTAAAGGACGGAACACACGAGTGTGAACCGCCCTCATAAATTGGGAAGTGCTTTATAATGAATTTACAAATCGCATGAATGCTTCCATGCCATCTTCTGTTCTCTTATATACACCCGCGCATTCCAATACTTTTACAAACACCTTACTGATCTCATCCTGAATAATGTCATGAATATTATCTTTATTGAAAGAATAATTACCCATCCATTCCTCGACCCAGTCTGCATGTTTCTCAATATCTTCATTGCTACGAATATCTTTGCCTTCAAGAATGTACTCTTCCAAAATTGCCATCTCCTTTTTAAGTCGCGCCGGAAGAACTGCAAGTCCCATAACCTCAATCAAACCAATATTTTCTTTCTTGATATGATGAAGATCTGCTGTAGGATGATATACACCCCAAGGGCACTCATCTGTTGTAATATTATTTCTAAGAACTAAATCAAGTTCATATAAATCTTCATGCATTCTTGCAATTGGTGTGATTGTATTATGAGGTGTTCCATCTGTCTCACTAAAAATAAATGCGCTTTCATCTGTATAGCCTCTCCAAGCACCAAGAATGTGGTCTGCTGCTTCAACTATTCTGTCGATATTCTTACTTTGCAAGCGAACAACCGACATCGGCCACTTTACAATACCCGCAGTTAAATCTTCGTAACCCTTTATGGTGAAAGTTCTATCATAAGGCGCTTTTGCCATAGCAAAAACGTATCCACCACCTTGAAAATGATCATGACTTAATATTGATCCACCTACAATCGGAAGGTCAGCATTTGATCCAGCAGTATAATGCTTAAACTGGTCAACAAACTCTAGTATCTTTTTAAACACTGCTCTGTCTATTTTCATTGGTGTATGCAGCTTATTAAAAATAATGCAGTGTTCGTTATAATATACGTACGGAGAATACTGAAGGAAATAATCCTCTCCATCGAGTTTAATCGGAATAATACGATGATTCTGTCTTGCCGGATGCGAGAAGTGTCCTGCATACCCTTCGTTTTCCATACAAAGTAAGCAACTAGGATATCCTGACTTTTTGGCCTTTCCGGCTTTTGCAATATCTCTTGGATCCTTTTCTGGTTTTGAAAGATTTATTGTAATATCAATTGGGCCATACTCCGTTTCTGTTATCCACTTTTCATCTTTGGCTATTCTATCAGTACGAATGTAATTTGTTCTCTGGCTAAACTGATAATAATAATCTGTAGCCATCTTACTACTTGTCTTCTGCAGTTCCATGAAATTCTTTCTAACAATAGAAGGTGCCGGAGTAAGCAATCCCATTATCTTTGTATCAAAGAGGTCTTTTGCAGTAATGGTATCTTCAACCATAATACCGTTTTCAAAGGCATATGCCATCATATCCTCAAGGATTTCACAAAGTGCTCTTTTTGTTTCAACTGTCTCCTCTGTAAACTCCATAAGTCCAAATAGTTCAAGAAGAGAATTTGTAACATAAACCTTGTCTGCCGGGTCAACTAGATGGCTTTCTATTCCATACTCCATCAATTCATTGATTAACTTATTAATCATAATCATCGCCTCCTATACAGTTTCATAACCGTGTGGATGTGACTGATGCCATTTCCATGCTGTATCAATAATAGTTTCAAGATCTGCAAACTGTGGATTCCACCCAAGAATTGTTTTGGCTTTATCACTTGAGGCTATAAGTGTTGAAGGGTCTCCAGCTCTTCTCTCTTCTTCCTTTGCTGGGATTGGATGTCCTGTAACTTTTCTTGCTGTATCAACAACTTCTTTTACAGTAAATCCAACTCCGTTTCCAAGATTAAAGATGTCACTTTCTCCACCATTTCTCAAATACTTCATTGCAAGAATATGCGCCTGTGCTAAATCATTAACATGAATGTAGTCTCTGACGCATGTACCATCTTTTGTATCATAGTCATTTCCAAATACAGAAATATATTCTCTCTGGTTGTTTGGCACCTGTAAAATTAGTGGAATTAAATGTGTTTCCGGATTATGTGCCTCTCCAATCTGTCCGTTTGGATGTGCGCCACAAGCATTAAAATATCTCAATGACACAAATCGAAGGTTATGAGCTTTTGAAGTCCATTTGAACATTTTTTCCATAGAAAGCTTTGTTTCTCCATAACAGTTCGTCGGAAGAGTTCTATCCGTTTCTAAAATAGGAATGCTCTCTGGTTCACCATATGTTGCGGCAGTTGATGAGAACACTATCTTATCAATTCCATGTGCAACCATGCTCTCTAAAAGAACTTCCGTTCCACACAAGTTGTTGCTGTAATACTTTAATGGGTCCTTCATGCTTTCTCCTACCTGAGAGCTAGCGGCAAAATGAATTACACCATCAATATCTTCCTTTTCAAAAACAGAATCCATGAACGCTCTATCTCTAATATCACCCTCATAAAATTTAGCCTTTGGATGAACCGCCTCCTTGAAACCTGTCAACAAATTATCTACGATAACAACGCTTTCTCCAGCATCAATCAATTCATATACTGTATGAGAACCGATATAACCAGCTCCACCTAAAACTAATATGCTACCCATTACCAATTCCTCCAATCTATAAAACTTTCATTCCACCATATTTTCTAATCTTTAATACGCTACACGCGCCCTGACCAAATACCTTATCCATAATTTTCTGATACTCGATAACAATATCGTTTTTTACAAACGCTTGAATAGTTCCTGCAAATCCACCACCGTGAACTCTGCTCACTCCATTATCTCCAAGAAAATCCTCACTAATTGCAAGGGCAAGTGATACATTCTGATGTTGTACATCAGCATTAGAATATACATTTTGAAGGTATTTATATGACGAGTTTCCCGATGCTGCCACCGTTTTTAAGAATCCCTCAATATCTTCATCTGAAAGGTATGATACTTCTTTCTGAACCCTTTCATTTTCACGGATAAAATGAAGTGCTCTAAGAACTCCCCTATCTCCAACCTGTTCTCTAACTTTCACAATATTTTCAAAAATATCATCTACAGTGAGACCAAGAAGCACTTCCTTACCAAAAAACGCTGCCACTTTCTTCATTTCTTCTGGCACTGCCGCATAATCCGCTGTAAGGTCAGCATGATACCCCTTGGTATCCGTAATACAAAGACTGTATCCATATTTATTAAGATCAAATGTTACTTTTTCAACCTTCGGATTATTTATGTCTGCAAAATCAACATGAACCATATTTCCGACCGAGCAAGCCATCTGATCCATAAGTCCACAAGGCTTACCAAAATACACGTTTTCTGCAAACTGTCCTATAATCGCTATCTCTTCTGCCGAAACACTCATATTATTGTATAGACCAGATACAATGTTTCCAATTAATGTTTCGTAGGCAGCTGATGACGAAAGTCCTGCTCCAATTAATACATCGCTTGTAATATATGCTTTAAATCCACCAATCTTATATCCTCTATTGGCTAAACCTGCAACCACACCCTTTATTAAAGCTATCGTTGTTTCTTTTTCTTCTTCCTGCATATCAAGATTTTCAAGTGATATAGTTGTTAATGTATAACCCTTTGAAAGAATAGAAACCTTCATATCATCTGTTTTCTTAACAATTCCTATTGCATCGAGGTTAATAGACGCTGCCAAGATTTCTCCATGCTGATGATCCGTATGATTACCACCTACTTCGCTTCTTCCCGGTGCACTATATATCTCAACATCATCTTCCCCAAATTCTTCTATATAACTTTCAATCGCATTCACATATCTCTGTTTCTGATAGGAAATCTTATCCTCATCCACATAAATATCTAAAAACAGATTGTCGTAATTACCATTTTCAATTTCTGAAATTATTCTTCTTGTTTCCAAATTTCTAACCTCCTATCAACTTTTACAGAAAAGGCATTGTCTTCAAGGGATTCCCTATAAGACAATGCCCTTTTTATTTAGACATTATTATGCTTCTTTCTGAAGTTCTTTGTTCGCATGCTCAACATTTAATTTGATAAGTACAAATGTAATAAGTAAGTTGAAAATCATTGGAATCCATAAGTACATTACATGAAGCATATTCACGCATGACTGAGACTGTGTAGCTGCATTTTGAACATATCCACTTGCTGCAAGCATCCAGCCTGCAATAGCAGTACCAAGTCCACCACCAACTTTTGTACCAAAAGATGTACAAGAGTACATTGTTCCATCAACTTTCTTTCCTGTCGTAAGCCTTGTATATTCTGATGTTGTTGCAATAAGAGCGTTCATATCACCCTGAAGTGGACTCATTCCAAGAGCTGCAATAGCTGTAAAAGCAAGCATAAGTGGAATGTTACCCATATAACCAGCAACAACTACGCCAAGTCTTCCTACTGTACCGATAACATATCCGGCAATGTTTAACTTATACATACCGTTAAACTTAGCTACAAGAATTGGTGTTACTAAAAGTCCTACGATCATAGGAATATTTACTGCCCATGAAAATGTACCAAACAAACCTTCATCTCCAAGTACATATTTCATAAAATATATTCCCATTCCAAGAGTTGCCGAATAAAGCTGCATTAAAAGATATGTTCCGCAAATCATAAGGAAATATTTATTATGAACAAGAATCTTAAATGCATCGATAAGATTGTACTTTTCTTCTGGTTCATCCTCATTCTTATCTGTAGCAAGTTCCTCCTCAGAAAGCTCTTTAACAGACAATACAGAAAGTGTATTTGAAATCACACCAATGATTGCATAAATAATAGCTACTGTTCTCCAAGCTGCAGCACCTCCACCAAGCTTTGCAACAAAACCAACTGTTACTGCCTGAATTAACATACTTGTACCAAAAGCAAACATGAATCTAATAGATCCCATCTGAACTCGTTCAGAATTATTCTTTGTAATAAGTGCTGTAAGTGCAGAGTATGCAATGTTATTAGCTGTGTAAAATCCTGCATTTAATAATGTATATGCTATAAAGAACCATGCATACTGTGCTTTCTGTCCCATATCAACCGGAATACAGAAAATTGCAACCAAACATACTGCACAGCCGAAATATCCATATAACATCCAAGGTCTAGCCTTACCCATCTTTGACTTTGTCTTATCAATCAAAGCTCCAAAGAATACATCACTAATACCATCAAATATTTTTGATACTGCAATTAATGTTCCTACGATACCTGCATTTAACCCAACGGTATCTGTTAAATAAATCATTACAAACGCTGCTAAAAGTGCATATACTACGTTTCCAGCGATATCACCAGAGCCATATCCTACTTTGTTATACCACTTTAAATATTTCTTTTCTTCCATAAAAGTCGCTCCTTCTCATCTAAATAGTGCAAGCCCTTCATGTCCCCAAACAATTTAGAGCCGTTAACGTTGTTCTTAAGCAATCATATACAAGGATCTAGGCATCTCTTCCCGGTCAGAACATGTTAAGACGCCCATTACCTTCTATACAATTATTTTTTACCCCTTAACAAATGGAACTAATTTGAATCCAAACTCAAATTCTACATCATCAAATCGATATGCATCCATTACAACAGGTCCACAGCTGTTTGAACCTATTCCGTTTAATGCATAATCAATACAAAGCACTGTGCTGTCAGACTTTACAAGTTCGTAATTGTGCTTAGTATTTTCCAATTCTTCCTGTGTATAAACAGAAGCATTAAAGGAGAACGTCTTTTCTGATGCTGCAGCAAGACCAAACTGACCATTTGCAAGTTCTACGTAGTCACAATCGTAATGGCTTCCATTCTCTTGTGGCTTTATATAGTCCTCATGCATCTCACCAACCTTTGCACGATATAAACCGTGGCTAGTTGCTCTATGCTTATCTCGGTAGCTCTCGTAAGGGCCCATACCGTAATAAGAAACATTCTCCAGCTTGTTATTTAAGAACAAGCGAATACCGAATCTTGGCAAATCAGGGAATTCTTCATCTTTCTTAACACTCATAGATGATGTAATTCCTCCGTTTCCATCGATACTCCATACGATTTCAATATCCATTATTTTCTGCACAGTAGCTGCACCCATTGATGCAGATACTCTAATCTCAACCACTTCCTTATTCTGACAAACCACTGTCTCGTATGCTCTAACATATGCACCATCATAATGCGCTTTCTTCCACTCAAGTTTTGCATACATATCATTATCTGTAGGTGCTCTCCAGATATTAACTTCCATTGGATGATTTAAGTATTCTCTTCCAGCGTAGCAAAGGCTTGTAAACATTCCATTTTTCTTCGAATAAATATAGTTGAAAGTCTGTCCTTTAATCACAACCTGACTTTCTGTTTCAACTACGTCCATTTCCTTTTCTTCTTTAGCACTCTCAAGCCATTTCTGTGCTGTCTGATTTTTACCATCTGCATTTTCAACAAGAATCTCATCAAAACCAAGTACATGACCTACAGGAATAAGAACCATTTCTTTTTTCAACTTGTAAATCACTTTAAGATATACTCTTCCTTTTGCAGGAATCTTAATGTTAAGATCTACAGTTTCTTCTGAATGTGGTGCAACTGATATTGCAGCAATATTCCCACTATCAACTTTTATTCCATCCGCTGTCACTTCATAACTAATGTCTACAAAATCTTTCAAGTCGTCAAAATCCATATAGTTGTGAAGTGTTGCTTTTCCATTCTTGCTATCGTATGAAACCACTCTTGCCGGACGATATACATTCTTATATTCAAGAAGTGCAGTATGAGGTCTTCTATCAGGATATACAAGTCCATCCATACAGAAGTTTCCATCATTCACCTTCTCACCATGATCACCGCCATAGTAGTAAACTGTTTTCCCGTTTTCAGCTACACCCTTATTTATTGCGTGGTCACACCACTCCCATACAAATCCGCCACACATAATATCGTGCTGCTGAATGAGTTGGAAGTAATCCTCGAAATCTCCAGGACCATTTCCCATACTGTGACAATATTCAACCAACAAGAATGGCTTGCTAGCATCCTTTTCTAAGAATTCATATATCTCATCAAAAGCAGGATACATTCTGCTATAGATATCCAAATCCTCGTAATTATATGTCACATCATAATTTCTATATCTAGCGCTTTCATACTGTGTGATTCTGCTTGGATCAAATGTTTTTGTCCACTTGAGCGCCTTTTCAAAATTACATCCATATGCGCTCTCATTTCCCATTGACCACATAACAATACATGGTCTGTTCTTGTCTCTTTCTACCATCAATTTCACACGGTCTAAAATTGACGCTTCCCATGCCGGATCATCAGCAATCTGTTCGTTCCAACGCTTAAATCTGTTATAGTCAGTATCTTCTTTTCTGTAAATTAAGAAAGGTCCATGTGCTTCAATGTCAGCTTCATCAATAACCATGAATCCGTACTTATCACACAACTGATAGAAATACGGAGCATTTGGATAATGGCTACTTCTAATGGAATTGAAGTTATGCTGTTTCATCATTGTAAGATCTGTCATAAGCTGTTCCATGCTGATTGCAAAACCTGTAACAGGATCAGAATCATGACGATTAACACCTCTAAACTTGATATTCTGTCCGTTGAAATAGATAACCTTATCAATAATCTCGATTGTTCTGAAACCTACATACTCAACGATTGTTTCATTTTCAGTTTCAAGAACCAATGTGTAAAGATATGGATTTTCTGTATTCCAAAGAACCGGATTTTCAACTTCTAATGTAAGAGTTCCTTCTTCAGCAATTTCTTTTTCGCTTACAGTGTTTCCATCTTTATCTTCTAAAACAACCTTTACCTCTGTGTTCGCTGTAAACATCACGTCAAGAGATATTGTTGCTTTGTTATCTTTCACAACTGTATTTACACGATAATCTCTAACCGCTTTCTCAGGTCTCTTAAGAAGATATACATCTCTGAAGATACCACTCATACGGAATTTATCCTGGTCTTCTAAATAAGAACCATCACACCACTTCATAACAAGAACTGCAATCTTGTTATTTCCTTCTTTGATTAACTCTGTAACATCAAATTCACTTGTTGCATGAGGAACCTGACTATATCCCACATACTTTCCATTCAACCATACATAAAAGCAGCTATCTACACCTTCGAAGTTAAGATATGTTTTTGGAGTTTTTTCGGATTTTTCATATTCAAACTCATAAACATATTCCCCACAAGGAATATCCTGTGGCACAAAAGGTGAATCAAAAGGGAATGGATATTTGATATTTGTGTACTGATGATTATCATATCCATCCATCTGCCATACACCCGGAACCTTTGTATCAGAAAAGCCTTCTGTACTAAATCCCTCTTCATAAAAAGCTTCTGTTACATCGTAAATACTTTCAAAATACTTAAACTTCCAAGTTCCATTCAAGAACTGAATTCTGTCTGAATTTTCTCTATGCTCTACCAGATCATCCATTCTCTTCGATGCAGGAATGTAATATGCTCTTGTTGGCATAGTGTTTTCATGTAGTATCGAAAGATTCTCATAATATCTTGGCACTAACATCTTGTAACCTCCTTTAAGACATACACGTTTTTTCATGCTTCTTCCCATTTCAGTTTCAACTAACTGATACCTTCTTCTTTTATCTCCGTCTCAATTTCTAATGTTATTATATGAATTTTGGCCGTTTAAGTCTATAAACTCAATTAGACAAAACATGCACAAAATGATACAATATATAAAAATTCAGCAGAGGAGTGTTAGTGTGAAAGAAAGTAGAGGAAAACCATAAATTGGCGCACTTGAATAAGCTGT
>CAJUFL010000070.1 GCA_910585605.1 uncultured Lachnospiraceae bacterium | reverse complement strand
GACAAGATTTGAACTTGCGACCTCTACATCCCTAATGTAGCGCTCTACCAAGCTGAGCCACATCCAGACGGTTTCACACCATTGGTAGTCTATTCTATATTGACAGATTTGTCAATACTTTTTTGACTAAATTTTTATCCTCTAAGCTCAATGCCCAGCTTTTTCAATGCATCCAAAACCTTTTCCACTGCCTTATCTACTTCAGCAGACTCCAGATTCCGGTCTTTTGCACGGAAGATTAATGAAAATGCAACAGATTTCTTTCCTTCGCCTACCTGCTCTCCCTCATAGACATCAAAGAGCTCCACACTTTCCAGAATCTTGCCGGCATTTTTTGTAATAACATGCTCAATCTGTCCTACAAAAAGACTCTTATCCATTACCATGGAAAGATCTCTGGTACTTGCCGGATATTTTGCAATTCCCTCATATTTACGGTCAAAACCTGCAAGCATTGTCAGCACATCCATGTTGAGCACCGCTATATAAGCATCTGCCTTCATGTTATAGTTGTCACCCACCTCAGGGTGAACCTGACCAATAAGACCAATATCCAGCTTGCCTTTTACCATCTTTGCCTGACGCCCCGGGTGCAGATACGGAATATCACTGCCCGGCTCAAATTCAACCTGACCGGCAATACCCAGCTTTTCAAAAATTTCTTCTACCGCACCCTTTAAGGTAAAGAAATCACCGTCTCCATACATACCCATGGTAAGCCTCATTTTCTCGTCTGGAAGTTCATCTAACGGAAGAGATTTGGGGATATAAATGTTTCCAAGCTCATAAAGTCTTGCTGTTTTGTTTCTTCTGTTATAATTGGTCGCAAGAGAAGTCAGCATGCCGTTTAAGGAAACTGTTCTCATAATCGAAAAATCCTCACCTAACGGATTAGAAATCACAACCGTCTGACGTTCTTTTACATCTTCCGGCAGCAGAAGCTTGTCAAATACTTTAGGGCTCTCAAAGGAATACGTCATACCACCAGAAAAACCGTTCCGCTCGCAGATTTCCCTTGCCACATCTTCCACTCTCTGATTAAATGGTTTTTTACCTACAGTTGCTTCTCCCTTTGGCAGGGAAACCGGAATATTATCATAACCGTAAAATCTTGCCACTTCCTCTGCCAAGTCTGCCATACACCCTAAATCCTGACGGAAAGTAGGAATGGTAAGGGTATCATCTTCCTCATTGTACACGAGATCCAGTCGTTTAAAATATGATAGCATATCTTCTCTGGAAATATTTGTTCCCAATAAATTGTTATAACGATCCGGCTCAAATGGCAGCACTTTTTCTGTAACAGGCTTTGGATAAACATCTACTATACCACCTACTACATCACCGCATCCCATTTCCTCTACCAGCTGGCAGGCTCTGTTGATTGCTTCTGACGCTGTATTCGGGTCAAGACCCTTTGTAAATTTGAAGGATGCATCGGTCTGTAACCCGATTCTCTTAGAAGCCAGACGGATATTGGTGCCGTCAAAGCAGGCAGCCTCAAATAATACCGTTTTCACATCATCCGTAATCATGGAATTTTCACCACCCATGATTCCTGCAATTCCAACTTCCTTTTCCCCGTCACAAATCATAAGTACACCGGAATCCAGCTTCCGCTCCTGTCCGTCCAATGTGGTAAAAGTATCTCCGTCCTTGGCACGTTTTACGATAATCTCACGTTTTACAATGGTATCCAGATCATAAGCATGCATTGGCTGACCATATTCTTCCATGATATAATTTGTGATATCTACCAGATTATTAATGGAACGGATTCCCATTGCCTTTAACCTGTCCTGCATCCATTTCGGTGAAGGACCAATCTTGATATTTTCTACCACTCTTGCAGTATAACGGGTGCATAAATCCGTATCCTCTACCGTAACTTTAATAAAATCATTTACATCCTTATCGTTTGCTTTCACCGTGATAACCGGCGGGTAAAATGGCTTTTTAAAGGTTGCTGCTGCCTCCCTTGCCATACCGATCATGGAGAAACAATCTACACGGTTTGAGGTGATCTCATACTCGACCACAACATCATTAAGCCCCAATGCCTTTACGGCATCATCTCCTGGTTTTACCCCTGATTCCGGCAGGAACACATACACGCCATCCTCCGGTGCCTCAGGATAAAAATCTCTGGATGAGCCCAGTTCTTCAATTCCACACATCATGCCATTGCTTTCCACACCACGGAGCTTGCCCTTCTTAATCTTTATTCCCTCAGGATACTCTGTATCATCTCCGTGTGCAGCCGCTACCTTACCGCCGTCCAATACTATCGGTATCATATCTCCGGTCTTTACATTCTTTGCACCGGTTACAATCTGTAGCGTCCCGCTGCCAATATCTACCTGGCATACCACCAGCTTATCGGCATCCGGATGTTTTTCCATCGACTCAATCCTGCCCACAACAATCTTATCTAAATTTTTGTCTTTCTTCTCATATCCCTCTACATGGGAACCCGACAACGTCATTTTATCTACAAACTCCTGTACATCCACATCCAAATCCGGGACATACGCTTTTAACCATGATATTGGTGTATTCATAATTCTCTTTTCCTTTCCATATCAAATATTCTATTAAAACTGATTTAAAAATCTCACATCATTTTCATATAACAATCTCATATCATCAATTTCATACTTAAGAAGCGTAACACGTTCCAAACCGATACCAAATGCAAATCCCTGATATTCCTTTGAATCAATCCCACACATATCCAGTACATTCGGATGTACCATACCACATCCAAGAATCTCAATCCAGCCGCTTCCTTTGCACATGCGGCAGCCTTTTCCGCCGCACTTAAAGCATGTTATGTCAACTTCTGCTGATGGCTCCGTAAATGGGAAATGATGCGGTCTGAATTTTACCTTTGTCTTCTCTCCAAAAAATTCCTTTGCAAACTGCTCCAAAGTTCCTTTTAAATCTGCAAAAGTAATCCCTTTGTCAATGACCAACCCTTCTAATTGATGAAAGGATGGAGAATGGGTAGCATCCACTTCGTCAGCACGGAATACTCTTCCGGGAGAAATCATACGGATAGGAAGCCTGCCCTGTTCCATTACCCTGGCCTGTACCGGAGAGGTCTGGGTTCTAAGCAGAATATCCTTTGTAATATAAAAGGTATCCTGTTCGTCCTTCGCTGGATGGTTAGCCGGAATATTTAATAATTCAAAATTATAGCGGTCATACTCTACCTCCGGACCATCCACAACCTCATATCCCATACCAATAAATACACGTTCCAGATCCTCCAGGGCAATCTGGTTGGGATGCCTGTGTCCACGCATATTCTTCTTACCAGGCAGAGTAACATCTATTGTTTCACGCTTCATTTTTTCTGTACGGAGCAGTCTTGCAATCTTTGTTTTCTCCTCCTCAAGCTTCTCTTCAATTACTGTTCTTGCCTCGTTCACCATCTGTCCCACCATGGGTCTTTCCTCCGCAGGAACATCCTTCATTCCTTTTAAGACAGCGGTCAGTTCACCTTTTTTGCCAAGAATTGCAACCTTAATCTCATTCAGGCTGTCAAGATCCTTTGCACTGTCGATTTTCGCAAGTGCGTCCGCTTTAATTGCTTCTAATTTTTCTTTCATAATTTATCTCCTTCTATTATTTTTCTTCTTTCCCCCGATTTCCATGTTGGTCACGGCTCTCGCCTTTTCTTCGCCATGCAACCTCGATTTCGCTTCGCTCCATCTGCTTTGCATACCTTCGAACTAAGCTCTCTTCGTTCTCCAAGGTCTCTGGCATCGGTCACGGCTCTCGCCTTTTCTTCGCCATGCAACCTCGATTTCGCTTCGCTCCATCTGCTTTGCATACCTTCGAACTAGGCTCTCTTCGTTCTCCAAGGTCTCTGGCATCGGTCACGGCTTTCGCCTTTTCTTCGCCATGCAACCTCGATTTCGCTCTGCTCCATCTCGGTCACGGCTCTCGCCGTATGAGTATAATGATAAAACTGCCTATTTGTGAGCAAGCTCCCAATAGCCAGTTTTATCATTATACTCGCATGGCTCGTAGCTAACGTGAAAAAAGTCCGTCCCAAAAGGGACGAACTTGCTCGCGGTACCACCCTGATTCCAAAACCTCTGCTTTGGCTCTCATCATGTGTTAACGTTCATGACCCGTCAAAACCTACCATTTCATCAAAACAACCGTCAAGCCATCTATGACTGCCTTTCCTTTATATAAAACTTCAGTTTTGAAACTCCGGTGTGAAATTAAAATAATACGTGAACCAAAGAAGGCTTACAGCCAATGACCTTCTCTCTCTGCTGGAACATATTATTCTTTTGCACCATCATTGCCTTATTCTTAATTTAATAAACCTATTGTAACATCTTTTTTACTCGTGTCAAGTATCCTTTTGACAATAAATAATTAATTACTGCTCCGATAAAGATTGAATACATACAAAAATACAGCCATAGCATTGCAATGACTATTCCCGCCAGAGAACCATACATAACGGATAAATTAGGAAAATATTCTACATAGATTAACACTACTCTCGAAATCACCAGCCATGCTACCGAAGAAAATGCGGCTCCCGGCATCTGGGACTGAATCCTGCGTCCCAAATTCATTTTTTCCTCCTGACCCATTGGGAACCCAAATCCTCCCGGCAGTATTACATATAGCATGAGTATAAATGCATAAAAAAGCAGCCAGCCCATTGCATACCGGATAAATAGCAAAATATCTGCCGCCAAGGAACCAATCTCAAATATATCACGGATATAACTTTTATAATAATGGCTCACCGTAACATAAATTGACATAACGACAGCAAATAAGATAATGAATAAAAAGGTATATACAATTGCTATCGCTCTGGATTTTATAAAACCATTCTCCTGTCTAATCTGATACATACTGTTAAATCCATCCATCAAGGCCGCAATTCCTTTAGATGCAGACCAAAGCAGTGCAACTGCCGAAACAGAAATTACCGTTTTGCCAGCTCTGCTGTACAGATCATTAATAATATCAGCAACATAAGCCGCAAATTCATCCGGTATCACCCGCATTAAAACGTCCAGTACATCCTGGGGACCAAACGGCAGATATGTCGTAACCGCTAATAATAAAGAGATCAGCGGGACTACTGACAACAATACAAAGAATGCCGCCTGTGCCGCACATGCCGCCGTATAACTGTCACTTATCTTAACAGAAAATTTGTAAATAAAATTTGCAAGTATTTTAATTTTAGAAAACTTTTCATTTTCCCGGAGTTTATACATATCCGCTCCTACCCATCATTTATAAACATATGATCAATATTATTTTCCCATCATTTCATACATATCCTTAAGTTCTACTGCCGTATAATAATGTCCTATGATATCACTGGCAGTATACCCCAGTTTTGCCATATCATTTGCCCCATTCTGGCTCATGCCGACACCATGCCCAAATCCGCCTCCCCGGATTACAAAGCCATTACTGTCATCCACATAAAAGTATCCACTTGGAAGCGTCTTCCAGCCCTTTACGACAGAACCGTCCTGTTTCCGGATTTCAACTGCTTCCGGACTTAAAAGTGCCCGTGCGTTCGACTGCCCAGTTACCAGTATGGTTTCAGCAGTTCCCGTTATCACCATCTCCTCAATAATGCCACTGTTTCCCCGCTTGGTCACTTCAATACTTACCAGCTCACCGATACTGTTAATTGCTCTTTTCTCATAATTCCCCTGTGCATTCATCACTAACAGATTCTCCGGCATTGCCTCAATCCGTTCATACAAATGTGTATTAATCGCCTCTGTCAGCTTCTCTTTTGTAAACCCGACACTCCACCTGAAAAACGGCTCCTCTGCCTCAATAAAACCTGTTCCCAGCTCACCGTCAATAAACTTCCTGAAACTTTCCTCATTATTGAGATTTGCCATATCATTCAGTTCTGTTTCCATAGTATCCAGTAAATATGGCTCCTGATTTCCTCCCCATACAACACTGTTATTACTTGTCGTTCCACAGGACGTAGAAAAGAAAAATGCTTCAATCACCTGATCACCATAGCACGGAACAACTCCATACGTATCATCTACTGCATAAATGGCACGTTCATCCTCTTCCACATTATTATACACCTGACTGGAAACACTGTCATCCAGATGTGCACCATACTGTGAATACGTATTACTCTCCATCTGCCTGTATGCATAAGCCCGTGCACAGATTGCCTGTGCTTTTAAAGCTTCTGTCTCATAAGAAACCGGCATCTCACTTGGTAATACCCCATACAGATATTCTTCCACAGGAAGCTCATTGATCAACAGCACTCCTTTATCATCTTTGGAAAGTTCTAAAGCGCCCCGGTAAGCAGGACTTCCTCCCTGCCTTTTAACAGAACTTACCTTAATCTTGCCGCCTTCCACTTTAGAAGCAATCTTCGCATTATCATTTTGCAATTCTTCACTTCCATTTCTGAAAGCTACTTTATCTCCCGCTGCATATTCTTTTACAGTCTCCCCAAAAGTAACCGTAAAATCCGTATCTGATGTAACGGTTACTTCATTATGGTAATAATCCGAATAATCACTGTTACTAATTAACACCCTGATATTTTTAGCATAAATATCCTCCGTAATCAATGCTGCCTCCAGGATTCCATCTTTCACATATAGTGAAACCTGATCATATCCGATCAATGTTCCTGCCGATTTCATCGCTTTAAAAGCCCCATTCACCTTATATACATTAAATGCTTCCGAAAGATACAAAGCATCCCCGGATCCATCAATCGTAACGACACCCTCTGTATAAGAAGTTATCTTTGCTGTCATCAGTTCACCCGTATGATCAGCAATTTGGGTAACACCCTTATTGGAAATCGTGATATCACAAAGACATCCGTTTTGCACTTCCCCGACTTCAGTTTTACCAGACATCGGAAGCTTCTGCATCCCTCCATTTACATAAGCTAACAGATATTTCTTACCATCTTCCTCGGATATCTTTGATGCGTATGCATTCCGTATATTAACATCCTCATCACTTTCCCCAAGGCATAGGATAATCTCATTATTGGATACATATACCCGGACAATCTTCCCTATATAGCCACTGTCCAGTCCATAGTCTTTTTCCATATAATAATCACCGCTGCTGGTGCCTACTACCTCATAAATGATTCCGTCAATCTCCTTATCATTTGCACTGTCAATATCGTATATGTATAAACTGACACTTTGCAGACGGTCCAGCTGGAGCTCTTCAATTATGGAATCATACATCCGCTCAAACTGCTTTCTGGTAAGTGCCAGAAAACCCGGCATATGTTCTAATGTTATATCTGCTTTGTCATAAGGAATCTTTGCCGAATCCAGCAGTTTCTTTGCCGACTTCACTGTAAAGCAGGAACCTATCCTGTCTGTATACTCATAGTCACTGATTCCCAGATAACTAATCAGGCGATTGGCTTCTGCATTTGGCATAAGATTATCAACTGCCTTCTGATAAAAACCTGTTTTAATCAGTATCCCACCCGTTATTCCAAATATTACCAGGAGAAATAGAAAAATCCATAATCCTTTTTTCTTTTTCTTAGCCTGCTTTTCTCGTTTCATCTTATCCTACCTTCCTATTTCCTGCTTTATCGGCATTACTGAGAGACTCATATATCGACCCGTGCAAATGCAAGAAGCAGCAATCAGACTTAAGCAAATGCTCTCCGTCGTCCAATGCTGCTTCGTTCTTCTTTTGTACTATGTATAATCTTCCGTATCTTATCAATCCTTAGTACTTCTCTATTCTTAAAGTAGAACAACCGATTATGCCGTTTCCTGCATTTTGAGTCCTAGCCAGGCTAGGTGGGCTACTTCACATAAGAATCTGCCATCCGGTCAATGCCGGCCCGACATCCGCTTATAAATATCAGTTCCCCATAAAAATAAATGTAGGTTCAAAATTACAAGAGTTGTCGTGCACACCAGAAGTTCTACTTTATTAACATTCCTAAAACATATCTAAATTATACAATAACTATAAGAAAAATACAAGAAAATATTCCTTGAATTTTTATATTGTTTAACGTATCATAGTTATACACACAATGGAAGGGGAACATTATCTTTTAAAACACCCTCTTTCATAATAAATGAATTATTATCACAAAAGGAGAAACTCCATGTCGAAAAAAAATGTAATCGTTGCACAGTCAGGAGGTCCTACCGTTGCAATCAATGCCTCTCTTGCAGGTGTTGTCCAGGCTGTTATTCAAAGTGAAAATTATAATGTTGTATATGGCTCCATCTATGGAATCCTTGGTATTTTAGAAAATCATATATTAAACCTTAGTGAAAAAGCCGAAGAGATTCCCGATTTTATTGAAACCTTAAAAATAAGTCCTTCCATGTATCTTGGCTCCTGCCGGTACAAACTTCCGGATTACGAAGATGATGATGCTACTTATGCTTTTATCTTTAATCAGTTTAAAAAGTATGACATCGGTGCATTTTTCTATATAGGCGGCAATGATTCCATGGATACGGTATCAAAGCTTAGTCATTATGGGGAACAAATTGGCAGTGATATCCGGATCATCGGCATTCCCAAAA
The DNA here is from genome assembly GCA_910585605.1 of uncultured Lachnospiraceae bacterium. GTDB lineage: Bacteria > Bacillota > Clostridia > Lachnospirales > Lachnospiraceae > CAG-590. The sequence continues at coordinate 8,451 of CAJUFL010000070.1, read as the reverse complement.
CAATTGATAACGACCTTTGTATTACGGATCATACCCCGGGCTATGGTTCTGCCGCCAAATATGTCGCTTCTTCTATCCTTGAAGTAGCCCATGATACTTATATTTACAGCGTAAAAAGCGTTACTATAGTAGAGATTATGGGAAGAGATGCCGGATGGCTTACTGCGGCTTCCGCACTTGCCAGAAATTCTTACAACACTGCACCTCATCTGATTTATTTCCCTGAAGTGGCATTTGACAAAGACCAGTTTATTGCAGATGTAAAGGAACAGCTTTCTAAACGCAATAATGTGATCATCGCAGTTTCTGAAGGCATCCGGGATAAAGACGGAAACTATTTCAGTGCTGCCAAACCTGCCAGCGACCAATTCGGACATGCCCAGTTAAGCGGTGCCGGCAAATGTCTGGAATATTTTATAAAAGAAGCCATCAATGTAAAAGTGCGTTCTATTGAATTAAATGTATTACAGCGCTGTGGAGCACATATTTCTTCACTTACCGATATTGAAGAATCCTTTTCTCTAGGACTTCATGCTGTCTCATGTGCTGCTTCCGGAATGTCCAAATGTATGCTGATAATAAAACGAATCTCCGATTCCCCTTATCAGACTGCAATTACAACTGCCGATATCAAGGGGATTGCCAATGAAGCCAAGTCCATTCCCCGACAGTGGATCAATGAAGCCGGCAATGACGTCACTCCTGATCTGGTCAATTATATGGCTCCATTAATTACAGGAGAACCTGATATCTCGTATCAGAATGGCTTACCTGTATACCTTCCTGTCACACATCTGAACACAATTAACTGATATCACATGAAAAAGTTCAGGGCTGCTGCAGTAATCTTTGCTGCGGCAGCCCCAATGATTTCAATTGATTCATTATAATATCTGCCGGATTCTCAGCCGTTACAGATCAATATCTTCTACTTTCCGTACGACACTTTTCCCATTCAGGGTAAAAATACACCGGGCATTTGCAATATAAATATCTTCTTCACTGGCACCCATATCCGTGTCAAGAGAAGATTTCAGCTTGCTGTCCACAGTAGCATTTACAATATGAATACGGGCATTCCGATCCCTGTTACCAAACGCTAATGCATATTTTCCCTCTCCGCTGATTCGGACAGATGCATATTCTATGTCTAATTTCATAAAACCGTTCTCTGCCCCGATTCCATACAGATTTGTTGCCCGTAAATCCATGTCTACATTTGCATTGTAGATTCCTATCTCACTTTCCCCTCCGTCAACGGTTCCGATTCCTATCAGCTTTTCCCCTCCAAAAACAAACCTTGCTGAAAGATTTTTCAGATTGATTCTGGCATTTTTCTCCATGGAACCAATACCAACTCCTTTTGAAATATCAATATTCATATTAATATCACATTGTAAGATATCTGCACTGACATCCGAATAAAAAGCCCCAATGCCGACCCCTTCTCTTCCTTTTAGATGCAGGACATATTTTCCCTTATTAATATGAATATTTCCGCCATAACCGGAGCCAATCCCGATTCCTTTCATTCCATTCGCCTGAATCTCAACAATACCATCCTGCTCAAATTCAATCGTACCATGTGCTGACTTCAAATCATTTCCAATACCAAAATACCCAGTATGATCTTCCTGTATCAGCAGATTTCCATTCCCTTCCAATATCAGCTTAGACTCCTCCGGCACACGGATTCCCCCTGCTCTTAATTCATTATCTCCCTGTAATACCAGAATTACCTCACATTGTTTTCCAATATTGATACAGGTCTCAGCTTTTCCACTGTCAAAAACCACATTCTCCAGTACGATTCTTCCCTGATAACCGTCTCCTATCTCCAAAGTCATATGAGATACCATTCCCGGTACTCCCACAATAGTAATATCCCTGTAAGTTGTTTTTTCGTGGACAATCTGGATTTTAACATACTGATCTGCTACAAGCTTTGCAAGTGAAACCCTTCCTTCTCTGCCGGCAACATATACTTTCTGGCTTTCCCTTTTCTTATTGTACTGCAAAATTTCACTCACAACTGTATTATCAAGGGTTTCCACTACTGCTTTGGATGGCTTAGCTGTATAGAATCCCTGAATCAGGTCCGCACCAAGATGAATCACCATTTCAAGCTCCTCTGATGTCTCAATCCCCTCTGCCAGAGCCATAATCGCATTATCATGTGCAAATTCAATTATCTCCCTCACAAAATGCTGTTTCTGAGGGCTGTTCTGAATTTCTGTCAAAAGCATTCTGTCAATCTTAACATAGTTCGGCATATAGCGCAGCAGATTGGTAACATTGGAATAACCGGTTCCATAATCATCAACTGCGGTTTCTATCCCCATTTTTTCATAACTTGCCTTCATCTGTGCCAAAGCTTCATCATCTATCTCTGTCTGCTCTGTCAGTTCCACAACGATCTGTCCTGCATGCTCCATGATTTCCTTTTCCAGCCAGACAGCATCTTCATCTTTCAGCATGTTTCCCGGAATACTGTTGATAAATACTTTTTTGCCGGAAAACAAATCCTCATTATCCTTAATCTGTTTAATCACATTAAAAAATGTCGCTTTCTCCACATCATACAAATTACCAAAATAATCGGCATATTTCAGTACCTTTATTGGAGACAGATATGGAGTAACATCTGCTCTCATCAATGCCTCATAAGCGTAAACCTCTCCATTTTTTGCATTGATGATAGGCTGAAAATGATATAAAAACAAATTTTCCTCTAAAACCCTTCGTACAATCTGAGCCTCTTCCAGCTCTTCTGCCGTTAATTTCGAATTATTTGTGATACGCTGTTCACTGACCTTGTTTCCGTTTTTCCTGCTCACTGCACCATTAACCAGATGTTCAAACTCCGTTACATCATTCACCCTGCCGGTTACACTTCCCGTATATACCAGCAAAGCATAATCTGCGGGTCTTTCGTTATTATATTTTTCCAGCATATTAAGCAGTTTGTTTCGAATCAGATGAATCAATTTCCTGTCATTATTACCCGATAAAATGGCAACCATATATTCACCATTTCCCAAGCAGCAGCTCATTCCGTCATCAATACAGCCTTCCAAACATCTGGCAACTTTTATAATTGCCTGATTTCCTTCTTCTCTTCCATGTTCATCATTAATCACAGCCAGACTCCTGATATCTACTGCCATTGTACTGATATAACAATTCAGTCTCTTGGCTCTTTTAATCAATGCCTCGGACTGCCGGATAAAACCCTTATAATTATATAAACCGGTAAGAGAATCCCGAATCTGGCTTTCCTCTAATAAAGTACTGCTCTGTCGCAACGCCTCTATTCTACGAAAACATTCCAATCCCTGCATAGCACTTCTAAGCCACAGCCGATAAGTATCATTATAACTTTTTGCCTCATTACCGTAACTGATCACTGCATAACCTAAACAACGGTCTTCAAAATGCAGGGGTGTGAAAAAATACGCCTTAGGCTTATCCCTATCCACATACAGATCCGGCAGAAGGACTTCTGTTTTAAATCTACCCTTCAAATCTATTTTATCCCTGTTTTCTCCTCCAGTACCACATTCCAATATAGGAATCATCTGTTTTGTATAATCCTTCCATTCCGCATCAGACTTTCCCATATCCTTAAAATTTCCCCAATGCTCATTTAAGCAAAGGTGAAAGCTTTCGAACCCGCGAATCTGATAAATATAAGAGAAAATCACGTTCATCAGATTTTTAAAATCCGACTGGGATAACATATCCTCCATCATATGATTAAAACAGGAGTAAAAGCTGTGTTCCGAAATATCAGTTCCCCAGTTTTCCCGAAGCTGTAGTTTAGGAATCATACTGTCATTCTGACATCCACAGCTGCTGCCGATAAATAAATCCGGATCAGCCTGGAACTCTGGCAGGGTAGAGCCGTCAAACATGGCCTGCAAACATTTTGCCGCATAATCTCCAAAAGCTTTCGCCGGAATCGGAACGGAAGTAATTGGCTTCGGGCTTGTCTGACCTTCCTCCACGGAATCATAACCAACAACAGCAACATCTTCTGGCACACGAATCCCATTCTCTGTCAATGCCTTTGCCACACCAATTGCCATACAGTCATTTGCACACGCAATCGCTTCCGGCATATTCTCTCTGTCCTTTAGCAGCTTTTCCACCATACTTTCTCCACTGCTATACCAGAAATCGCCATAAAATATGCGGTTATCTTTTACTGGCAGTCCATATTCCTTCATACAGTCAACATATGCCTGCAATCTCTGTTGGGAATGGAGATGCCATTCTTTTCCTGTTAAATACGCAATATCCTTCAATCCGTGATGTTCTATCAAATGGACTAACAGCTTTTTAACCGGATAATAGTTATCGTTCATGATTGTTGGAAAATATTTACTTTGTTTATCTATACATAGAACAGGTCCGGAAAAGGATTTCTTTATCTGTTCTTCTAACCGTTCTGCTACACCCGGTGTCTGCAAAGTGTCAAGAAGAATAATAAATGCATCAAACAAATTGTACTGAATCAAAGAAAAAATATTGGACTCTCCAACCTCTCTGGCAGCAGATTCCTGATATTTCTGATACATCGCAAAAATACACACATCCCAATCACTTGCAAATGCCTGATTTAAAAATCCCTGTATAAACAGATTCTGATAATTTTCTTCCGGTTGTCCAACCAGCAATGCAATTCTTTTACGTTTTTCCATTGCTATCTCCTCCAACAAAAAAAACCTCAAATCAGATTTCTCCGATTCAAGGTCCATCACTTTTTCTCTCCTGCATCTTATCTATCCCATGTTATCTGTTCCCGATAATAAAAAATATATCATATAACAGGGGTAACATGTGACCTTGCTACCCCTATTGTACCTTGCATTTAAAGGCTTTTCAAGCCCCTATTTATATTTCAAACATAAAACCCGGCTATTTACCTGATATTGGTTTAAGGAACAAAACACAGAACAAAAAAACTAATTTAATCACCGTTCCCACTTATCGCACAGACTGTTAATCTGGTCTGTAAATCGAACCAGATCTTTATTTGCCCCGCCTTTATTATGGGCAATAACCGTAAGAAGACGATTACCCGCTGCCACAAGACGTTCGAAGATTGCCTGTGCCCGAAATGCCTTCTGGCTGATTTTTACTTTCCGTACTGCAACACCCTGGAAGATCAATTCATTAGCACCAAGATCAAACTCTGCTCCTGAAAATGGTGCAATTGCTTCATATCCCTCATCCTGTATCATTTTCTTGAAATGTTCGCATACCAGATCTTCACCATGCACCACAAATACTTTCGGTTTTGGCTCAAAAGAATGCAGCCACTTTAATAATCCCTCCTGGTCTGCATGACCACTGATACCATCCAGCTTTTCAACCTTTGCACGTATCTCAATCTGTTCTCCAAACAGTTTTACATTCGGTGCACCTTCCACAATACTCCGCCCCAAAGTTCCATGTGCCTGATAACCCACAAATAAAATAGTACACTCTTTTCTCCAGAGATTATGCTTTAAATGATGCCTGATCCGCCCTGCTTCACACATACCGGAAGCAGAAATAATCACCTTCGGTTTCATGTCAAAATTGATTGCCTTGGAATCATCACTGGTAACAGCTGTTTTCAAACCCGGAAATGAAATCGGATTGATTCCCTGTCTGACCAACTCCATTGCCTCTTCATCAAAACAGGATTCCACATTTCTGTTGAATATATTAGTCGCCTCAATTGCCAGCGGACTGTCAACATATACCTCAAACCCCTCATATTCCGGCAAAAGATTATCATATTTTATCTTTCTGATAAAATATAAAAGCTCCTGGGTTCTTCCCACTGCAAAAGAAGGGATGACAACATTCCCCCCCTTATCAAAGGTCTCCTTTATGATTCTGGTAAAGTCTGCGACATAATCCGGTGTTCCTCCATGACTGCGGTCACCATATGTAGATTCCATTACCACATAATCTGCCTCTTTCAGATACTGCGGGTCCTTGATGATAGGCTGATTGATATTGCCGATATCTCCTGAAAATACAATCTTCTTTGAAATATCCCCCTCTGTCAGCCATACCTCAATACTGGCAGAGCCCAGCAAATGACCGACATCAGAAAATCTGATTTTAATCCCCTCTGTCAGTTCGATCATATCCTCATACTGACATGGAACAAAATGCTCCAGTACTCCTATGGCATCATCCATACTATAAAGCGGCACATATTCCTTTTCACCGGCTCTTCTTCCTTTCCGGTTCCTCCATTCTGCCTCAAACTCCTGAATATGGGCACTGTCTCTTAGCATAATCTGGCAAAGGTCTGTTGTTGCCTTTGTAGTATAAACCTGCCCCCGAAATCCCTTTGCATACATTAGCGGCAAAAGCCCTGAATGGTCAATATGTGCATGGGTAAGCAATATGTAATCCACATCCGAAGGATTCATCGGCAGTTCCTGATTCTCATATATGTCCTGTCCCTGCTCCATCCCGCAGTCAATCAGAATACTCTTATCACATGCCTGCAAACAGTGACAGCTTCCGGTTACTTCATGATCCGCTCCGATAAATACTAATTTCATCATAAACACCTCGTTTCAACTAGAATTAAATCAAATGTAATTTCTCTGCAATTCTGACAAGTAATGCCCCTTTTGGGAATGCCAGCAGCATATCTTTTGTATAACCTCCTATTTTAATCATGGAAATAAAATAAACACAAGCCGCCAATACGATTGCGGTTAAAACTGCCGCCCCATTGCAGACTCGTTCTCCCATCACATACCCCAATAACAGATAAAGCCCATTGTATAAAACAACAGCGGTAATCCCCATAACAAGAGCCGATATCATCGGAACCCATACTATATGTTTCCACTTCATCCGAAAACCCAGATACTTTTTCACATAAAGATAATTCATAAATACGACAATAACTGCATAAAATGCCGTTGCAAAAATCAGTGAATAAATTCCCACCCTGCATACTGCAACAAGAAATACCAATAGTACCATATGAAGCAGCAAAGCAACAACTGCACTGATGACAGGAACATTTACTTTCCCGATTCCCTGTAATACCCCATTTAATACACTGGATATACCATAAATTACAATAGAAATACCTCCAAGTAATAATAGCATTCCCACCATATCAACCTCTTCTTCTGTCAGACTGTAATATAACAACCGTACAATTGGCTTTCCAAGGACGGCAAATCCTACTGCACAGGGGATTGTCATAACCATTGTCAACTCCATGGACTGGTTAAGCTTACGATTGCATTCTTTCTTATTCCCTACAGCATATGCACTAGAGACTCCCGGAATGACTGCCGATGCAACCGCTGATGCCATGGCAATCGGTACATTTGCAAGTACTAAGTACATCCGGCTGTATAATCCATATTGCCCGTCTATCACTCCTTTTCCATAACCCATTGCCTTAGACACCTTTTGAAAAATAGTCATATCCAGCATGGCATTGGCATTATAGATAGCTGAACTTAATATAATAGGTGTAGCGATCATTAACAACAGCTTGATCACTTCCCTGTAAGACAGAATATGTTCCGTCACATCTGCCTCCATACGTACATTCAGCTCCCTTTTCTCCTTCCGAAAGAGAACCATCATATAAACCAGACCCGCAAGTAGACCTACACCTGTTCCGATCGTCCCGCCGGCAGCACCAAATTTGTCAATCTCACTTTCCCTGCCCAAAGCAGATGCCCATTTTATAAACAAAAGCGCCAGCGTAATACTTCCCACTGCATTAAAAATCTGTTCAATCACCTGTGAAGCCGAAGTTGGCACCATATTACCATAGGCCTGAAAATACCCCCGGTATACACTAAGGAATCCTGAAAAGAATATGGTAGGAGCCAATACCCTGAAAGACAGCACTGCATTTGGGGACACCAGATAAGGTGCAGCCACATAAGCAAATACAGCCGCCGCCAGACCCACTACCATTACATACAACATGGAACCATTAAAAATCCTCTTCACATTGCGGTACTCTCCCCGCTCAATCCGTTCTGCCATAATCTTTGACACTGCGGAAGGAATACTAAATGTCGCAATAATTAAAATATAGAAATACCATGTCTGGGCAGCACCATAATATCCGTTACCATACCCTTCTCCACTTTTTCTTAATATATTTGCAAAGGGAATGTTATAAATCATTCCAATCAACTTTGATACAATACTTGCAGCTGCCAGAATTGTTGCCTGCATGGCAAAACCAGCAGCTATTTTTTTCTTTTTACTCATGTGTCATTCCCTATTCATTCACTAATTATAAGGATATCGTCCTATCCAAATACCATTCCTTATGTGGAATACTTTGTTTTAAAGTATACCACATCTTACCTCTTATTAAAAGCATCTACCAAAAAAAGTGGGGCTGTCGCTTTAACGAAATGAGATTCGTGAAGCGGCAGCTTCTTTTTATCT
>CAJUFL010000069.1 GCA_910585605.1 uncultured Lachnospiraceae bacterium | reverse complement strand
TTGCATGTTAAGTGTTATTGTAATGGAGAAAATTGCAAAATAAATATTGCAAGGGTGACTTTTCGTTTATGTTAGAAGTCTGCCCATTTGTTGGCAACATATGTTGTCAGCGTTTTCGCCTTACAATTGCTTAATATTGTGGTATATATATTTCCATAGATGATATTGGCATGGCTGTATGGTCATGCTGTTTTTATTTGAACAGGACTTCGTTTCCTATTGACAGCTCCTACGGAGCCTGCTAAGATTCGTACTTCGATGTCGAAGACACTTTGTCCTGCCTTCTTGAAATATATAGGATAATCATTATAGAAATCGAAAAACCATAGTATCTTAATGCACTTAAGGTAGCTATGGTTTTTTGCGTGTAAGGCGATATCATAATTTAGAGTGAAAGGATAACAAAATGAATATTGACAGACAAATTGAATTTGATAAGGTCAAAGAGAGATGGGCCGATTTAGCCATTACTGACCCGGCAAAAGAAAAAATCAGAGAAATTTCATTGTACTTCTCTGAAAATGAATTAAAAAAACAGTTAATTGATACCACCGATGCCAGAAATCTGATTGAAAAACTGGGAACACCGCCATTGCAAAATATCTCTGAAATAAAAGATATTTTGTTGATTGCAGACAAAGGGGACTGTCTAACACCATATCAATTAGAACGGGTGGAAAAAATTTTGGTTGCAATAAAAAGGCTGAAGGCGTATTTGGAAAGGGGGAAAATGTATAATAATTCCCTGGCTTATTATGACGAAAATCTGGATTCCATTTCGGAATTGCGTGAAGAAATATGCAGCAAAATCAGGAATGGTGTTGTAGATGATTACGCATCAAAAGAACTAGGACAGATACGAAATCAAATTGCCAAATGTGAAGAACAGATGAAACAGAAGGCAGAACAAATCATGCGCTCCCATAAAGAGTATATGACGGATAACTACTGTACGCTTAGAAACGAACGTGTATGTATTCCTGTAAAAAAAGAATATAAACTTAAAATATCCGGCAGTATCATCGACAAGTCTTCTACAGGCAGCACTCTATTTATTGAACCGACAAGTGTTGCAAAATATTATGAAAAATTGCAGTTGCTAAAAATAAGTGAAGAAAATGAGGTGTATCATATTTTATATACCTTATCAGCTTTTGTTTTGGCATCATCATCTGTTTTGAATGAAAACCTGACAATGATTGAAAAATTGGATTTTATCTTTTCCAAAGGAAAATTAAGCATTGACATGGATGCAATAGAACCGATGATAAATACAGAACGAAGAATCATACTAGCTGAGGCCAGGCATCCTTTGATGGATAAAAGTATTGCAGTACCATTACAGTTTGATATAGGCAAAGATGTACGTGGCATTGTTATAACAGGTCCTAATACGGGAGGAAAAACAGTAGCAATCAAAACGGTTATGCTGAATTGTATTATGGCACAATGCGGGCTGCATGTAACATGTAAGCAGGCAGATATATGTATGAACAGCGCTTACCTGTGTGATATCGGTGACGGACAGAATCTGTCCGAAAATCTGTCTACATTTTCTGCACATATAATTAATGTGCTGGAAGTTTTAAGGGAATCAGATAAGAATAGCTTTATTATCATGGATGAATTAGGCTCCGGAACAGATCCTGCGGAAGGCATGGGAATTGCAATCGCAATATTAGAAGAACTCAGAAAAAGCGGTGCCATTTTCTTAGTGACAACCCATTACCCGGAGGTAAAGGAATATGCAACTATGGCAGAGGATATCGTCAATGCAAGAATGGCTTTTGATAAAGAAACATTAAGTCCCACTTATCAAATGGTAATTGGAGAAGCAGGCGATAGCTGTGCATTTTATATTGCGGACAGGCTGGGAATGCCAAATGAAATGTTAAGGGTGGCAATTCGTGCTGCATATGGTGAAAATGCAGTGAAGTCACATATGTTTCATAAACCTGAAAGTAATATTATTAAGAAAAATTCCACTAAGATTTCCAAAACCAAAAAAAGAAATAATCATATAGAGCTTTGCACCAAATATAAAATCGGTGACAGCGTAATGGTTTATCCTGAGAAAAAGATAGGAATAGTGTGTGTTCCAATCAACGAAAAAGGAGTGTTAAGGGTACAGCTGCCGAATAAAAAAATCTGGATTAATCATAAACGGGTAAAACTTCATGTGGCCGCAACAGAGCTTTATCCGGAAGATTATGATTTTTCAATTATATTCGAAACAGCCACAAATCGGAAAAAGCGACACGATATGAAAAGAAAATATACTGATGTTGTGATAGAATCAGATGAATAGAACAAGCAGTTTAATTTTCTTTTTATGAAACGCTTAGATAATTCCAATATATCATAGTAAGTAATAATTTCAGTACAATAAATACTGGATTTAAATTTAGTTATCAAAACCAGAAAGGAGCAATTACAATGCGAAGTGATACTTATAGAAAATATTTTAAAGTTCCCTTTATGATGGGACCAAACTGCTTAAGACTTTTGGACAAATTACTTGAGGAATATCCATTACAATATACATCAGACAATCTGGTTCTGGATCTGGGTTGTGGCAGTGGTGTGACCAGCTTATTTATAGCAAAGGAAACCGGTGCAACGGTATATGCAAATGATTTGTGGATTTCAAAAGAGGAAAACCATAAGCGTTTTTTGCAATGGAATATGGAAGATACGTTGATTCCTATACATGAAGATGCTGAAAATCTACATTTTGATAAAGAAATGTTTGATGCCTTAATCAGCATTGATTCGTATCATTATTTTGCCGGAAAAGAGGGGTTCTTTGTTAATAATATTCTGCCTTACATAAAAAGAGGCGGAATAGTGCTTATTGTAATTCCGGGAATCAAAAACGAATATGACGGACGAAGCGAAGAACTGCTTACACCGTGGCTGGGAGCAGAAGCATATATGTTTCAAAGTGCCGGCTTCTGGAGACAAACCTTAGGAACGCACGAAGATATCGAAAATATCAAAACTTGGGAAATGTCATTGTTTGAATTGCCCTGGCAGGAATGGTTTGATACAAACCATGAATTTGCTTTGAATGATAAAAAGTATTTTGAAAGCATCATTAAGCCATTTACTACTTTTGTTGGAATTATGGTCAAAAAGAAATCAGGGATTCAGGAATGAACATTATGTGGATAAAGGGGCGGATTATCCGCCCCTTTATCATGCCCCAAGTCCGTTCTGCACACTCTCTTCTTTACCAGTACAGATAAATTGAACGGAATGTGCCAAAATTATAAAATCATTATTTTGATCTACTCAGCCTATTGTTTTGGAACCCGAAAAATTCTTTTTTTATTAAATTAAATGCACTACCACACAAATGCTCATTATATGGTCATTTTCCTCAGGAACAATCGCTGAGGTAATCTCCCCTTCCATCAAATGCATAAGCTGCCGACAGATATAAAGTCCAAGACCGCTTCCCGGCCTTTTTTCTACATTGCTTCCCCTAAAAAAACTGTCAAAAATATGCGGCAGCTCCTTATTCGGAAGTTTGCAACCCGTATTACAAATCCAAATTTTATATTCTTCATCCTCCCGCTCCATCTCCAGCCAGATTTTCTTCCCATCGCCATATTTGATCGCATTTTCAATAATATTTTGCAGAACCTCTATGAGTCGGTCTTTATCACCGTATACCAGACAGTCCCTGTAATCTCCCATGCTGAATTCTATCTGGTTTAATACCATTTTATCTTCATAATACTCCCTGATTTGTTCTAGCACTTCCTTTATATAAACTTCCCCATTTGTCACTTCAAAATGAAGAAAATCCTCATTGAAAGCTTTTACGATTTCTGAAATGTAACCCTCTATTTCATCTACTTTATCATTGATATTGCATGCAACCTCTAATTTTTTGTGCTCCTCATGATAAAGATTTTTACTTAATGCCCTGGCATACAGCTTGATTGCACTAAGAGGTGTTTTAATGTCATGGGATAATGATAATAAAAGAACTTTCTTTTCCCGTTGCAGTTCCAGTTCCCTTATCTTTTGCTCCTCCAGATTTTCCCTGAGCAAATCCAGCCCCCATACGAATCTGCCAAAAAACCTGTTTCTATTTTCTTTCAGAGGAATTGTCAGATTCCCTTTTGACAGCTCATAAGGAACCTCCGAAAGACAGTAAAAAGGCATGAGAATCTTTTGTTTGATATAAAACAAAAATACCAGAACCACTGCCAACATGACAAAACCCATCGTGTTTACCAGCAGGAGCATCTGCCCCTTTATCTGTTTATCTGAACGATAGGTTATTTTGTAATAATATTCTCCCGTCGCAAACACTGCATAATCTGACATTTCTTCCCGTAAAAAATCGTCCACATCCTGCTTTGTATGGTCAGCAGGTGCAATACTATACAAGCCCGTCACCTGTGAATACTCTCCCATACCTGTATACTGTATCAGTTCCTCCAGATTGACTGGTGCCCGCTTTTTTTCCTTCTCAAACACTGTAACAGCCTTCTCTATTCTATTAATGGATACTCTGTACTGCCTGTCTGCATTCTGAAAGCTTTTCTGTGTAAGATAAATATCGACTGCACACATCAGCAATAAAAAAACAAAAACAACCAGAAAAATGAGTCTGTTCACTTGCTTCATATTCTATTCCTATCTTTTACAACCGGTGCCATTATTAACAACTATATGTCAATACACCAATATACAACACATTGTTAAATAGTATTGCTTAATTACCATCAGGTTAGCCAAAGCGATACCCTACACCCCACACAGTCTGTATATGCCGGGGCTTTTTCGGATCCTCCTCTAATTTTTCCCGCAGCCATTTAATATGCACCGTTAACGTCTGCGGCTCACTGTCACTGTCAAATCCCCAGATTTTGTGAAACAGTTCATCTTTGGTCAGCACCTTACCCTTGTTTTCCATCAGATAAATCATCAAATCCAGTTCCTTTACCGTTACAGCCACTTCTGTTCCATCTACATATAAATGCCGCCCCACTTTATCCAGACGGATGTTTCCTTCTATTATTTCTTCCGTTGAGTATCTCCTTTTGAAGATACCCTTTACCTTTGCCAGCAAAATATCAATGTCATATGGTTTTTCGATATAATCATCTGCCCCCAGAAAAAGACCATTTAGCTTATCTTCTTTTCCCTCTTTTGCACTTACGATGATAATAGGAATATTGGCATGTTCCCTGATCTTACTACACACTGCAAAACCGTCTATCCCCGGCAGCATAATATCCAGAATGATAAGCTTTGCAGTTTCTTCTGCATAAACCTCCAAAGCTTCCTCACCAGACAGGGCAAGATAGGTGTCATATCCTTCTGCTTCCAGAAAATCTGCCAGCAGGCCCCCAATTTCCTCGTTATCCTCCACTATGATAATGTCTGCCATAACTTCCCTCCATGCTACAAATATAATCGCCAGATAATGGCAAATCGTCACACTGGTTGCACAATATCGACAGGTCAACAACCTCGTGGCTTCCTCCAAATACTCGAACAAGTGCTGCTGCTTTGCCAGTTGGAACTTAAGAATGCGATTTAATGAAATGGGATTTTACCATCCCATTTCGTTAAGCCAGTTATTCACCTTCCGTTCCCGGTCCCTCAGATTTGCCTGTTCTGATGCTTCTCCAAGAATTCCCAGCTTCAGCTCCCCCTTTATATTACCATCAACAATATATAAAATTCTACTACATTTTGCAGCAACCTTCATATCATGGGTCACCAGCAGTATCGTCGTCCCCTCTGCATTCAGTTTATTCAAAATATTCATCACTTCCTCAGAAGAACTGCGGTTCAATGCACCTGTGGGCTCATCTGCAAAAATTACCTCCGGCCGGTTCATTAAGCTCCGGCAGATGCATGCCCGCTGAAGCTGACCACCGGAAACCTCTGTAATATCGTTATCCGCAATTTCACTGATCTCTAATTTTCGCATCAATTCCTTGCAGTATGCATCAATCTCCTGTCTGGTGCGGTCTCCCTTATCCGACTGATATGCCGGAAGCAGAATATTATCCATTACCGACAGATTCTTTAACATATGCATCTGCTGGAAAATAAAGCCCATATCATTCAGTCTGACTGCAGCGAGCTCCTTCTCACTCAACTCCGTAATATTCTTACCAGCCAGTACCACCTCACCTGCTGTAGGACGATCCATACCGGATACACTGTAAAGCAATGTGGATTTACCGGAACCGGAAGGGCCCATAACTGCTGTCATTTCTCCCTTTCCAATGGAAAAACTAACGTTTTTTAATACATTGTTCTGCCTTTTATTCGTGATATACGTTTTACATAAATCCGTTATTTTTAATGCTTCTGCCATAATTTATTCTCCTTTTATCAATTACTGGTTCCAATACTGTCTATTCTATATTATTCATTTCCTGTGGGGAAATTTTTCTTACCTTCTGCATCGTAATTATGCAGGCTGCAACAATCGCCATAAATAATATAACCGGATAGAAAATGTACACTTCCGGGATGTTGATTTGAAATTCGATTTTACTTGCTCCCATTATTTTAAATACCTGTCCCGAAGTAATCTGGGAAAACGGCGTTCCGGTCACGGTTCCCAGCAAAATTCCGGCAAACAGCACCAGCATAATCCTCTTTGTCTGCCAGCTGATCAGTTTGCTGTCAGAAAAACCGATTGCTTTTAGCATACCCATCTCCCCTTGTTCTCTGATTAAAAACATTTTCTGCATCAGCACCACAACCAGAATATTGATGACGATAACCACTGCCAGAATCAGTGACTTTAAAGACCTGAGCTGATCGGATATTCCTCCAATCATACTGTCTATAAATTCAACTACCGTTTGCACCCGTGCACCTGGCATAATCTTTTTTGTCTTATTCATAATCTCTGAAAGCTGCTTTTTATCTGGTCTTTCCTTTAACACTACCTGTATGCCAAAGCTGCCCGCTGCCCTCGAATAATCAATGTCTGTCTTCTCTGGAAAACGGATTCCCTCTCCCATATTATTCATGGACTGGTAAACCGCCGTAATCACATAGGGTTTTTCTTCCTCCCCCATAGTGATATAAACCGTGTCCCCGATATGGGCATCAATTTTTTCCGCAACAATATGCGTAATTGCAATCTCATTTTCGTATACCGGAGGCTCTCCCTCATCATAAAAATACTGGTGGATATCCGTACCTAATCCCTGAAGAGAAAAAGAATTATAGCTCTTTTCTCCATTCCGTACCTTAAAGCGAAACGCCGCCTCCTGCATGACCTTGGAAACCTCAATACCTTCCTGTTCCAGACTGTCTTTTACCTCATTCATATAGGTATAATACTGATCCTTATCCCCGGATAAAATCAGCTCTGACAACCTATCCTCCTCATTGATATAAAAATCACAGTCCGTTGCCCCAAACCATGCAATTATATTTTCAGAACAAAGCGTATTGATCGTATTGACAGGCATAACCACAAGCCACACTCCAACTGCACTGGTAACCAGCAAAACCAGATATTTCTTTAGCTCACAAAGCACATCATTTCCTGCCAGAAATGTAGTTGGTTTCCATTTAGAACCGGACAGCCTAAGCAGTCCTTTTTTCCCAAAACGCTCCCCATTGTTTCCACTGCGGATGGCATCCATTGGTGTCAGTTTCTTTATTTTTCCTGTAGAAAAGTAACCAAACGTCACCACAACGCCGACAATCATGATGCTGACCATCCCCTGCAGCCATACTCCCTGCCCCTCATTTTCTATCACAATATTCTCTGTCACCTGCATAAGCAGTGTCCTGCTAAATGGGATACTGGCGGCAAAACCAAACAGGCTTCCGCAAAGGGCAATCACAAAATACTTTGATAGATAAAGCTTCCGGATTGCCATGTCCTTCATCCCAATCGCTTTCATAATTCCGATTTCTTTGTAGTCCTCATTTACCGTGAATATAATAATAAACCGAAGCATAATGACAGAAATGATCACCAGACAAAGGCTGACTACCAGCAAAACTGCCGCTACAATCATATCCATTATGTAAGTGGTCTTGATTAAAGCCTGATTGCCTCCAAAAATCACATTTAAGCCCACATCATTATACTCCTGCTCAAACGCTTCCTGATTGTCCCAGAGCACCGAATAATTCCTTCCATATGGCAGACCACTTTTTAAAAGCATTTCCCGAAAATCTGCCTCACTTATGATGTAACGCTCTGCTCCCATCATGTCCGATCCCATAAAGGCATCCTTAAAGGAGCCCTTAATCTCAAACTTCTTCCGATATCCGTTATCCGTATGAATATATATAATATCTCCGGGCTTTAAACCATTGCTCTGCATGGTGTGCCGCTTTAGATAGATCGTTCCGTCCTCCATATCAGTAATCTGGTGATTGCCCGTATCAAAAAATTTCTGCTGTGCAATATGAAAACTGCTTAATATTGCCGTGTTGTCCAACTCAAATTTCCCATTTTTCCCTTTACTAAGCTGATTTTTTGACAGATAGAGCATATCATCAACTGTATAACTCTCCACGCTGTCCGATTCCTTTAAAAATGCTTCCGCTTTTTTATCATCTTCGGATAAATCATCTTTACTTCCCCCCATTGTAACAAAAATAAAGTCCGAAATTCCGGATTCTTTCATAAAATAATCCGTTCCGTTCATCACAACCAACAGATTATTCAGGCTTCCTGCAATAAAGGTGGTCGCCAAAAAAATAAAAATCAACAGAATCAGATTCATGGACTTTTTGCGTTTTAAATCTTTTTTTAATATCTTCAGATTCATACTCTGCTCCTTTCCCTTTCGTTTCTGTTGATAGTATAGGTGGTAAATTATTAAAAAATCCTTAAATCAAAAATAATCGTTTCATTCAATCCTCTTTTATAATACAGTTGTTTTTAGAGGTAATTGATAATCGGAAAAATATCAAAGAATGACGAAAACTACTAAATTTCAATATAATATATTTAACCTGACAGCCGAGAGGAACCATTCCGTTCTAGTCTTGGGACTCTATCAGCACGCAAAACAATAGCTACTTTCACAGGCTGGTCAGACTAAGAAAAAACAGCCACGCAGACCAGTATCATGATAATAAAAACCAAACAAGGAGGCTGCCTATGCCACGCGAGAAGAAAACTGACGTCAACCGTCTCATTACACTACTAAATGAAACTTATGGAACAGAATATAAATGTTACCTAAACTTTGAGACTCCATTCCAGCTGCTGATTGCTACTATGTTAAGTGCCCAGTGCACGGATGCCAGAGTAAATATCGTAACAAAAGATTTATTTGTAAAATATCCAACGGTAGAATACTTTGCTAATGCAGACATAACAGAATTGGAAAAAGACATATACTCTACAGGATTTTATAAGAATAAAGCAAAAAATATCATTGCCTGTTCCAGAAAACTATTAGAACTCTACAATGGGGAAGTTCCTTCTGATATCGATCAGCTGACTGCCCTTGACGGTGTAGGCAGAAAAACTGCGAACGTCATCCGCGGCAACATTTTCCACGAACCAAGCATTGTTGTGGACACTCATGTTAAGCGGATTTCAAACAAGCTGGGGCTTACAGACAGCGAAGACCCTGTCACAATTGAGAAAGAACTGATGAAGATTCTGCCAAAGGAACAGTGGATTTTATATAATATCCAGATCATCCAGCACGGCAGAACCGTATGCATTGCCCGGAAACCAAAGTGTGAGGAATGTACTCTGGCTGAAATCTGCCCGTCTAGAAAATAATATTGGGGAAATATCATCTTAAATAGATATTTCATTCACCTTTCAAACTGCCAATGCTGCCTTCACATACTCCCATTTAATTTCCTCCGACTGCCACACACCGTTATCCGACAGCCAAAAATGATATCCATCCTCCACCATTTTCCTTGTATCTATTACCAGTACTATCGGCTTTCCATGACGTTTTCCAACTGTCCTGGCTGTTTCTATATCTGATGATAAATGTACATACTGCCGGTTCATCTTTAAAATCCCTTTTTTCCGGATACTTTCCAAAAAACGCTCAGCTGTTCCGTGATACAATTCATCTGGTGGCAGCATCTCTTTCATTTCTACATCCACATGAATCGAGTGTCCCTGATTTGCCCTGATTTTTGTTTTATCCTCATTAAAAGAATATCGTTTCTTATTATTTTCCCTGACAATCCGTTCCAAAATCGGCAAATCGATATAACGTCCTGAAGCATTAATGCCAGAGAGTAATTGTTGTGTATCGGCCCAGCCATTTTCATCTAAAGTGATTCCAATGACTTCCGGCTTATGCCGTAAAATCAGACTGATAAATTTTCCCAGTTCTATATCATTTTGTCGTTTCTTCATTTCCGCCTATTTTCCTCCACTATTTTTCCATTACATAATTCGTCAGGAAAACACCATTTCTTTCTACCTTCTGTTCCCTGACTACTTTATATCCCCTCTTTTCAAAAAAAGGTTTTGCCGTAATAGATGCATGCGTAGTAATGTTCTCCTTCCCAACTACCTGTTCTAATTTATCGCAAATAGCAGATGCCGTTCCTCTGCCCTGATAGTCTTTATGAACATATAACCGGTCTAAATATCCATCCATAGCTATATCACCAAAACCGATAATCTGATTCTCTTCAACTGCAACTACTGTAAAATGAGATAAAAATGATTTATCCCATGCCTCTAAATCCACATATCCGGTTGCCCATACATTTAGCTGTTCCTTTGTATAATCCTTTGCATTAATAAAATGAACGGTATCATAGAACAATTTTGACAGCTGTTCACAATCCTGTGATTTGTATTTTCTAATTATCATTCCTGTATTACCACCTTTTTTCACTATAATATCTGTATCTCCTGTTGTCATAGTCAACAACCTCGCTGCAACCGTAAAATCTACACAAATCTCTCTTCCTAAACCATTACCCGTAAGAATAAAAAGCTTGTGTAATTCGTTTCATATATCAAAACAAGCTTTTATAAAACCATAATCAACGTTCCTGCCCCAATTAAAATACATCCGATTAACGATTTTACCGTAAACTCTTCTTTCAAAAATGCAAATGCAAACATCAATGTCAAAACCACGCTAAGCTTATCTATAGGAACTACTTTAGATGCCTTCCCCAGCTGCAAAGCCCGGTAATAACATAACCAGGAAGCTCCAGTCGCTGCTCCTGACAAAATCAGAAAGACCCAGCTCCTTTTGCTAATCTGATGTATATCTCCCTGTACATGTGTTAAAAATACCATTCCCCATGCCATTAATACGACCACTACAGTCCGAATGGCCGTTGCAAGATTAGAATTTACGCCTTCGATTCCAACCTTTGCTAATATAGTCGTAAGTGCTGCAAAAACTGCGGACAATATTGCAAATATCAGCCACATCCCATTTCACCTCATTTCTTATTGGCATAATCCCTTACATATCAATGTCCTGCTCTCGCTTTTATCATATACTGTACAGTTTCATTGATCGCTCTGATAGCCAGAAAAGTAAATATAAGCAGTAACACTATTTCCACAAGTCCGTCTATCAGATTTCTTCTATTTTTCCGGCATCCAGATTCTGATAAAGCAATATATCACTACAACTACCAGTACATCTCCAATTTAAGGTCTGATAAAATCATCATGTACATATAATGCAATCAGCACCTCAATAATCAACAGCAGCATAAATATAACAAAATAACGCCACCTGCCAGCCTTTACTTTCCGCTCCACTCCAGCTCGTGACATTTCCCCATATTCAATTCCTTCTTTTTTGTCTTGGTTTTGTAAGTTCATAACTTTCCTCTATCATCCGTTTTACATCCTCATCCGGCACAGTTCCATTGAGAATAATAGAATTCCAGTGCTCCTTGTTCATATGATATGCGGGTATCACCGCATCAAATGCATCCCGCCAGAAATCCCGCCACTCAGTATCACACTTTACATTCAGCCAGATATTCCCCTGCCGTTCATAAATACAGACAAAAGTTTTTTTATTTTTCCTATGGCGCATTAACGTCCAGTTAGCATCATGAAAAGGGTAATCCTCTATGACATCCGAAAAAATGCTGCAAAATTTGATTACTTCTTCTCTTGTTTTCATCACCTTTGTATGGCCACACTCCTTCCCTTTTATTTTTCAAAGATGGGACAATACGATCACTTTTGCGTCTTTTGATAAAGGATTTCGGTTTACATAATCAAATAAACAATACATTTTTCCATTATTTTCCTTTACCTGTTGTTTCGATATATTCTCGCCATTCCGTGACAGCCACTTTACCGTCTCAAACGACACCGATTCAATATGCATGGCTCTTGCCGCCACTTTCGAATCATATCCTTCCCGATGCAGGGAAATTTCTTCCGTACCTCCATTTTTGAAAAATGTCTGATATATTCCTTTTTCAATCGGCTCTGTTTTTGCCCATGAAGGACGACTCTTGGCATTTTCCCTTAAATAGTAATCATAAATTAACAGATCATCCAAGATATCAAAAGAAAACCGTTTCTGCTCCTCGCTGCTTTTATCACATTTATCAAACCACCATCCACAAAAACCCCTTAATATTTCATATCGTGCCTCTCGCTTAAAACCAATTCCATATAATTGCCTATCTTCATAATACTTTCCCAATGCTTCATAAAATACATAAGCTGATTCAAAAAATGGTATTAAATAGGAAAGCACATGTTCAAACTGATTACTGTTATAATATACCTCCACCATTTCCTCCACTTTTTTCAAATCGAGAATTTCATCGTAGGATATCCACTTTGTACTTAGCACTTCATAAGGCTGAAAGTCCTGATATTTTAATTCATACGCCTCTGTCTGCTCTTCCATATAAGAACCTTTTAGCACTTTGAGAAAGCCTAACTGCAACTGATTCGGTTTCATTTCATAGGCTCTGTTAAATGATTCTTTAAATGTGACAAAATCTTCATATGGAAGTCCGGCAATTAAGTCCAGATGCTGGTGGATATTGCCAAATTTCCTGATTGCCAGCATCGTCTTCTTTAACTTATCTATATTCATTACCCGCCTGATTTCCCGTATTGTCTGATCATTAGTAGACTGTAAACCAATTTCTAACTGAATCAGTCCCGGACGCATCTGCCTGAATACTGCCACCTCCTCTTCTCCTATTAAATCTGCCGCTACCTCAAAGTGAAAATTAGTCACTCCATTATCATGCTCCAGAATATAACGCCAGATGGCAATAGAATGCTCTTTGTTACAATTAAAGGTCCTGTCAATCAGCTTTACCTGAGGCACCTTGTTATCCAGAAAATACTGAAGCTCCTTTTTTACCAGTTTTATGCTTCGAAACCTTACCTGCTTGTCAATAGAGGATAGACAGTAACTACAGGAGAACGGGCATCCTCTGCTGGTTTCATAATATAATATTTTATTTTGAAACCGGGACAAGTCATAATAAATAAATGGAACTTCATCTAATGAGATCTGTTTTCTTACAGAGTTTTGATGAATCTGGTTATTCCTGTCACGATAAACAATACCCTGCACATTACGATATAAATCTATTGATTCTTCATCCACCTGTTGATCTGTAGAATCCATCACATTTTCCGAATAATAATTGCAGTTATCATCCATCACATACCATACTTTTACTAAATCATAAAAAGTAGCTTCTCCCTCACCCTGCATAATCCCTTCCACAAAGGTATTTGCTTCTAGCAGCTTCAGGCTGTCATAACTCACCTCTGGACCTCCCAGCCAGATGTGAATATCTGGTAAAACTTTATGAAGTTCTTTTGCAATGGTTAAAATCTCGTGAATATTCCAAATATAACAGGAAAAAGCAGCCACCGCTGCCTTTTCCTGATAAATGGACTGCAAAATCATATCCAGATTATGATTGATAGTATACTCCCTAACTACAATCTCCGGCAGTCCTTTGGTATCTGAAAATACCATATCATCCCCATTTTGCTGTTTTCCCCAAAAAGAATCCTGATAAAACTGCTGCTTTGTATAGGCTTCCAGATTGTACACAGCCAGATTAGAGTGTACATATTTTGCATTTAATGCTGCCAGAATAATTTTCATACCTTTTCCCCTTCGTCAGACTTATACTCTCCAGATTCAAACAGAATTCACGCCTTTCCGGCCAGATAATTAATAAACTGCTGTGCTGTACGCCCGGAAATACCACCGTGGGAAAGCTCCCATTTATTAGCTTCTGCACATAATTCTTCCTCTGACAAAGTGATTGCCGGTTCCTTCTTTGCCAGTTCGGTAACAATATGGAAATATTCTTTCTGGTTTGGCCTGGAAAAGTTAATGGTAACACCAAAACGGTTTACCAGGGAAAGCTTCTCCTGCATGGTATCCGATCGGTGCAATTCCCCACCGTCTCCATGTTCCAAATCATTTCTGTCATTCCATGTTTCCTTAATCAGATGTCTCCTGTTAGAGGTCGCATAAATCAATACATTATCCGGCTTCGTCTCCACTCCGCCTTCTATGACTGCCTTTAAAAACTTATATTCTATCTCAAATTCCTCAAAGGATAAATCATCCATATATATGATAAATCTGTAGTTTCTGTTTTTCACCATGGAAATCACTGTAGATAAGTCTTTAAACTGATGCTTGTAAATCTCAATCATACGAAGTCCTCTGTCATAGTACTCGTTAATAACAGCCTTAATGCAGGTAGACTTTCCTGTACCGGAATCACCAAACAGTAAACAGTTATTAGCGGGTTTTCCCTCAACAAAGGCTTCTGTATTATCAATCAGCTTCTTTTTCTGAATCTCATATCCCACCAAATCATTTAAAATAACATTTTCTGTATTATTAATTGGGTAAATATCTACCTGCTCTCCTACATTACGAATACGAAATGCCTTATTGAGACCAAACATCCCCACTCCGTAATCTGCATAAAATTTTGTCATCTCCTGAAAAAAGCCTTCTTCATCTTCACATTTTTCTAATCTTTTTGACAAGGCCCGTACTTTGGAGGAAACATTATAGTTATACATTCGCTCTTTTTTTCCAATTGCTTTATAACTGGATATGGTAGAAAAACAATCTATCCCCAGCTCTTTTTCAATCTCATAAAAATTATAATCAAATAATGCCTTAAAAATCTTAAAATCATTCTTTGCAAAATGATTAACACTACCCTCATTTGCCCCAATCTTTTCACTGGTAAGGGTAAATGAATTTTCATTGGTCATCATCACAAAAGTCAGATAATTATGCCATAAATTATCATCAAACCCATAATCAGTCGCCAAATCCAACAATCTCTTGATTTCACCATAAATACGGGTAATCAGGCTTTCTTTGCTGATATGTTTCTTATCCTTCATTTCCTCCAGTTTTGATGCACTAAATGCAGATGAACTGCCAAGAACATTATCCTTATACCAGTCAAAATCCTCAAAAATATCTGCCAGCTGCTTCAAAATACTATCTTCACCCAAATCCCTGTAAACGATTAACTTTGATACCTGTTTATACATATCTATTACCTCTTTCAATCATTTCATATTCTATCTAACTATTATAATCTCTATATTCATCACAAAATCATAATCATATATCCTGGCAGTCTAGTTTTGTCCGATAATATCCCGAATCACCTCTCCCGCAATCATCAGACCGGCTACTGCCGGAACAAATGCAATACTTGCCGGAATCCTCTGCTTTACCACTGGTTCTTCCTCAGAATATAATACCTTCACATTATGGATTCCCCGTTTTTTTAATTCTTTCCGCATAACCTTCGCCAGCGGACATACAGATGTTTTCTCAATATCCGTAATCCTGAATAATTCCGGATGCAGCTTATTTCCAGTTCCCATACAGGAAATAACTTTTGTCCCTGCTGCCCTTGCCTTTTCAATCAGACTAATCTTTGCCGTTACATTATCAATGGCATCCACAATATAATCATACTCGGAAAAGTCAAAAATGCCTGCTGTTTCCGGAAGATAAAAACACTGATACGTATTCATTATAATATCAGGATTAATGGACAGTGCACGCTGTTTCATAACATCTACTTTAGGCATCCCTACCGATTCCCTGACAGCAATAATCTGACGGTTACAGTTACTTTCGCTCACTACATCTTTATCACAGATATCCACCCTGCCTGCACCGCTTCTGACTAACGTCTCTATTATATGTCCACCAACGCCTCCGACTCCAAATACCAGAATCTTTGCTCCTTTTAGCGCATTGATTCCTTCTGTCCCAATCAGGCCTCTGGTACGGGATAAAAAATCCTCCTCTGAAAGCACCAGTGCATCCGTTGCCACATTTTCCATTCTATTATTTTCTTTTTCAACTTCTGCTCCCATTTTCCTGTCATTCCCTATCCATCGTTTCCTGTTCCGACCTTTTCCTAATTTTCCTGTCTTTTAACAGTCATTTTTACACTATCTATGTATTCAAAAAACCGATTATAGCTTACCTGCCATTATCATACATCCTTACTCCATAATCTCTCCAGTATCCATATTTACATTCCTAACGTTAATTCCATTGACCTCTACGCTGTCATTCACTTCAATCATAATATACTGTCTGCCATCAATATATCTGGTCTCTACCAAATCGGTCCGTTCAGGTTTTACCTTAATCACTACATCCGGCATCTTAATATCAAAGCTTCTGGTGCTCGCAACCGTTGCAGCAGAAAACTTTGGTTTTTCCTCATTGCATACAATACTGTCAAAAGCTGTTTCAAAACTCTCTATAGCCTCAGCTTTTACTCCGCTGTCCTCTAAAAGCTTTTTCATATCCAGCTTGTCCAGTTCCGGCGGTTCCGGTGCATCCTTTCTCACTTCCACATATTCATTGAGATTCTCATGTATTGTTTTTACTGTTTCAAAGTCACACTGTTCCCCTAACGTATTCTCAATAATATCTTGAAAAGTCTCCTGCTGTGCCTTAAAAGACAATGGTGCACCACAACCTAATGTCCGGTCTATAAAATCCTCCTGCATTAACTCCGAATTTTTCGTGTAATATAAAAGTCCATGTATATCTGTCATACGGTCATTAAATGCAGGAAATAAGAATCCGTGTACCGGAGCAGATACCACCCAATCCCTGATACGGCTCTCTATATGATTTGTCTTTTCATTATAGCATAATCCGGCTTCTGTCAGCTTCACAGGACAGATACTGCAAAGCAGGTAATCATATACATAATCAGATGCATCATCATTTTCTATTCCGTCCAAAGTCTGCCCTGGCACATCATACACTCCATATACCAGAATGATATAATAATTCTCTCCATACTGATATGTATCAATGACTTTATTATAAAATTCCTCTACTAATGCATTCTCTTCCAATTTTGAATTCTTAAGCTTCATTAAAAATTCCTGTGTTCCGCCATCCTGCTCCTGCACAGCCGGAAACTCCATATTCAGGAGATTCTTTCCCAGTGTACCGGATAATGTTGACTTAAATATCGTAAAATATTTAAAATTTTCCTCCTCTGTCAACGTAAGAAAAGTCTGTGCCAGTTCTGTTTTCTTATTTTTGTCTCCATCTACATAACAACCACAGATTCTTGTAATCGTACAATTCTCTGGAGTAAACTGTTTCTTTATTTCATTAATCTCTTTCTTATTCATTCTTCTCTCCTAATCTTAAGTAATCTCTTTTTTATCATATCACAGGACCCCAAAAGAAACAACTTTGGAAAATTCTTGTTTTTCGTACTAGAGGACGCTTTCAACATGAGGGGTTGGTGGAGT
>CAJUFL010000068.1 GCA_910585605.1 uncultured Lachnospiraceae bacterium | reverse complement strand
GCGTCCGTCACCAACTCGCCATGGAAGCGTCCCCTAGTAAGATAAACAAGAATTTAGAAAAGGAAATAGATATGAAAAGGAAGAGGAATAAATTTTGTCTCGTATATATGCTGGTTTTGTTTGCAGTATTGGGAATTCTTTATTATGTACAGATTAGAAACGAGCAAAAGCATGAGGCAGAAAATGTGAATATGGTATACCAGATGTTAGGGGAATTACAAAAGGGCGTGTCTTATGAACAGGTCGCAGCAGATGTCTTAAAGGGAAATGAGAATCAGGATGCGTTGGAAGAAGGTTTGCGGATTTTGGCAGAATATGGGTATGATAAAGATTATCATTCAGTTTTTTCAAAGAGGACTAATGCGTATGCCAAAAAGCTTGCAGTCTTTTATTTGATGATATATTTATTGTTTCTTGTATGGGGCTATATATTTTTAAGGCTCATAAAGAAAAACAGAGAGGCAGAGTATCAGAAGCTGGGAAATATTTTGGAACGGTTTCATAATGGGGAGTATGATTTTCTGGCAGAAAATATGAAAGAGGAATTAGAAAGCTCCGTTTATATGAGGCTGGAATCTTTAGGAAAGAAGCTGAAATTAAATGAGCAGCGTATGGCAGTAGAAAAAGAGGAGACAAAAGTACTGGTGACAGATTTATCTCATCAGTTAAAAACTCCGGTAGCATCTATTAAGATGTGTTTCCAACTGCTGGAGGATGAGAATTTGCAACCGGAAGAGAGAAGGGAATTTTTAAACCGTCTGGGTGAACAGATTCTTCATTTGGAAGGGCTGCTGGAAGCATTAGTCAACATTTCCCGCATGGAGACAGGAATGATAGAGATTCGTAAGGAAATGACAGGCATATTCAATACAGTGGTACAGGCAGTAAATCAGGTATATATGAAAGCTGAGGACAAAGGAATAGAGATTGTCATTGATACGGATAATGGAGAAATAGAAAACCTTTCGCTGGCACATGACGTGAAATGGACAAAAGAAGCTGTGGTAAATGTGCTGGAGAATGCTGTTAAGTATAGTCCTGCGGATTCCACAATTGAAATCATTATGAAAAAACAGCTTCATTTCCTGCGGATTGAGATTCGGGATGAGGGAATTGGCATTAAAAAAGAGGAAATCAACCGGATTTTTCAAAGATTTTACAGGGGAAAACATGAGGTGATCAGACAGGCGGAGGGTTCCGGTGTAGGGCTTTATCTTGCAAGAAAAATCTTAGAGGAACAGGGTGGAAATATCACAGTGGCATTGCCGGTTGGAAATAAACAAGTAAAAGGAAGTACGTTTGCAATTATGCTGCCGCTAAAGTCAGGCAGCGTGCCTTCATCAAAAGCAGAGAATTACTGATTTTGGTGGATAGAGATACAAGGGAAGGCATATAGAAGGATAGGCGGAGATGAATACCAGTATAATAAATCTATGACATAATCTATATAGCACAATTAGTTTGTTAAAATAAGGAGTTTTACAATTGCCTGACGATATGATCAATAAAGAGGAGAACATTAGAATGAAAATAAGACTTGTAGCATCCGATATGGATGGAACTTTATTAGACAGTAATAAACAGCTGCCGCCGGATTTTATGGCATGGGTGAAAAATCATCCCGACATTAAGACGGTAATTGCCAGTGGAAGACAATATTATACCTTGGTGAAGGATTTTCTTCCCGTTAAGGATGAGCTGGTCTATGTAGCAGAAAACGGTGGTTTTGTTTTTGAAAAAGGCAGCATCATATACAGCAATGAGATGAAGAAGGAGGACATTCATACATGTCTTGCATTGATTGAGAATTTAAAAGGAATGACACCGATTGTCTGCGGGGCAGAATCTGCCTATATGAAAAAGGCAGAGGA
Source organism: uncultured Lachnospiraceae bacterium (assembly GCA_910585605.1). GTDB lineage: Bacteria > Bacillota > Clostridia > Lachnospirales > Lachnospiraceae > CAG-590. Next base: position 17,155 of record CAJUFL010000068.1, on the reverse strand, counting down.
AAACGTTTACCGGGAGGCAGCGATGTATTATGCCCGGCTGCAATTGGTGGAGAATTTGTATGAGACCGTTTCACAGGATACGGTTGTGAAGATTGCCATTTTTGTGGAGGAGAAAAAAGCAGAAGATGCGATGCAGTATTTTGATGATTTGAAAGAACATCTGGCAGCAGTGCTTTCCGGTGACAGCTGGATTGATATCTCCAATCGGACGGTCAACAAGGGGATTGCGGTGGAGGCAATTCAGAAGAAATACGGAATAGACAGAACGGAGTCTATGGCATTTGGTGATTATTTGAATGATGTAGGGTTGATTAAAAGCTGTGAAGAAAGCTATTGCATGGAAAACGGGCATCCGGATTTGAAGGCATTGGCAAAGTATGTTACAGCGTCCAACGATGAAAACGGAGTGATGAAGGTACTGGAGAAATTGTAGTTTGGCATGTAAGCGGAATGGGAAAAGTTTTGAAATAAAAAAGATTTATGTATATAGGGGATTGATTAAGATGTGAAATAGGGGGAATGTATGGTATACGAAGAATTATTAGTTCGTTTCATAGAAAGCAAAGGTTATGAAGAATTATTAGCCCTGTTTATAGGCGGCGAAGGTGTAGATGAGACTACATTTTATTTTGATGATGATGAAAAAGAGGTGGAACATTATATAGGATATCTACCTCAGTATGAGAACTTGTCTGTAAGTACCTACGTTGAGCAGGAGGACACCAGAGAGAAAATTGATATTAAAGTGCTTAACAAAGAGATTGTGGCAAGAGAACAGGTGCTAAAGGACGAGATTGAAAATATTATTGCAGAGATAGAAGGTGGTGGGGATTTTGAGTAGTTTGATAAAGGCAGACGAATCGTATAGAAAATGGATAGAGGAAGTAAGTAAGCGTTTTCGCTTAAGTCAGGTAAAAGCAGCAGTAAAAGTAAATGATGGGATGCTTCGATTTTATTTTTCTGTTGGACGAGATATATCTGCAATGATTCAAGATGCGAAGTATGGTTCCGGATTTTATAAAAATGTCAGTAGTGATTTGAGAGATGTATTTCCGGAGGTACATTCATTTTCTGTAACGAATTTGAAGTATATGAAATATTTTTATGAATTGTATTCTGAATTTGAAAATCGTCCTCAAGCTGAGGATGATTTAGAGATAGAAGAAAACTGTCCCCAGTTTGGGGACGATTTGAGAAATCAGTTTTTTTATATACCTTGGGGACATAATAAGGTGATTATAGATAAATGCAAAGGTGATTATGATAAAGCAATTTTTTATGTGCAGAAAACGCTGGAAAATAATTGGTCAAGGGCTGTTTTGCTCAATTTTTTGGATACGAATTTATATGAAAGACAAGGGAAGGCGATTACAAATTTTTCTCAAACGCTTCCTGCGGTTGAAAGCGATTTAGCACAGGAAATAACCAAAGATCCTTACAATTTTGATTTTCTTACCATCAGGGAAAGATATGATGAAGAAGAATTGAAAGATGCATTAATGGATAACCTTACAAAATTTTTGCTTGAACTTGGAAACGGATTTGCTTTCGTTGGACGGGAAGTAAGATTGGAGATTGGAGAAACAGAAAATTTTGTAGATATGCTATTTTATAATATAAAATTACATTGCTATGTGGTAGTTGAGGTGAAAGTCAGAGAATTTGATGCAAAGGATATGGGACAGCTCGGTACTTATATGGTGGCAGTAAACCATCAGCTTAAGGGAGAAGGCGATTCGCCGACACTTGGACTTGTTATATGTAAATCAAAGGATAATGTAAAGGCTCAATATGCACTTGAGGCAAGCACACAACCGATGGGGATTTCAGCATATGATATAAACAATTTTATACCGGAAGAATTCAAAGGCAGTCTTCCTACGATAGAAGAAATCGAAGCAGAGCTGGGGGAGGTGTCGGAGAATGAGTAAATTAGATGAATTGATTGCGGAATTGTGTCTTGATGGGGTGGAGTATAAAATTCTTATTGGAAGACATTGCAAATGGATTGGATGTACCCCCAAATATTATTATAAAAACTGCAAGTGAGATTAATACAGATAGGAAAAGTGAATAAAGTAATAGTCTTACAAAACCGCAAGTGGTTGGAGAGATAGGGAAAGGCTTGTTTTTGGGAATTTAGGGGGAGTGGGATATCGTATTTCAGAACCAGAATTACTTTTAAAAGAGTAGAGCAAAACATATGGAAAGAAAACAGTACCTGTTTATTCATGCTATAGCTTGGATAATCCGTTTGTGCTGGAAGGAAAGCTGAGTAATTTGAAACGGGATATGGGGATTGACTATTATCTTACCGGATTTTCTGGTGGAGTCCGATATGCTCCGGTTGTGCGTTATAATAAAGTTCATGTATATATTGTCCCGGAGGATATATTAGAAACAGCCGTTTGTTTGGGCTTGAAGGAAGTGGATAGTGGTGCAAATGTCATTATCTATTCGCTGGAAAATGATTCTTATAAAAAGGATAGCCGGATTATTGGGGATGATATGGTGGTATCGCCATTATAGGTATATTTGGACAGTATGCAGATAAGAGGGCGTGGGGAGGTTTTCTACCCATATTTTTATGAATAAGAGATTCTGCACTAGTTTCAAGGACTCCTTTCTTAATACGTGTGATCTGGCGTGTAGAAAGACTTAATAACCCAGCAGTCTGTTGTCTTGTGATGGACTTGTCGATGAAACGGTTGATAACAGCCAAAGTTTTCAGTTGTTTTTGAGACAATGTAATCATACCTTCTTTCATAGCTTTATAGTTTATCAAAAAATGATATTATCTCAAGTGAAGCCCGGGGAAACATTATCATGTTAATAATAGTAATTTTAAGTGCCGGTTGTATAATAAGATGGGTTCAGGTTACAATGTACCAAACACCAGCAGGAGGAAATGGGATGGAGGCATTGGAAGTTGTACTGGATAAAAATGGAAATCAGGTCGTTGTGTTGCCTGATATTATTTTTTCAAACAAGCAAAATATTGACTGGAATGAAGTGAAACAATATCTACAGCATTATGTCGGAAAACTTGTAGAAATAGCACAAACAGAGGATGTTGTATACTTGGGAAAGGATTTTCCAGATGAGTATGCTGGTTCAAAATATACAAGAAGAACAAAAGGGGCAAGGGCAAAAGCGAATGCTGCACAGGGTATTTGCGAGTTGGTAGAAATTGCTTCTGATAAAATGTTTAGGAAAAACCAGAAAGAAAAGCATTTAGGTGATGCTGCCAATGGCTGGTATTACTATACGACAAGGTTTGCCATGCCGATATATGACAATAATGTAAAAACGTAGAATTATAATATTTATTCCGGCTGTTTGGTGGTGAACTGTACAGGCAAAGGAAAGATGTACCTGTATGACTTGGTGGATATAAAAAAGAAGCGAGTGACCCACTCAGGACTAACGAGTAGTCAAGTGGTACAAAACCGCTTCTTTCTTGTTAAAAGAATATCACTGGGCAGGAAAAATGTCAAAGATTTTATGATTTTTTTGTGATACGGGTTTACCGAGAATGTATAAGGGGGGAGCGTATGATATGGACTTAAGAAAGTTTTATTTGGAAAATGTTTCACAACAGGAATATTATTATAATTTTTATGACGTGGTAGAATCTGTTAATAAAACGTATAATATTTTTGAGGGAATTCAGGAAACTCATAATTACAAATTTTTGGTAGATAATATTGATGATGCAATAGAAAAATTCAAGTATTTGTGCCAGCCCGAAAATGAGTCTCATAACAATGAAGATAGGTGTTGGTTTTATCTTTTGCTGTTTTATTTTAATAAATGTGGATATATTATTGAAGAGTTTCCAAGAGTTATTGAACATCCGCCTACAGATAGCTTTGATTTTGTCAATAAAGAAATAAGGAACAAACTGATTGCTGAAGGAAAAGATGATAACGGTACGGTTCGGTACAAGGAACTTAGAAATTAGTTTCAGATTTAACATTTACACAAATGGATAATCATATTGAATTAATGGATACACTGGAGAGAAAATTCAAGGAAATTACCAATAGGCAGGCATCGTTTCCAAAATATGAGTACTGATGAAAAAATTGCTGAAATAGCGAATCTTATTGAAAATATGTTAAAGAAAAATGGAAAATTTTTGTCTCTGGATTATTCAAAAATATGCTTTGATTTTATTAACGAAGATACAATAAAGAGATATAGTAAATTGATACAGAGTTTTAGACATTCGTCAACAGAATCAATTAGTGAAAGAGAGTTTTTTACAAAAGAACAGAAGATATTTTTGATAGATTTTGGATTAACAATATTGAAAGCAATTCATGTTTTGTTAACTGATAAATAGAAATCAAGAATCCGTTTCTTATTTGTTGAAATATGGAACGTGGACAAAATATTTATTACAAGTAACGATTTTCAAATTTTATTGCAAATAAAATAATGGACTAATAGCATGACATCAGCCATCCGGTTGGCGTCTTTTTTTGCTCATCTGAGGAGGTGGTTGTGGCTCAACACTCTGGGAAAAAGCCCGGATAATTGATGTAACGGGAGTAGTCCCGATGAAATAGAAATAGCAGATATTGTTGTTAAGGTTTTTTTATTTGCTTCTACAACTGGAAAATACAAATGGAGGAGGTGATGACGGTGGATTCTTGTAAACAATATGATAGTAAAGAAGTTGGCATGCGTGTTAAGAAAAGAGCGAAGGATTTGGGATATACAGTCCAATCTCTGGCAGAAAAATTACATGTTGAGTATGCAACTGTATCTAGAATATATAGAGGCTTGAGCGTGAAAATCACATATCCACCAAATGGAACTGGGTAGCTGGAAAATGAGTATTGATTTACTCCTTGTCTTGTTGCATTTCTTGATACGGATGCCAATAGTATTTTGCGGATAGAAACCCAAGAGTCAGAACAAGATGAGAAAAGTAAAATAGGGATATCCATTGATAAGGGGTTGGACAAGCTTTCCGTACAGCAGCAGGATTATTTGGAACAAGTATTTGTCACTATGATTCGGACTATATCAGAGGTGCTTTAAATATTGTGGTATGGTAGATGTTAAAATCAGATGCATGAAAAGCCGCCTGGTCGAATGATTTATTTAATTTAGTGATATTGCTTGAAATAGCAATATAGGTATAATATAATTATAAAAACAGTCTAAAAAGCAAAAAATATATTATATATTTTTTTAAAACTTTGAAGAATAAATTATTAAGTGTGCTTGTTATGAAAAACAACTACACATTAAGTATTTGCTGTCAGGAGGATAGTTATGGATTACGAGTTAAAGCAAATTGGTGCTAAGGTAGCTAAAATAGTAATGGCGTTTGTTGTTATTGATGGAATAACAACTCTTGGTGGTGCTGTTGTGCCAGCCGCAGTTCTTTCGTTACTTTCAATGGATGCTGTTAGGCAAGGCATAGGAGAATTGACTGAGGCATCTATTTTGAGTATTCGGCCTAAGGACAAGGGTGTGTTGAAACGATTTACTGATGATATAAAAAACAACGTATTGGAACAATTAAAACAAGCAAAGTGTCCAAAGAAGCATGTTAATACAGTTAGTGAACATATTATGAGTGCTTTATTTACTTTACCTATGAGTAACCTTATTCAGTCAGTAGATAAGCCTCAAATTGTCATAGATATTATTAAGAGTATTTTCAATGAAATTATAGGAGTTGAGTTCATTGACCCGGAAGATTTTATAAATAATCTTTTTTTTCAAATTAATCAACTCATTGATAATAATCACGAGTATACTACAATTTATTATTTAAAGGAAGTTGATAGTAAAGCTGATAAGCTAATTAATATAGCTGAAGTTAATCAACGGCATATCATTAATATAGAAAATAAAATGGATATATGTCTTTCTCGAATGATAGAATGGAGAAAGAGGGATTATGCAAGCATTCAAGAGGAACAAAAGAAACAAGTTAGAGAAACTTATGTTAATGAAGTTAAATCACAGTTAGATGTAAGTTTTCATAATTTAGAACTGGCACAAAGACCTGGGTTTGGTGCAAAAAATGCGAAACGTTCAGTGCGGAAGTTTTTAACATATGTTGATGAAATTGACGAGCTTTTAATCAATAGTGTTATTGTAGATATGGAGAAATGTTTTAAATGTGCAATAAATGTCGAAAAAAAATATAACCTTTCATATGATGCTCACCGCCAGTATGCCGATATATTATGGTCGCACCAACGTATATCTGAATGTATTGAAATAGAGGATGAAATAATTAAAAATTTGATAAGACAGACCGGTTCACATTCGTATGAAGTTGCAAAAGCAAATGCGAGAATATTAGGAAAATGTAGTAGATTTGGTAAATATAAGAGAAAAACTTTATCTTATATTATTGCTTGTTTAGATTGTTGGGTTGATTTAATTGATACTGAAATAACAGATGAACAACTGATAGAATTGGCAAGATTTTTTGATTTGATTGCACAATTTTTCTTGACCGATGCGGAAGAATTGGTCTATGAAACCGATGATTGTGAGAATGGGATGCCGTCAGTATATAAGTTGTCCGTTGCGTTGACAAATATTTATCAAGTGGCTACAGAATTGTATAAAGACAAGCAACTTTGCTTTGACTTTTCGGAAATTGGCTTTGTGTGTGTTTACGAAATGCTAGAGAAAAGTACTTCTTTTGACTATCAGTTTTCTCATGTAATAAAAATGACAAAATCAAGAACAGATGTCCTTCTTCAAATGGGTGTAATTCCGTTAGTTGATATTGCGGAGTTTTGTGTATTTTTTGCTTTGGCATTATTAGTGGGAATTATAGTAAATGGGCAGGATGTTCCGATAGGGTGTATTACTTCAATATATAGCACGTTAGCGATGATTGTAGGAAGAAAACGGAGAAAGGAACTTCAAGAGCAGCTTTATCAGGAGATTGCAGAGCACATAGAGAGCAGGGAGAATAGTGAGGAAAAATATTATGAGCTAAGCATTATATACCATAATTTGGGTGCTTATTTTCAGGAGAACAATAACTCAGCAGCTGCAGAAATGTACTTTAACTACTCTCTTGAAGAAGAAAAAAAGAAGGAAACGGAGCAAGAAGTTAAATGTCAGGTTTCGTTGGCTATGGCGTACTTTACGCTTGCAAATTTTTTTAGCGTAGAGTGCGAAGATGATTTTAATAACAATCATAGAGCGATAGAAAATTTTAAGGAGTGTGTGGCTATTTTTGAAAGAATTGAAAAAACGAATTCTGATCCAGAGACCTACTATAGATACTATGTTGAAAGTCTTATAAAATTGGCAGAACGATACCGGGTAAAGTGGTGGCACGAAGCTAAAGAAACGGGAGAATTCTCTTTAGATAATGCAAATAGAGTAATAGAGATACTAAATAAATCATGTTCCCTATGTGCTGAGCAATATGATACAGAACCAGATATCTTTGGCATTTGTATGGTTAACACATATATTGAGTTATCAATTGCATCGTCTTTTCTTGAATCAATATTGGAGGATTCGATTAAGACCGAGGATTTTATTAATGAATCACTTCAAGTATGCTTTGATATGCTGACTAGACACTCAGAAGCATACTATGAGGCATTTAGGATATTGTTTAATTATCTTAAATCTGTGGTTAAACAGGCACAAACATTTGCTAATCCGGACAATAGTGCTGTGATGAGAATACATGCTGAAGCTATCAAGGTATATAGTGACATAATAGATTTTTTTAAGGATGCAGGTTTAAGTGATAAAATTGACCCACGAATGCTATTTCCACCTGAGTTGAGGAATGTTCCTACAGATTTTATGATTGCTACAAACAATCGACCATGGTTATTTGAATTAGCTATTTCTTTTGAAACAGTTTATAATATATCTCTATATTGTTTGTGTGAACTGTATAGTTTGACAGGTGAATTGGTAAGTATTTTAAATTTGCTTGAAGAAGGGAAAAAGTATATAGAAAGTATTAAAAATAGAATAGGTTTTTTTATGTATGATCAGGAAATGAGAAAAATTGAACAGATAAGAGAAAAATTTATATCCTAAAGCAGTGTTGTCATCAAAGGAATGGATTTGAGGATTAAAAAAAGTTTAATAACTAAAAGCGGGCGCTTTGTGTGCTATGGTGAATTGCGAATAGGTAAGAATTTAAGAACATTAATTGATATATAGAAATGATTATGTCTAGTGGGGGAATAAAGGGGCACTTCACATAAGGAAGTGTCCCTTGCAGTGTTTTAGAGAATTTGTAGAGACGGTTGGATATGATGAATCTGTATGAATAACTAAATATATAGGAGGGTGCAGTGAAATCATTATTTGAACAGTTTGATGGTATATACAGAAAAAAAGAGGATATGCAATTCCTAATCTTGAAATGCTAGATGCAGAAAATTTTGAAATCGGGATTTATGGACAGTGGCATTTGGATTATTTGCAGGTGCATTGTAAGTTAACATATATCAATATGATTATAATTGGAGAACTTAGTAGATATATCTCTGGTGTTGATAGGCAAGCACAGGAAAGATTTGAATTGTTTGTAGCACAGATGATAGACGCTCAAGGTGTTACAGAACAACTAAAATCTGAAAATCTATGGAGTAGGTTGGAAGAATAAATTTTATCACACAGCAAGTCGAAAAAAATCTAATAACTGAATTATTGATTTCATAATGAGAGAATCATGGGATTGATACTGTTTATAGTATCAGTTCAGTGATTTTTAAATATAACGATACTTAGCTAGGGTAAAATTTTTATAGGAAAATAAAATAGATAAAGAAAAGAGCACCCATTCTGTGTTAGGATTAGTTTACCAGACAAAATCCAAAGAAAGAGGTGCTCCCATGTATAATAGTATACAACATTTTATCAAAGAAGGAACAAAAGATTTAGAAAAAATTTTTATTGATTATTCAGCAGATTTAACAAAGATAGCAGAAATGGTTTATGGTGTAACAGATGGAGTTGTCAGTCTTGGTCTTTCCATCATGGCAGAAGAACTGGAAATGTATGATGAATATTTAAGGAAAAGTACTGACAGAAAGAAAAACTGGTACATTGTCCGCCGGGATGAAACCACACTTCTGACCAGCCTTGGGAGTATCACATACCACAAAACGTTATTTAAGAATAAAGAGACTGGCAGCTGTGAATACCTGCTGGACCGGTATATGGGTCTTGAAAAACACGCAAGAATGACAGAGGATGCGGAAGCGAAGATTCTGGAGGAAGCTGTGGAAAGCAGTTACCGAAAGGGAGGTGAAAATGCAAGCATTGGTCTTGAAAATGTAAGCAGAGAAACCGTAATGAACAAGATCCATGTTTTAAGGTTTCCATTGGCAAAGCCTCAGGGAGAAAAGAAACAGTTAAGATATCTGTATATTGACTGTGATGAGGATCATGTTTCACTGCAGTATCTTGATAAAAAGGGAGATATCAGAAAACGAAGACGCAGCAATACAATTATGCCAAAGATTGTATATGTGTACGAAGGGATCACGAATGAAAATGGAAGAAATGAGCTTGTAAATGCCAGATATTTTGGCGGAGTGTATGAAGGAACCGAGGGAAACAGGGTTCTGTGGGATGAAGTGTGGGATTATATAGACGGAAGCTATGACACAGAATATCTGAAGAAGATCTTTGTCAATGGTGACGGGGCTGTCTGGATCAAGTCAGGTGCCAGACTGCTGGATAAGGGTAAATTTGTGCTGGATAAATTTCATATGCATAAGTATATCATCGGTGCAACATCACACCTTTTGGAATGTGTCGAGGATACAAGGAGCAAAATATACGGTGCGATCCGCAAACGCAGGAAGAAGTATGCAGAGGGTGTATTTAAGCGTATATTAAATGTTACAGAAGGTGAATCCAGAATAAGAACCGTAGAAGCTGCCAGGACATATATTCTGGAAAACTGGACAGGTATCATGGAGCAGCAGAAGAATAAAGATGCCGAAATAGAATGCAGTGCTGAAGGTCATGTCAGTCATGTTTTTGCAGACAGAATGAGTTCAAGACCATTGGGATGGAGTAAGACAGGTGCTGATAAAATGGCACATCTCAGGATATATTATTACAATAAAGGAAATATGCTGGAACTTGTAAGATATCAGAGTCAGGAATGGAAACAGGCAGCCGGGGCAGAGCTGCCGGCATTAAGTGCAGGGGATATGATAAAAATGGAAAATGCAGACAAAAAACGTTTAGGGTCAATGGCTGATATGCCGGTATATACAATACCCTATCCCCAGATAAAAAAGATTGCTAATTTTAAGAATCATATCTGGGGGTTGTAATAAAATACAAAAAGGAATAAAATAAGGCAGTGAACTAATCTAAGAAATGGTCTTGGGGCAGGTCTGTCTATTTAATTCCTACAGTAAATTTACGCTATCGTCTGTTGACTAATTGTATTCATATGATTTATACTAAATGTAATGAGGTAAAATATGGATATAATTTGTGTCTTTTCGATGAACTTAAAAAAATATAGAACCGCACTCGGACTGTCACAAGAAGCCTTTGCAGACAGAGCTGGACTTCACAGAACATATATAAGTGCTATTGAATGAGGAAAGAGAAGCATTGCTTTAGATAATGTTCAGAAAATAGCAGATTCTCTTGAAATAGATACATATTTGCTATTTATAGATAATGAATATTAAGGAGGTGCATTGTGAAAACATTTCAATTACCGATTGATAAAATAATTATTCAATTAGGCTATAAGTCTTCTGGTAATCTTTTTATGTCTAATAAATTTCAAAACGCTCCTATATCTCCGCAGTTTAAAAGAATATTAAAAGAGATAAACCCATATGCGGCATACATTATTGATAATGCTCCATTTGTGTTGTTTTTTGACAAGGTAATAAATGATGATATTTCATTTAAAAAAGTTAGTAAACAAGTTTGGAATGCTCAAATTCCTGTCGCAATTTTTTGTGATGAGAGCACAGTAAAAATATTTAATGGATTGTCGTTAGATGACTCAAACTATATACTAAAACAAATTGAAGCATATTCAACAGAGGATTGCAATGAAATCTCGGATTTTTCCTACTGGCAGATTTCTAATCCAATCTTTTGGAACAAATATAACCAAATTTATTCAGGAACTAAATTAAACCAAAGTCTATTGGATAACATTTCATTTTTAACAAATGAATTGAAAAACACCTATCATATACAGTTTGCGACAAAACTTGTTCTTCGGTTAATTTTTATTCGTTATCTTATTGATAGAGGCGTAGATTTAGATTATGGAAATTTTTCAACGGATATTTCACAGTCTCAAAAAGAATTTTTAAGAATAGTTAGTAACAAAAATGATGTTTACAAATTATTTGCTCATTTGAAAGAAAAGTTTAATGGAAATCTGTTTGAGTTAGAAGATGAAATAGATTGTACGGAACTTACCGCACAGATATTTATTCTGTTATCTGACTTCTTTTCAGGTAAAGAAATATTAAATACTAAACAGCTATCTTTGTTTGCGTTATACGATTTTAATATTATACCAGTTGAATTGATTAGCAATATTTATGAAATACTTCTTGGTAAAGAAACACGCGACAAAGATAATGCGTTTTACACACCAAACTATTTAGTTGAATATATTTTAGACAGAACAGTTACGAAAACCATAAAAGAGAAATCCTCGTTTACAATTTTAGACCCTTCTTGCGGATCTGGCGTATTCCTTGTAGATAGTTATCGGCGTATAATCCAAGAAAATTTGGGTGAAAAGCTTTATTGTGATGATGACGCTGTCCTAAAGCGACTCTTGACAGATCATATCTACGGTATTGATATTAACGAAGAAGCCATTGATGTAACGATTTTTTCCCTTTATTTAACCATATTGGATTATAAAGATCCTAAAACCCTTTCTGAGTTTATCTTGCCGAATTTAAAAGGAGAGAATTTGTTTGTTAGCGATTTTTTTGATGAAGAGAAATTAAAATCTTTGATAGAAAAAAATATTGCTTTTGATTATATCATTGGAAATCCTCCATGGGGTAATGTGAAAACTGGGTTACATATGTCTTATTGCAAATCAAAGGGATTTGCCGATAAGCAACAGAATAATGAAATCAGTAGAAGCTTTGTGTTCCGTGCAAAGGATTTTTGTACAGTCAATACAACTTGCTGTTTTATTCTACACTCGAAGTTACTTTATAATCAAAAAAAGCCAGCGGTTAAATTTCGTAAGTTCATGTTAAAAGAAACAGAAATCTGTGATATAGTAGAACTGTCTTCAGTAAGAAAATTGATATTCGAGAATGCTGATGCCCCGGCTGCTATTGTTGTATTCAAATATAATTGTCAGAACAACTTAAATCATAACTTTACTTATACATCAGTTAAGCCAAATATCTTTTTTAGACTATTTCATGTGATTTGTGTTGAAAAAAATGATATTAAAAGCATACCTCAAACCCTACTATTTACTTACGATTGGGCTTGGAAAACAATTGTTTATGGTAGTAGTTATGATTTAGAGACTATTATAAAGCTTAAAAGTAAATACCCTACAATAGGGCAGACATTAGATGAACAAACCCCTTCAATTGTTAAAGGTGCTGGCGTAGAGTATCAAGATGGAGATAAGAAAGATGCAACACATTTACTGGGACGTAAACTTTTGGATTCTCAAAACGGAGTTGAACACTTTATTGTAAACAGTTCTTGCACTTCGGTTTTTAGTAAATCTAAAGTACATCGTCCTCGAGATAGTAAGCTCTTTGAACCACCATATGTTTTAACTCCAACGGGCATAGATTGTAATACCTATAAGCTTAAAGCAGCATATAGTGAAGATTCCTTTGTTTCTAAAAAGACGATGTATATTTTTAAAGGTTTTAATGAGCAAAAGAGTCTATTGCTAAATTTAGTGGGGTTGCTAAATTCATCATTGTATGCTTATTTGAATCTTATGATTGGCACATCTATTGGAATAGAGCGAGAGCAAAGATTTATGGACGAGGTATTATCGTATCCGTACTTATTTTCTGAGAAAGTTGTTGATAAAGTTGACCATATCCAAACCATGCTGAACAAACAAAAACAATATGTATTATGTGATTATGATAAAGATAGTGACGTAAAGCAACTTGATGATATGATTTTAAAAGAATTTGGGTTGGAGCATAATAACTTCGTGGACTATGCTATTAACATACAAATTCCAGAATTAACGAATTCTATTAAAAGTCAAGCATATAGAACAGTATCTGTTGATGATTTAAAAAAATATAGTGAATGTTTCGTTAAGCAGTTTTCTCTGGTATATAATCCGAGCAACAAATATGTATCTGTTACATTATATCCCAATATCGGAAATTACTATGCCGTATTTGAATTACATATTAATGACAGTAAGCCTGTTACTGAAATATTAATTGCAAATGAAGCAGACGACGAAAAGAAACTGCTTGCCAAATTTTCGGTGTATGAACACAATGACAAATTTTATCAAATACGTGATGTAATACACTTTAGTACAAATTCATTATTTATCATTAAGCCTAATTTCTATAAAAATTGGCATCCTGCTGTTGCCGAGATTGATCTTGCCGATGTAATAGACCAAATTATGTCTACTTCGGGAGGTGATGAATGATGGGAGGTTTTCAAAATCAATTACTAAACCAAAATTTTAAGCAAAACTTTTACAATATAATTATCACTACATTGATTACAAGCTGTAAGTTGATGATAGAAAACGGTTGTTCAAATAAATTAAGGATTCCAAACCATGAAGAAAAAATTCGAACACACTTGTTAGAAAACTATCTGGAGAATGAAAATGTTCGTTTTACTATTGGGTTATCTGATGTACCGATTAGATTTCTTCCAGAAGTTCTTGAAAACTATGATGTGGACACCAATACATATATTGGACGAACTGATATACGAGTTCTTTCTAGCAACTGGTTAAGTAACCCAAAGGATTATTATATTGTAGAATGTAAGCGCCTTGATGGAACGCAATCCTTAAATCAAAAATATGTCGATGAAGGTATATGTAGATTTGTTGGAGATACTCCCAAATATTCATCGTATAATAATCAGAATATTATGCTTGGCTTTCTTGTAAAAGATATTGATTGTTCTGTTGTTATTAGTGCAATAACCGATATCCATACCAAAAAGATAGGTGGCATTATCGCTAAAGATATAACCCCTATTGTGAATTCTAAAGACTATTATCTTTGTGAAAGCGTTTATACTAACCAACTGTCTTTAAGCCATATTTTTTATAATGTTTCAAGCGTAATATCTTCATAATATAAGAAATCATATAGCATGGTCTTTTAGATATTAATCTAATCGACCATGTTTTTACTTACATACAGAACAGTTATGTCTTACCAAGCACTGAATTTGGATAGCCAAATTCGCTTGTTAGGGGTTTTCGCCCCTAATCCCCCATTTCAATAATCAGCACACGAATTCTTCACTAATGTTTGATTGATGCAATCTATCCAAATGATTATAATATATATTGGGATATGAATTGCAGTAATGTCAAATCTATTTTGTCTAAGTATATTCATATCTTCAAATATACAAAAAAGATTAGTTTACACAGCTTCACTAAAAAATATGAAAACATATGAAAAGATATGATTTCTTCAAGCCTTTTTAAAGCCTCAAAACAGGGGCATCCAACAAGATAAGAGAATTTTTAAGAGATATCCCCCCCTGAAGTCTTACAAAACCGTAAGACTTCTTTTTCTTTTTTGAAAGCAAAATGAAAGAATAAAGGGTTATGATAAAAAACATAATAGGAATCATCACAGAAAGGAAGAGTATTATGGATACAATCTTAAGAACAGAGAATTTATGTAAATTTTATGGAAAAGGGGAAAACGAGGTAAGAGCGATTGACAATACCAGTATAGAGATTAAAAAGGGAGAATTTGTTGCGATAGTCGGGAAATCCGGTTCAGGAAAAAGTACCCTGCTCCATATGCTGGGAGGATTGGATTTGCCTACCAGCGGAGACGTGTTTATTGGAAATAAGAATATTTTTCAGTTGAAGGAGGAAGAGCTTGCGGTATTTCGCAGAAGAAAGATAGGATTTGTCTTTCAGGCATTTAATCTGGTATCGTCCTTAAATGTATGGGAAAATATCGTGCTTCCCATCGGACTGGACGGAAAGGATGTAGATGATGCATTTGTAAATGATATCTTGAATACATTGGGATTGGAGCAGAAAATAGAAAACCTGCCAAGTACGCTGTCCGGTGGTCAGCAGCAGAGAGTGGCAATCGCAAGAGCCATAGCATCGAAACCGGATATTATTCTGGCAGATGAGCCTACCGGAAATCTGGATTCCAAGACCGGAAATGAGGTAATCAGCCTTTTAAAATTATCAGCAAAGAAGTATGGACAGACGCTGGTGGTGATTACACATGATGAAGAGATTGCACAAATGGCAGACCGGATGATAGTCATTGAAGACGGTAAGGTGGTGGCATAAATGAAAACAACGACAAAGATTGCAGTAGCCAACTTAAAAGAAAATAAAAGCAGGACTTTGTTAATCAGCATTTCGATTATACTGACGACGATGCTGTTGACGATAATTACACTGTTTGCTTATGGGGTAATTAAGGAAAGTAAAATGAATGCGGGCATGCATACCGGAGAACATTTTGGAGGATTTGCCAGAGCAGGTAAGGAAGTTTATGAAAAAGTAAAGATTCACGGGGAATTTTATGATGTGGGAAGAACCGGAAGTCTGGGTGAGGTTCCGTTGGAGAAAGCAGATGGTGTTCTTTCTTATGCGGATTCTGTGGCACGCCAGCTGGGACATGTGGAGCCCGCAGAAGGGACATTTCCGGTAAAGGAAAATGAAATTGCAGGACAGAAGGGATTTTTCAGGGCTGCAGGTCTTGACGATCCAAAGATTGGCGATAAGATAAGCCTGCGTTACCGGATAGGAGATGAAGCTTTTACTTCAGGGGAGTTTGTGATCAGCGGATTCTGGGAGGAAGGGGAACGGAATGAGCTTACAAAAATGTATGGTGCTTACATCTCGGAAGCTTTTTATGAAAATAACGTACCGGAGCAGGAACAAAGCTATAATGTGGTCTTTAAGGTGAAAAATGATGAAAACTTAAATGAAGATGAAATGGAAGAAAAGATAAAAAGCCTTGCAACGGAACTGGGAATCGCCGATGACCGGGTGGTGATAAATACTGCTTATTTGATGTGGATATTAGATCCGGGATGGGAGACCATAGGGGTGAGCTGTGCGGGTATCATTTTAGTGGTTTTATTTTCGGTGCTGGTCATCTATAACATATTCTATATTGGTCTGATTCAGAAGATTCAGGAGTATGGCAAGCTCCGGGCGATTGGGACAACGAAAAAGCAGATTCAGAAGATCCTGTTAAAAGAAGGAATGATTTTGACAGGAATAGGGGCAGTTGTGGGTTCATTACTGGGATTGCTGATAATAAGTTTCAGCTTTTCCTGGATGATGGAAACTTTTTATAAGAATGAGCTCATGACAGAAGCCCAACATGTTTCTTTATGGAATCTTCCCCTTATGCTGCTGGCAGTAATGATTTCCTTTGTTACCGTATACCTGTCATTGTTAAAGCCGATGTGGATTGCAGCGGGAATTAGCCCAATGGAGGCACTCCGTTATCAGGAGGATAGTGTAAAAGGAAAGGGGACTCGGAACGGATACTCTTCTATTAATGTAATGCGGCTTACGTTTTCCAATCTGACAAGAAATAAGAAGCGTACCCTGACTACAATTTTGACCATGGGGCTTTCCTGCATTTTGTTTGTAGCCATTGCAAATCTGGGTGGTAATATGGATGCTGAATATGATGCCAGAATGAAGGTGGAAAAAGGTGATTTTCACATTACGTTAGATAATAGGGGAAATGACAAGGCTTATCCCGAAAACAATATCAACCATGTCCAGCAGTTAAATCTGATGGGAGAGGAATGGCTTGACCGGATTCGTAAGATAGACGGAGTGACGAAGGTAGAGACAAGGCAATTAGTCAGGGTGTTAAGGGAAAAAGTGACCGGAGAAGAAGGGGAGGAGGATTAGTGTGAAAGAAAGTAGAGGAAAACCATAAATTGGCGCACTTGAATAAGC
>CAJUFL010000067.1 GCA_910585605.1 uncultured Lachnospiraceae bacterium | reverse complement strand
TCATTACTATTTGTGCCGCCAACTGAAAGGCGGCGGAATGGAGATTTATATGTATTATAAAATTAATGAATGATAATGTGTTTGGAGAGGAAGTGTTAGGAAATAAGAATCAAGAAAATGGAGAAAGTTTGATTTTGTAATTACCAGCCGTGAAATGAAAAAAAGCTAAAATCTTTAGCAAATGTGAGGATTGGAGCTGTAAAATGAAAAAAGGGGAGATGCCTGGTAAAAAAGATTGGAAAGGCTTGTATTATGGTAAAAATGTGCATATAATGAATATGCGAGATAAGCATATACGTTGGATAAATAAGAACATAAGATGTATTTGAATTTAGCAAATACAAGATATTTTGATGATGGTTGGTAGATAAATAAGAACATAAGATGTATTTGAATATCAATTTAATTTCCATTTTGGTGCATCCCCAAATAGATAAATAAGAACATAAGATGTATTTGAATGGGCAAATAACGATTGCTCGTTATCCTCCATAATTTGATAAATAAGAACATAAGATGTATTTGAATTTGTTGTAATCAACTTCCGATGCGATGCCCTGTAAGGATAAATAAGAACATAAGATGTATTTGAATTAGTGAAGGAGGTAACCATTTGAATGAACGAACGTAGATAAATAAGAACATAAGATGTATTTGATTTTTTTGATAGACCGGACAATAAAATATGTTTCTTAAAACCTTATTTTTATTATATTACTACACCTTATTTATGTGTACTGGTAATATCCAGATAATATGAAAGGATCTGAAAAAAATGGTAGAAGAGAAGAAGTTTGTTTCGGAAACAGTAAGTGAATTTTAGGGGGATTAAAGTTATCAGTAAATGAGAATTGTTTATGTATATGGGGAGTATTTTATCTAAATATGATATTGAGAATGTGGAATTTATATAGAGGTCCTGTAGGATTGGTGAATACAAAGAAAATAATTTTTTCGTTATGTGTAGGTAAAAAGGTTATGATATATACAAGCATATTTTCTTGGGAAATAAGTAGCATAGCTCTTTTTAAATTGAAATATTTATGGAATGGAAATATTTAGTGGATTTGAGAGTGATCACAGGTTTAAGGCATGGCAGAAGGAACAAAGGGGAAAAATAGAAAATGTTATGACAAATGCCGTTGTTTGGAAATAAGAGTATTTTATGTCCAAAATATCGGGTTTTTACATAATCTGAAGATACTGAAGAAAGTGATTAAAATAATATTATACAATAAAGCACAGAATAAACGTTCGATTTGTTCTGTACTTTTTTTATATTGTCTGTTATAATCATTGTGCGAACTGAGGTTCGGTTTTATGCTCATCTACTGTATTGGATTTTTTTGCCGTAGCCATCGCTACGCCGTCAAAAATCCGCCTTGCAGATAAACATATATACTGCGTAGTTTTATTAAATATCAACAGGTCAGTACACTAGTGATTGGAGGCCGGGCAGACTGTGCATAATAATGGAAAAAGCCGGAAGCTATCAAATAAACCTTGCAAAAAATTTTATAATAATCAATAATGTAATTAGCTATTGCACATAACGATTATAATTTATAGAATATTTTGCAACTATCCAGAGAGGTCTGAAGGCAGAAAGGAATGAACCAATGAAACATTATATTACAATTAAAGGTGCAAAAGAACATAATTTAAAGAATATTGACATTAAGATTCCAAGAGATGAATTAGTGGTATTGACCGGACTTTCCGGCTCCGGTAAGTCCTCTCTTGCATTTGATACGATATATGCGGAAGGACAGCGGCGTTATATGGAATCGCTGTCTTCCTATGCCAGACAGTTTCTGGGGCAGGCAGAGAAGCCGGATGTAGAGAAGATAGAGGGACTTTCTCCTGCTATTTCCATAGACCAGAAGTCTACTAACCGGAATCCCCGTTCCACGGTGGGTACTGTAACAGAGATTTATGATTATTTCCGTTTGCTCTATGCGAGAATCGGGATTCCCCATTGTCCCAAATGCGGTAAGGAGATTAAGCGGCAGACAGTAGACCAGATGGTCGATGCAATCATGGAACTGCCGGAGGGGACTAAGTTCCAGCTCTTAGCACCGGTTGTCCGGGGCAGGAAGGGGCGGCATGAGAAGGTGCTTGCACAGGCAAAGAGAAGCGGTTACGTACGTGTGTTGGCGGACGGTTCCCTGTATGATTTATCAGAGGAGATTACGCTGGATAAGAATAAGAAACATGATATTTCCATTGTAGTAGACCGGCTTGTAGTGAAAAAAGGAATCGAACGCCGTTTGAATGATTCCATTGAAGCGGTCATGAAACTGGCAGAAGGTATTATGGTGGTAGACGTAATTGGCGGTAAGCCTATTAATATGAGTTCCAGTTTTTCCTGTCCCGATTGTAATATCAGTATAGAAGAGATTGAGCCGAGAAGCTTTTCCTTCAATAATCCTTTTGGAGCTTGTCCAACCTGCTTCGGACTTGGGTATAAAATGGAATTTGATGTGGATCTGATGATACCGGATCAGAGCATATCCATTGCTGATGGTGCTATTGCGGTAATCGGCTGGCAATCCTGTACCGATAAGAAATCATACACCAGAGCCATACTGGATGCCTTGTCAGAGGAATATGATTTCGACCTGAATACACCATTTAATGAATTGACAGAGCAGGCAAGGGATATCATCCTCCACGGTACAAACGGACATGAAGTGAAGGTGCATTATAAGGGGCAGAGGGGAGAAGGTGTTTATGATGTGGCATTTGAAGGGTTGATTCGTAATGTACAGAGACGTTATCGTGAGGCAGGTTCGGAATCCATGAAAGAGGAATACGAAAGCTTTATGACGATTACCCCTTGTGATGTTTGTGACGGACAGCGTCTTAAGCAGGAATCTCTTGCGGTTACCATTGCAGGTAAGAATATTTATGAGATTACTACCATGTCCATTGATAAATTAGTAGACTTTTTGGAGAATATGGAGATTACTGACCGCCAGCAGTTTATTGGCGGAGGAATTTTAAAGGAAATCAAGGCAAGACTGCATTTTCTTCTGGATGTAGGTCTTAATTATCTTGCACTTTACAGACCTACCGGAACTTTGTCCGGCGGCGAAGCACAAAGAATCCGGCTGGCAACCCAGATTGGTTCCGGTCTGGTAGGGGTTGCTTATATTTTGGATGAGCCAAGTATTGGTCTTCATCAGAGGGATAATGATAAGTTGATCGGTACCCTTAAGCATTTGAGAGATTTGGGGAATACCCTGATTGTAGTAGAGCATGATGAGGATACCATGCTGGCGGCTGACCATATAGTAGATATTGGTCCCGGAGCAGGGGAAAATGGCGGTGAGGTCATTGCACAGGGTACTGCGGTACAGATTATGAAGAATAAGAAGTCTATTACTGGGGCGTATTTGTCAGGCCGGATCAAGATACCGGTGCCGGCAGTGAGGAAAGAGCCTACCGGATGGATTACGGTAAAGGGTGCCAGACAGAATAATCTGAAAAATATAGATGCGGCATTTCCATTAGGGGTAATGACCTGCGTGACCGGTGTGTCCGGTTCGGGGAAGAGTTCCCTTGTCAATGAGATTTTATATAAGCATCTGGCAAAGGAACTTAACCGGGCAAGAATGAAGGCAGGAGAACATGACAGTATTGAAGGTCTGGAACAGCTGGACAAGGTGATCAATATCGATCAGTCGCCTATTGGGAGAACTCCCCGTTCCAATCCGGCAACCTATACCGGAGTGTT
Source organism: uncultured Lachnospiraceae bacterium (assembly GCA_910585605.1). Lineage (GTDB taxonomy): Bacteria > Bacillota > Clostridia > Lachnospirales > Lachnospiraceae > CAG-590. Next base: position 15,314 of record CAJUFL010000067.1, on the reverse strand, counting down.
TGATATGATCAGGGACTTATTTGCAGGAACCAAGGAAGCTAAGGCAAAGGGTTATAAGAAAGGAAGATTTTCTTTTAATATTTCCGGTGGGCGTTGTGAAGCCTGCCGTGGAGACGGTATCATCAAGATTGAAATGCATTTTCTGCCAGATGTTTATGTGCCCTGTGAAGTATGCGGGGGCAAACGTTACAACAGAGAGACATTGGAGGTTACTTATAAAGGTAAGAATATATATGATGTTTTGGATATGACAGTGGAGGAAGCCTGTGATTTCTTCCAGAATGTGCCGTCTATTTTAAGAAAGATTGAGACACTCAAGGAAGTGGGACTGGGATATATCCGTTTAGGACAGCCGTCAACCACCCTTAGCGGCGGAGAAGCACAGCGTGTAAAGCTGGCGACAGAGCTTTCCAGAAGAAGTACGGGCAAGACGATTTATATTCTGGACGAACCGACTACAGGTCTCCATTTTGCGGATGTGCATAAGCTGGTAGAGATTTTGCAGCGTCTGTCAGAAGGCGGGAATACGGTAATTGTGATCGAGCATAATCTGGAGGTTATTAAGACCGCAGACTATATTATTGATATTGGACCGGAAGGAGGAGACAAAGGAGGAACGATTGTTGTTGCAGGAACACCTGAAGAAGTAGTACAATGTAAGAAGAGTTATACAGGACAGTATCTGGAAAAACTGTTAGAATAATCCCTAAGAGCAACCAGCCAAGATTGGATATCCGCATGTACATTTGTCGGCTGCTGTGAGGGTCAGTAACTCACCGAAGGGGGACTGCTGACTTCTAATATTTGATATAAGTGTGTTGTTCACAGGAATTTAACGGAAACGGTGTATATCTTTGTAGAAACGATTTATTGTTGCAGATATGGAGATTCAGATAAGCCAGACTGTCAATTACTTACAAGTACAACGAAAATTAAGTCTTTGATACATTCGCATAGGATAATTGTGTCAGATGCAAGGAAGAAAAGCACGTTGTAGCGGTGGCTACAGCTAGATTTTCTGACGCAGTAGCTGGATAATTAGACAAGTGCATGTGTCAATTATTTAGTATTTGTTGTATTAGATACTGTAGTACAGATAAAGGTGGAGGTTACGTATGATTACTAAGATGAAGAAACGCAGGACAATGTGGAAACTGATGAGGCTGGGGATTGTGTTTTTGGGATTGTTGCTTTTCGCAACACCTATCACGGCAGAGGCGGCAATAGATTTTAATGCGGTCGTAAACAGTCTTAAGGTAAAATTTCCGGATGGGATGTACTGGAATCATGTGGGAAGTACAGTGGATAATGTAGACGGTTATACGGCAAGACCCTGTACTCTGCATAAGACAGATGGAATTCATATTCAGGGAACCGGAGGGTGTACCTGCAATCATTTTGTGAACGGTAATCATGGTGGCAAGTCTACACAATGCATGGGGTTTGCATATAAGCTGGGATATGATGTATTTGGGGATGTGAAATGGACTGTGAGAACAGATAATCCTGTTGCCAATATTCGGATAGGGGATATTATCCGGATAGGTGGACATCATTCGGTTTTTGTGATTGCAAGGAACGGAAATGTAGTTACTGTAGGAGAAGCAAATTATACGGGTCCATGTCAGATTTCATGGAATCGCACCATAAATTTAACTACGGTCACGATTAGCTATTATGAACGTGCCAATAATTATGATGCAGTGATTGGTACGGTGATACCGTCTCCGGATCCAGGAACTCCCCAGACACCGATGGGAGAACAGCCTGTAACAGAGCAGCCGGCGACACAGGCACCTGATACATATACAGGCTGGAGAAAGGCAGCTGACGGAGTCCATTATCAATATTTTGAGACGGGAAAAGTCTTGAAAAAGCAGTGGATTACCATAAAAAAGAAAAAGTATTATCTGGATAAAAAGGGATATCGTGTAACAGGTCTTACTACAATCAGTAAGAAGCAGTATTATTTCAACCAAAAGGGTGTACTGCAAAAGAAAAAATGGGTTTCGGCGGATGGTGAGGATTATTATGCCGGCAGTGACGGGGCAGTCCTTAAGTCCCAGTGGTTATATAAGGGAAATGTACTGGTCTATGTAACAGATGACGGAAGCGTGGCAAAGAATGAACTGGTTAAGATTGGAAGAGATACCTATTATTTTAACGCTAAGGGCAAACGCTCCAAGGGTTTTAAAAAATACAATGGAAAATATTATTACTGTAACAAATGGGGAATCATCCAGAAGAAACAATGGATTACCAAGAGTGGTAAAAAGTACTATGTACAAAGTTCTGGTGTACGTGCACAGAATAAGTTAGTTAAGATTGGAAAATACAGATATTATTTTAGTGCTAAAGGGCAGATGCTCAAGAATCAGAAGATAACCTATAAGGGAAAGATTTACAAGGCCGATAAGGCGGGGCATTGTAAATTTCTTCAGAATGAAGAACAGGAAGAAACAACAGAATAAGGTGATTATAGGAAAGTATCCACGGCTTTTGTCGACTCCTGGTGTAATTCATCATAATTTTGGAGACGATACCTACTATCGTTCATACTCTCTCTTTTTTATAATGAATGCATAGCATGGGCATTTTCTGTATATGTGAAGAAGGGGAATGTTCACAAAAATGAAAAAGTATCCTGCAATCGGAAGCAGTAACTGAGGCAGGGACGAGCTAGGGAGGACATGACATGAAGGAAGAGTATTACATGATAAAAGAAGCCGCCGCCAAAGTCGGTGTGGAATCTCATGTATTGCGTTACTGGGAAGAGGAGCTTAAGATGGAGATTCATCGCAATGAGATGGGTCATAGATACTATACAGAAAAAGATATTGAGATACTTTCTAAGGTTCGGGATTTAAAGAATAAAGGTCTTCAGTTAAAAGCTATTCGGAATTATCTTGAAATGCGGAAAAAGCAGATTGCAAGAGAAGAAAAGAATAATCAGAAAAGTTTGGTGCGTGCCGAAGAAAAAGAAACCGATATCGCAGGTAAATCAGATACTGCTGCGATCGTACCGGTTAAAAGGAATAATCTGAGTAATGAGGAAAAAATGGAACAGTTCCAGCAGATTATGAACAGGATTCTTTCCACTGCCATTCAGGAGAATAATGAATTGATTGGAAAGACAGCAGGTGAACATGCCGCAACTGCGGTTGTGACACAGATTAGCGGCATGACTAAGGAACAGGAAGCCAGAGCGGAGGAGCGGTATCAGAAGTTGGATCAGACACTCAGGGAGATACAGCGTGCCAGAATGGAAGCGGCTGCCGCCAATATGCGTCCGGTGGACAAGCGCAAACAAAAAAGGTTAAAGCGCAAGAATAACCAGCAGACCCAGATCAATACAGCTGAACAGGATAATAATTCGCAGGATTTGCCGGAAAATGCATAAATATGGGTTGCATTTATGACAGCTCATTAATATAATAGGGAAATATAGATTGGATTTTAAAATATATTTCAATAGAAAGAAGGGTACCTAAGATGAAAAACATGATTAATTTTAGTAATTTTAGCAAGGAAGAGCTGAACAGCATTCTGGATTTGGCTTATGATATGAAGAAATCACCGGAAAAATATGCAGAAGCCTTAAAAGGGAAGAAATTATATACATTGTTTGAGAAAACTTCTACCAGAACATTTCTTTCATTTACGACAGGAATTACAGAACTTGGCGGAACCTATTATAATCAGCTATGGGAGGATTCCAATTTTGTATTAGGCGAGCCTGTTTCAGAGATTAAATACGTTTGCCGCAATGTGGATATTATCATGGCACGTCTGATTAAGAATGAAACGGTTGAGCTGTTCAATAAAAATGTAACGGTTCCGTTTATTAACGGATGTGATTCTACTTATCATCCATGTCAGATTTTAGCCGATGCCCTTACCTTAAAGGAGCATTTTGGAGGATTGAATGTTAAGCTTTTCTATATCGGTGCCAAGAACAATGTATTCAATTCCCTGGTTGAGTTTTTTGCCAAGATGGAGGAAGGAACGATTTATGGTCTGACGCCTCTTGTGAACGATACTGCGGTTGAGGAAGATTTTTATGAGAAAGCCAAAGCCAGCGGACATTATGTTGAATTAGATCCGACTATGTCCATGGAAGAAGCCAAAAAGTATGCATCAGAGATGGATGTGCTTTATACGGATACATGGGTGGATATGGAGTTCTTTAATAATCCTGATTATCAGGAACAAAAAGAGGAGACACTTGCAAAAATGATGCCATACCAGATTAATAAGGATTTAATTTCCGGCGGTAGGGCAAAGGTTATGCATGATATGCCAATGCATGTGGGATTTGAAATCAGCCAGGAGGTTGTGGATGACAATCTAGAACTAATTTTAGATCAGGCAGAAAACCGCCGTCATGCAGAAAAGGCAGTTATGGTGACACTGTTAAAGTAAGAAGGTTATCCGGTCAGTCATGGTCATATGAATGAAGAGAGAAAATCAGGTCTCCGCAGTAAGTGATGGGAATAATGGATAATATATATGCACAAACATATTATAGGAGTCAGAATGACAGCCGGATATGTCTGTGCATTTTCTTTTTTACTTTCACTGCTTTATGAGAAAAAAAGGTCGCCAAAATAGAATATATAGTATATAATTGGAAGATAGAAAAGGTATGATACCAAAGACCTGACTCAAGCCGCAGCGATACCGAAAGGGGAAAGGGTATGGAACAGCGTACAAAAGCCTGTGTTCCGGAGCTTCAGATGGATACAGAAGGGATGACAGCCAGATTAAAGCTTCATCCGAATGTCACCGGACAGAAGTTTACGGTAAATGAATTAAAGGACTGGCTTATCTATAAAAATGTTAAGACAGGAATTGTGGAGGATGCACTTCATGATATGGTAGTGCAGGGTATTTATGGTATTTTTATGGAGGTTGCCAGAGGTAAAGAGCCTGTAAAAGGAAAGGATGGGCATTTCATTTTTTATGTCAAAAATCCTGAGAATGAGAAGGGACCTAAGGAACTGGACAACGGTGAAGTGGAGTATGTACATACAAAAGAATATACTATTGTGGAAGAGGGAGATTTGCTGGCAGAATATGTTCCTGCCACAAATGGGGAATACGGTTATACCATAGATAATACCATGCGGGTTCCAATGAGAGGGAAGGAACTGCCAAGACTCAAGGGAAGGGGCTTCCGGATAGAGGAAGGGAAGTATTATGCTGCCGCACATGGGAAGGTGGAAATTACAGAAATAGGTATGCAGGTTACCAATCTGTTGGAGATTCCCGGTGATTTGGATATTAATTACGGACATGTCAAATTTGATGGAGATGTATATATCCGGGGTGATGTCAAATCAGGAATGGAGATAAAGGCGGCAGGCAATGTTGATATAAAAGGTCATGTAGGTAATTGTGTTATAGAAGCGGGGAAAAATATAACAATTAATAACGGTATGCAGGGTAAATTTTCCGGAAGGCTGAAAGCGGGAGGGAATATTACCTGTAAATTTTTTGAAAATTCTAAGGCGGTGGCAGGTGGGGACATAACAGTTCGCTCGGTATTACATTCCAATCTGGCCGCGGAAGGAAAGATAAAGGTAGAGGGCAGGGAGTCCATTGTGCTGGGAGGTTCCGTTTATGCAGTCCGTGGGATGGAAATCAGTGAAGCGGGGAATCAGATGGAGGTTCCCACAAAGCTTGCGGCGGGAGTGCTTCCTGCAATGATGAAGAGAAATGCAGAACTGCTTGCCATGATCAAGAAGGTGGAAGAGGAAGTGGAATTGCTGGACAAGTCTGCAAGAATTATGGAACGAATCACGCATACAAAGGTTGCAAAGGAAACAGCAAACCGCAGAAGGAAGATTATCCAGGCAAAGATTATTAAGGCGACAGAACTCAAAAAATATAAAGAAGAAAAGCTCCGCAGTGAGGAACTGATCAATAGCGGGAAAAAAGCCAGGATAACGGTAGAAAAAATTATTTTCCCGGGATGTATGGTTGAAATATCGGGGAACAGAATAGAAATTAAGGAACAGATAAAGCATGTTAAATTTGTTCTGAAAGATGGAAATATAGAAGCAGCTTTGTTATACTAGAAAGCTGTGGTTGGAGTGAAGGATTTGAAAGTAGATATAGATATTTGGCTGAATGTGTTAGCTGTGATCCTTTTTCTGGGATTTGGTACAGCAGCTATGATCGCATTTTCAACAATCGATAAACAAAAAGAGATAACGGTCAGCAGCAGGTATGGGAGACAGACAGGTCCGTTGGAGATTTTATATGTCAATATTGCCCTGTTGTTGATAGCATTTATGCTGTATCATCACAGCTACCGTTTTATGCCAGCACTGATGGTATTTATTCTGCTGATATTTTTTAACAGCAGAATGCAGAGCGGAATTGCACCGATTGGGATTTTTATCGGGACAACTTATCTGGAATGGGGTAAGATTAAGTCCTATCTGGTTGTAAATGATGAGATTAGTACGATACAGATTCGTGTATATGCTAATAAGAAGCAATATGTACTGCGCTGTGATAAAGAATGCAGAACAAAGGCAGAGACATATTTTAAGGAGCATGATATTCCATATAATACAGAGATTATAATACAGGAGGACGGAAATGAGACATTTAATTGACCCAATGGATTTGAGTGTGCAGGAGATTGATGATTTGCTGGATTTGGCAGATGATATTATTGCACACAAGGAAAAATATGCAAAGGTTTGTGAAGGAAAGAAGCTGGCAACCTTATTTTTTGAACCAAGTACGCGTACCCGTTTAAGCTTTGAGGCAGCAATGATGGAGTTAGGAGGGAATGTGCTTGGTTTTTCTTCGTCCGATTCTTCCTCTTCTTCCAAAGGTGAAAGTGTGGCGGATACCGTGAAGGTAGTATCCTGTTATGCAGATATCATTGCCATGCGTCATCCAAAAGAGGGAGCGCCGTTACTGGCTTCTATGAAGTCAGATTCACCGATTATCAATGCAGGAGACGGCGGGCATAATCATCCGACTCAGACTTTGACGGATTTGCTGACTATTCGGAGGGAAAAAGGGCGTCTTAACAATATTACCATTGGTTTTTGCGGAGATCTTAAGTTTGGACGGACGGTTCATTCTTTGATCAAGGCACTTTCCCGTTATGACAATATCCATTATGTTATGATATCACCAGAGGAGCTGGAAATACCCAAGTACATTAAGGAAGAAGTTTTTGAAAAAGAAGGTATTACTTATGATCAGGTGAGAACCATTGATGAAGTGATTGATAAGCTGGATATTTTGTATATGACAAGAGTGCAGAGGGAACGGTTTTTTAATGAGGCAGATTATATCCGTTTGAAGGATACGTATATTCTGGATATGCCAAAGCTTAAAAGTGCGAAAGAGGATTTGAGTATTTTGCATCCGCTGCCAAGGGTGAATGAGATTGCTGTCGAAGTAGATGATGACCCCCGTGCCTGTTATTTCCGTCAGGCGTTAAATGGAAAATATGTAAGGATGGCACTGATTATGAAGATGCTGGAAATCGATTAAATTGGTATAAATACCGGAGGTAGGATATGAAAATAGATAGTATTCAGAATGGAATTGTGTTAGACCATATTACGGCAGGAAAGGCGATGCTGATATATAAGTATCTGGGATTGGACAAGCTGGATTGTTCAGTAGCCATCATAAAAAATGCTTCCAGTCATAAAATGGGTAGAAAGGATATTTTAAAGATTGACCATTCGGATTATGATATTAATCTGGATGTTTTGGGATACGTAGACCCTGGGATTTCCGTCAGTGTCATCAAAGACGGAGTAACAGTTGAAAAGAAAAAGGTTGGTCTTCCTGAAAAGATTGTCAATATTGTAAAATGCAAAAATCCCAGATGTATCTCGACTACGGAACAGGGAATCAAGCAGATTTTTAAGCTGACGGATCAGGAAAAGAGGATTTACCGATGCATTTACTGTGAGGCTGAAAATCAGGGGGAAGAGATTGGCTGGTAAACCGAAGAGCTCTAGTACATCATAAACTAAGTATCTTGCAGTTTGACTTGTCTAAACTTTCATCTGCTGCGTTGCATTTTCTAGCCGTAGCCACCGCTACGCCGTCGAAAATTCGCCTTGCAGAGTAAAAGTTTATCCTTCGTCAAACTATCAAGAACTTAATTTACGATGTACTAGGAATAAGTATCCACATATTTTCAGGAAACAAATTTGATAAAAATATTAAGAAAATATTAATTTTTGTGTAAAGAAAAAGAAAAACGGTTTACAAATTTTCTATTCATGCTATAATTAAGACGATTACGTCTATGAAAAGTATTCAACGACACATAGTAAGAGGTGCATTATGGAGCAATATGTAATAAAGGGAGGCAGCCCGCTGGTTGGAGAGGTTTCTATAGCAGGTGCGAAGAATGCCGCACTTGGAATTCTGGCTGCTGCAATTATGACAGATGAAGAGGTTATAATTGAGAATGTTCCCAATGTTAGAGATACAAGAGTACTATTGCAAGCAATTCAGGGTATTGGTGCGAGAGTAAAATATATAGATGAACATACGGTTAAAATTTGTGGCGGAGCGATTAATCCTAATGGAAATAATTGTGTAGATGATGAATTTATTCGTAAGATACGTGCTTCCTATTATTTATTGGGTGCTATGTTAGGAAAGTACAGGAAATCCAGTGTAGCATTACCGGGAGGCTGTAATATCGGAAGCCGTCCTATTGATTTGCATATTAAGGGATTTAAGGCATTAGGTGCGAATGTTGATATTCACAGCAGCATGATTCATGTGGAAGCAGAGCGTTTGGTTGGCAGTCATATATATATGGACGTGGTTTCGGTTGGTGCTACGATTAATGTTATGATGGCAGCTGTTTTGGCAGAGGGGAAAACAACGATTGAGAATGCTGCAAAGGAACCGCATATTGTGGATGTAGCCAATTTTTTGAATAGCATGGGTGCCAATATCAAAGGTGCTGGTACGGATGTGATTCGAATCAGAGGAGTTGAAAAATTAAAAGGCACGGAATATTCCATTATTCCGGATCAGATAGAAGCGGGAACCTTTATGGTTGCTGCGGCTGCTACTAAAGGAGATATTACCATCAGGAACGTGATTCCTAAGCATTTAGAGGCAATTTCCTCCAAGTTGAAGGAAATTGGGGCCGTTGTTATGGAATATGATGATGCAGTCAGGGTTGTAAGCAATCACAGGTTGAAGGCTACGAATATCAAGACATTGCCATATCCAGGTTTTCCGACAGATATGCAGCCACAGATGGCAGTTGTTCTGGCATTGTCGGAAGGAACCTCTATCATTACCGAGAGTATTTTTGAGAACAGGTTTAAGTATGTAGATGAGTTGTTCCGCATGGGCGGACAGATTAAAGTAGAAGGTAATACAGCGATTATCGATGGTGTGGAAGAATTTGAGGGTGCCAGTGTTGTGGCACCGGATTTAAGAGCGGGTGCCGCATTAGTGCTTGCGGGTCTTGCAGCAGGTGGATTTACCGTAGTAGAGGATATTAAGTATATCCAGAGAGGTTATGAAGCCTTTGATGAGAAAATCCGTGCACTGGGAGGACAGATTGCAATTGTTGAGACGGATAAAGAGATTCAAAAGTTCAAATTAAAGGTCGGATAAGAATAATTTGGATTCATAAGCTGTGAAACCAATCGGTTTCCAGCTTCTGGATAAACAGGTTTCCCATCATCGGGAAGAGAGATTTGTTTATGTCATGTTAAGGGTATCCTGTCAGGATGCCTGTTCTTAGAACTGTTTCGGTTCAAAATTTCAGTTTTATTACAAAAGAGAGGGGCGTATTTTTGGTGTACCATATTTTACTGTTACACGAAATGCAGAAAGGACCTTGTAAATTAAAGGACTATCTACAGCTGAGTGGTTATGACGTAATGGAGGCAGGGCTGAACCGTCTGGCAGAATATGAGAAGCTTATTCAAAAGGCAGATGTTATTTTGTTGTACTGTGAACAGGTGCAGTCTTATTTTGTGCTTTGCGAAAAAATACGGATGCAGACACAGATACCCATTATCATTCTGTCGAAAGAAGATGATGAGTGGGAAAAGATTAAAATGTTTCAATCAGGTGCGGATGACTATTTGGTAGAGCCGTTTAAACAGGGAGAGATTATCGCCAGAGTGCAGGCTCATATCGCACGTTATCGAAGGCTCACCCGCCCCTTTGGATATATCCGGGTAAGAGGGCTGTGCATTGAAGTCTTAAGCCGGCGCGTGCTTCTGGATAATGAAGAGGTGTTTTTTACGGCGAGGGAATTTGATGTGCTTCTCTATCTGGCACAGCGTGCGGATGAGGTAGTAAGCAAACAGGACTTGTATATTGCCGTCTGGGAGGATCAGCTGGGAGATGGATATTACAATTCCGTTTCAGCATATATTAAAAAGATTCGAAAAAAAATAGAGAGAGATCCGGAAAATCCCCAGTATATTGAAACCATCTGGGGAATTGGCTACCGGTTCCGAACCTAATGCAGCCAGTCACGTGTTTGGTTTCCAGTCCGTTTTATGGTGGTCGGCCATATCTTATTTTATCTCCAAATCCCAAAAACTTAATTGTCTGGCAGGGTCTTTTTCCTCAAAGGTATGCAGATACTGGAATATCTGTTCGTTATTATGGATAATTCCGTTGTTTTTGCATTTCTGATAAAATAATTTCATTAAGCGGCTGCTGTCCGGGCTGTCAATCATGTACTGATTTCCGTATGTCCGCATATATTTTTCTTTTAACTGTGGAAACAGGTGGTCTAACTGTTTATAAAAATACTCTCTGTTTCCTTCCCGCAGTGTCAGTCCCATGCCGAAACAAATAACACCATAGACTTTTGCTTCTATGCACATATCTAAAATACCGGAAATATTATCCTCCGTATCATTGATAAACGGCAAAATCGGTGTTAACCATACAATGGTGGGGATTCCCGCATCCCGCAATTGTTTCAATACCTCAAAGCGTTCTTTTGTCGTACTCACATTCGGCTCAATTTTTTTGCATAAATCTTCATCGAGGGTAGTTAAAGTCATTTGTACAACGCATTTTGTCTTTTTGTTTATTTTTTGTAAAAGATCTAAATCTCGCAAAATGCGGTCTGACTTTGTGATAACTGTAAATCCAAACCCATACTTATATATCAAGTGCAGAGCTTTTCTGACATTTCCGATTTCCAGTTCCAGCGGGATATAGGGGTCAGCCATGGAGCCTGTGCCGATCATACACTTTTTTCGTTTATGTTTAAGGGCATACTCTAACAGGTTAATTGCATTTTCCTTGACTTCAATATCTTCAAAGGCGTGTTCCATATGGTAGCATCTGCTTCTGGAGTCACAATAAATGCATCCGTGGGAGCATCCACGATATAAATTCATTCCATTTTTAGAAGATAATATTCCTTTTGCTTTCACAAAGTGCATTGCCTGCCTCCTCATTTCTGACTAATTTTTCTTGTTTTCCAATAATATAGATAAGAAGAACTCACTACTTTAATAACAGAATAGCATTTATATCCTGACACGTTATGTCAGGATTTATTATACCTGCATATTTTTTTAATATCAACTGTTCAAATGCAGGTAAGGGTGACAGGGTTTCAGCAAGCTGTTGATTTTATCTTTATGCGGTTTCATATTTCATCTGTTAGGTTGAATTGACGATTTTTATATTTAATGCTAAACTCACTGTAAAAGCGGTGGGGCGGTTCAAATTAGATACCCTGCTGTCTGTGACGGAGTTTTTGATTTGATAGGAGAATGTAGAGATGAAAGTGGATATTTTATTTGAAGATGAAGATATTATTGTATGTGTGAAACCGTATGGTATGCCGGTTCAGGAAGACAAGAGCAGGGACATAGATTTACTGAGTTATCTGAAAAATCATTTGTTTGAAGAGGGGGAAATGGAGGAGGAACCGTATCTGGCGATGGTACACAGACTTGACCGGCCGGTTGGAGGTATTATGGTTTTTGCGAAGAACCAGCAGGCAGCAGCAAATTTGTCCGATCAGATTCAGGACGGAATCATGCTGAAGTTTTATCAGGCAGTCTTAACGGGAGAGCTTCCGGATGAATATGGCATGATGGAAGATTATCTGTTAAGAGACGGAAGAACGAACACTTCCAAAGTTGTAAAAACGGGAACAAAAGGGGCAAAAAAGGCAAGATTAGGATATGAACTGCTGGATGTGATGGAAACGGATGAGGGAGTTCTCTCTTATGTTTTGATTGAATTGATTACCGGAAGACACCATCAGATCCGGGTGCAGATGGCAGCAAGAGGAGCCGGGATTTATGGTGATACAAAGTATAACCCGATGTTTGCAAAGACAAAGAAGAAATATCAGCAGATCGCATTATACGCGACAAGACTGGAATTTGACCATCCATCTACAGAAGAACATATGGTGTTTAAGAGAGAGCCGGAAGGGGACGTGTTTGATGTGATTGAAATGGAGGATTATTAATATTCATTAGAAAAACGGGCAAGCTAATAAGGAGCTTGCAGCCGTTTGGCTCATTGCTCGTAGGAATCAGATTGGCAGTGCACAGAGAGGAGCCGGGAGATGGAAAAAACAAAAATTCAGATAAATAACAGGATGAAAAATATACTTGTATTACTTATACTGACAGTAAGTATTTATCTGGTGTTCCGGTATATACTGCCCCTTGGGGTTCCTTTTATAATTGCGGGGGTTGTATCGGTTTTATATTATCCTTTTCTTAGAAAGATAGGAAAGAAGACCGGATTGTGGTCGGGGAAGGGAAAAAAATGGTTTCTTGTCTTTGCGGTGGTTATTTTATACCTTTTACTATTTCTGTTGGCTGGGCTGTTTGGGGGATATCTGCTAGGACAGGGGCAGAGTATTCTGCTGAATTTTCCGTTTTATCAGGCAAAAATAGTATACTTGATCAAAAACTGCTGCTGTGAAGTGGATGAGTTGCTGCATGTTACGGATGGAGTGAGCTTTTCCTATATGGCGAGCATGATGGACAATGTGAAGCTGGACTCATTATCAGAAATGCTTCCTAAGGTTACGTCTTATTCCGTGCAGGTGGCGGAGAAGGCATTTCAAGTGCTGTTTTGCTTGATCATCACGATTATTGCCACATTTTTTATGATTCAGGATTATGACGGGATTAGGGGAAAGATGCTGGAATCCGAGCCGGGCAGAGGCGTGTGCAGGGTGATCGGAAAATGTAAGGATACCCTTAAAGCATATGTGAAAGCACAGGGGCTTATCATGCTGTTGGATGGTATACTATGTACCGGTGCATTTTTACTGATTAAACAGCCGTATGCACTGGTGCTGGGACCTTTGGTGGCGGTTGTTGATGCATTGCCGATACTGGGGGCAGGATTGATCTTAATACCTGCCATGATTATTTTTTTACTGATGAAAAATTTTTTCGGTGCAGTGATTATGCTGCTCGCTTATCTGGGCTGCCTGCTAATCCGGCAGCTCACCGAACCCAGAATGATAAGCGGTAAGGTGGGAATGAAACCGCTTTATACGATCATCAGTATGTATGCAGGGTTTAAGCTGTTTGGTGTATGTGGGTTTTTACTGGGACCGGTAGGGATGCTGATTGGTAAAGAAATTTACGGAGTATATCAGAAAAACGGTTTTCAGCAATAGTAATAGATTTTGGAATCTGAAATCCGAACAGCTGAGAAAAGTTTGGATATGGAATGCTTGCAAATCATAAGGAATGAAGGTATAATGCTTTTGTTTGGATTTTGTTAATAAGGGAACTAAAATTAAGGAGAAATAAAATGGCGAAAGACAAGAAATTAGTAGAGCAGATTACCTCTATGGAAGAAGATTTTGCACAATGGTATACGGATATCGTGCGGAAGGCAGATTTGATTGATTATACAAGCGTCAAGGGGTGCATGGTAATTAAGCCTGCAGGCTATGCGATATGGGAACTGATTCAGAAGCAGCTGAATGAACGGTTTAAGGAAACAGGAGTAGAAAATGTTTATTTACCAATGTTTATTCCGGAAAGTCTTTTGCAAAAAGAAAAGGATCATGTAGAAGGATTTGCACCGGAGGTTGCCTGGGTGACTCATGGCGGAATGAATGAGCTTCAGGAAAGACTCTGTGTCAGACCTACCTCAGAGACATTATTCTGTGATTTTTATAAAAATGAGGTGGAATCTTACCGGGATTTGCCAAAAGTGTATAACCAATGGTGTTCTGTTGTCCGGTGGGAAAAGGAGACAAGACCATTCTTGCGTTCTCGGGAATTTTTGTGGCAGGAGGGACATACTGCCCATGCAACCGCCGAGGAAGCAGAAGAGAGGACAATCCAGATGCTGAACGTTTATGCCGATTTCTGTGAGCAGGTACTTGCAATACCGGTTGTCCGCGGTCAGAAAACCGAGAAGGAGAAGTTTGCCGGAGCAGAAGCAACCTATACGATTGAAGCACTGATGCATGACGGGAAGGCTTTGCAGTCAGGAACAAGCCATAATTTTGGGGATGGATTTGCAAAGGCATTTGGCATTCAGTATACAAGCAAGGACAACAAATTAGAGTATGTACATCAGACCTCATGGGGAATGACGACAAGGCTGATTGGAGCGATTATCATGGTACATGGTGATGATTCGGGTCTGGTACTTCCGCCAAAGGTAGCACCTGTTCAGGTTATGATCGTGCCGATCATGCAGAAAAAGGAAGGTGTACTGGAAAAGGCAGCAGAATTAAAAGAGATGCTTAAGAGTTACCGTGTCAATGTGGATGATTCCGATAAGAATCCGGGCTGGAAGTTTGCGGAACAGGAGATGCGGGGAATTCCGCTTCGTGTAGAGATTGGTCCAAGAGATATTGAGGCGAATAAAGCATTAATTGTCCGCCGTGATACTAGTGAGAAGATAGAGGTTTCTTTGGATGAGATTGACAGTAAGGTTGGAGAATTGCTTGAGTCGATCCAGCAGGATATGTATGATAAAGCACTTGCCCATCGTGAGGAGAATACTCATACTGCGGTTACATGGGAGGAGTTTACTGATATCATTGAGAACAGACAGGGATTTATAAAAGCCATGTGGTGTGGGGAAACCGAGTGTGAAGAAGCCATCAAGGATAAGACAGGGGCATCTACACGCTGTATGCCGTTTACGCAGGAAACACTGGGAAGTACATGTGTGCATTGCGGTAAACCGGCAAAGAAAATGGTGTATTTTGGGCGTGCATATTGATTATTGTTTTTAGGGTAAATAGAATAAACCGAAAGGGGCTGTCGCTTTAACGAAATGAGATTCGTGAAGCGGCAGCTTCTTTTTAT
>CAJUFL010000066.1 GCA_910585605.1 uncultured Lachnospiraceae bacterium | reverse complement strand
TTCTGCCCTGTGGTTTCGGGGAAGAAGAGGTGTGCGGGGACTTTACGGTGATCTGCTCCGCAGTGTAAAGGCAAAAATAAACCAGATGCGGTTTCTTTCGCATCTGGTTTATTTATTCATCTATAAAAGATTATTATTTTTTGTTTTACGGAGCAGGAGTCTCTACATGCTCTGTCAATGTCCAGGTAACAGAAACCTGAGGTGTATCATCTTTTGCTGCATCCCAGCTGGCAAAATCCCCAGCAGTATTACATAAACCGTAAAAGCTGAATTGTAAAGAAGGGAAATAATCAGCAGGATTGTCAATAGCTTCCTGAGTTAATTCATAAGTATATCCAGCTGTTGAATCGTATTTTACAGCATAAGCACCTTCTACAGCAGGATCCAGGCTGGTGTTGATTGTTGCTGTTGCAGTATCTGCCTTTAAAGGCTCGTAAAAATCACCACTAATCAGTGCAAGATATACGCTGGCTGCTGTAGGGTCAGACTCAAATGTATCATCTTCAGATAAAGAAATATTAGTTAATGTAGCAGCAGCATCTAACTGAACATCAACAGGAACTGTACCTTTGTTAGTTGCAGTAAGGGAATCACTAGAGCAGCTGTAAGAAGTAACTTCGTTGCCCTCTTCATCCGTAGTTTTATTAGTAAAATAGAAACCGGTACCATCAAATGCAGCATTACCATGGGCAGCTGCTTCCGTCTCCATAATCAATCCCTGTGGATCTAAAGTGAACTTAAAGATTGACTGTGCTGGTTCTTCAGCTTCTGTAGGTAATTCCACTTTGAAGATAGACTTATCAACAATAGCTTCTACATTACCATCACCTGTTACGCCACCAGTTGCAGCGTCTTTATCAGTAATTTCAGTAGTTGGAGCAGCACTTACACTAAGTGGTGCACACAGCATAACGCCAGTCATAGCAAGTGCCATAAATTTGGATAAACTTGTTTTTTTCATAAATGATTCCTCCTTGAATGTTTGATTTTGTAAGCTTTGAGCTCATTATCCTGTCATTTAGTTATTGATAACGATGGACAAGCTGATATTCAGCTTGCTGATTGCTTTACCGTCTTCGTCTAATAGATGATAGGTAAGAACGCAATCGTATGTACCCTTGTCCAAAGGAGTATCCAGAGTTATATTTTCTAAATGACTGCCTACAGGTATTGTAGGAGAGGTAAAAATTGTTTCCCCTGTGTCGGAACGGACAATATCAAAATAAACATCATTTGTATTAGCAGTAGAGTTCTCAACGTAGGCATCACTGGATGGAGAATCCCCTTTGTTAAAGTTCCATGTCGTGTTCATGGTAACCTCGTATCTGCCTGCTTGTACTTTTTGGTCCTGCATGTCAGCAAGGATTTCTTCCACATTATCCGGTGTTACTACCGCATTTTTGGGTCCTGCTTCAGCAGATTGTCGAGTGAGAACTAAAACTAATGCTACAACGAGTACAATGGCAACAGTTATTGTAACTGCGACCATAGCGACGTTTGTCTTGGCTTGTTTTTTGGTTCCTGGGGACAATTTTTGAGAGATTCGTTCTTCGGTTATTGATTGATTCGGCATGAATCCGCCCTCCTTACCAATTATGTAATATAAATTGCCCTGTAATATATGTATCGGACAATCTGCTTTGATAATTTAGTCCCCTATTGGAAAAAATCCTAAAATTTACCTGTTTCACTATATCATGCATAAATATGGGGTGTCAATTGATTTATAAAAATATGTATAAAAAAGAATCGGAGAATTGTGCATATGTTACAGATGGTTGTTATGTTACATGCAAGTGCAATAAATGCTTTTGGATAAAGTGCAATTTAATAATTGTAAGTCTTAAGGTAGATCAGTTATGAAGAATATCAGTTGAAAAATTAAACATGAAAGGATTGTATATTAGCAGATAATGTTATATATTAAAAATGTAAATAAATTATTGATTTATAAAATGGGAATTAAGTACAGCCATTAATTTAGAAAACATTTCAAGATTTATATGTTTTGTCATATGTATTTAAATATAAGCAGGATACAGTCTAAGGAGGAGGGGATCATTTATGTCAGAATACGAGATTTTAGGGCAGCAATCTAAAAAGGAGAGCGTGGTTTCAAAAGGATTACAAAAAACAATCAATGTAGTGCCAAAAGAGAGTATTTTAGAAGATGTGCGCATAAGTTACAAAGATAAGGAACGGATCCAATTACAAGAGGATAGTTTGAAGCATGATTCAATACCTGAAAATACCCATTATCCGGAAGTAATCCAGGCATATTCTATAGAATGGAATAAAAATACACAAACAATAGATGATATAATACTTGATCGTCCTCCGATTAGCATATTAAATGAGAGGGTACTATTTCCTGATTGGGTTATGTCTTCAAGTCATACAACAGCATTTGTGGTAATAAAGCGGGATTTGGAAGTAAGGTTGAAGGGAAAGACTTTTAATCAGGCATTATATGAAATTCAACAAATGACGTATGCTATTCGGAATATGCCCGGATATGAAATCATGGAAGATGGTCCAAAGGCAGAGGTAGAATCAAAAATACAAGAAATCTGTAATGGAATAGACCAGTTGTTAGAAGGTGTATCACTGAATGCACCTTCTAGTCTATTAGAAATTAACAGAAATATTCTTATAAGGGGATATGCAGAAGATTATTTTGTATGTCGAAATTCTATTTACTATACTTTCCATGTTGACGGAAATGGCGGTGGGGCTGCCAATGAAGCCGGAAATATGCAAGGTTTGGAAAACGCCAGTAGCTTAGATGAGGCACTGGTGTATGCAGTTAATCTTTTAGATAAAAAATATACAGGGAATCAAAGTGATTTTATCAATATAGCACGGCAGCATTTTTTATCTATTGCATCATTTTTTTGGGGGAAAGGGAATTCGGAGGCGGGATTAGAATTCTCAAATATAGCAGGGGATGAACAAAGAATGTTTGAGATTCTTCGTGTTGACGAACGGGATGAGATCTCTTTTACTGGGTCGGAAGACAATACTACGCAATGGTAGATTCATAATGGTTTTTAATTGTTTAATGAGGATATGTTAAGAAGATAAATTTTTATGGATTAATTGCTGAGTGACTGACCATTCATATTTAGCATGGTGATGCAGAAAAAAGGCTGTTTATAAACTAATAAGAAAATTTAAATAGGAAAACCGGAACAAGAAGAATTGTGTTTCTGTATGTTTCGGTTTTTTAATACTGCGTTTAAAAACATGAAAACAAAAGAAAAAATTATTTGACAAAAATTCTATATCACACTAAAATACGTATAAACGGAAACATATTGATAATACGTATGTTGTGTCAACATTTATTGATTTATTACCGCTAATTGAGTATAATATCAGGAGGAAAGCTTATGACAAGAAAGAAATTTGAAGATCTGACAATTGTTGATAATTTTATGTTCAGCAAGGTAATGCAGAATAAGGAACTTTGCAAGCAGTTTATTGAGATGGTTATGGGAGTGAAGATCAAGGAGATCACATTTCCGGAATATGAAAGAGCAATTGATATCCGGTATGATGCGAAGAGTATCCGTTTAGATGTATTGTTAGAGGATGATGAGCATACAGTCTACAATTTAGAAATGCAGGCGACAAGCAGGGATTATCTGGTTAAGAGAACCCGGTATTATCAGGATTTGATAGATTTGGATCTGTTGGAGAAAGGACAGGTTTATGGGGAATTAAACCGGAGTGTTATCATATTTGTATGTACATTTGATCCATTTGGAAAAGGAAGGCATATTTATCCATTCGAAAACATTTGTAAGAAGGATTTTTCTCTGGCATTAGGGGACGGAACAGAAAAGATATTTATCAATACAGTGGGAACTATGGATGATATAGATGTAGAATTTCAAGCATTGATGGATTTTTTCAATGGAATGGCACCGAAAGGGGACTTTGCCAATGCACTGCAAGCAGAGGTTTCCCGAGTAAAGGAGAGCCAGGAATGGAGGCGGGAATATATGACATTGCAGGTGTTTATGGATGATGCCAGAAGAGAAGAGAGGAAAATTGGAAGGGAAGAGGGAAGAGCGGAAGGAAGAGCGGAAGGAAGAGCCGAGGGAGCTAATAGGCACTTGATTGAGCAAATATGCAAAAAGCTGATTCGAAAACAGAGTGCAGAACAGATAGCAGACAGTTTAGAAGAAGATATAGAAGTTATTAAAAGAATCATAGAAGTGGCAGAAAATTTTGCACCGGAATATGATATAGACCAGATATATGAGAATATGTATTGAAACAGTGTGATGATAAGGGTTATTGAATGGCATTGAAGTATTCAATACATTTTTTGGGGAGGTTTGTAAGTGGGCATATGATAATCAGTGAGCGTATTTTTCAGAGAATAAAAGAACTGGGGATTTCCCAGAAGGAATTTGCAGATAGAACAGGCATTACCCCCAGTACAATCAGCGATTGGAAACATAAAAAGACAAACCCGGCGGCAGATAAGCTGATGATAATATGCAAGGCATTGCAGACAACACCCAATGAATTATTATCAGATACTTCCGATAATCAGGATAAATGGGATGTAGATTATATGCTGGTGGATGAACAATCAGAGGATTATATTCTTTTGCAGCAATATCATACATTGGATGTTACAAAAAAGTCCAGGTTAATGGGATATTTGCAGGCTTTATGTCAGACAGAGGAAAAAGGGAAAGAGGAATAAAGTCCTGTATATTAACGGAATATGATATAATTCAGATAAAATAATACATTATGGAGAAAACGACATGCCAGACAATATTATTTGCCAGATGAATCATGTGGCAGTAAGCGAACAACCTAATATTGAATTAGAGGATATTTCTCTTAATATAATAGAGAATCATCTGACGGCATTGATTTCCGAGGATGGAAGTGCCGGCAGAATTTTGGAAGTGATGGCAGGCCTTAAGGAAGTACAATTGGGGAAATTGGATTATCCTGGATTGAAAAGTATATGGATGAAAAAAGGAATACATTCGGAAGAAGGGAGTACGCAGTCAGGGCAGGTTGCTTATTCCCGGTTAAAGGCTGTAACAAGAACAGGGAGTAGGATAGAAGAGGAAGAAAACACTGGGACTTTTTTTAAGCCGATACAGTATGTACCAGATGATATTGTGTGCTATAGTGGATTAACGGTAGGAACATTTTTACAGGGTATGGCGGGTGGCAGTCAGGAGCTGACCAGAGAGGCTGTACGACTTCTTTCTTTATTTAATATAGATGCTGATGAGCAGCTTTTGGAGATGACCTTTGAGCAGAACAGGCTGGTGTCGGTGATTCAGGCGATGATGGCAAAGCCTGCTTTGTTATTATTGAACCGGCCTTATAATATGCTGAAGGAAAGGACGTATAAGTTACTGCTGAAAGAAATCGTAGATTCATATGCAAAGGGTGCAACGGTGGTTTTGGCGGCAGAGCATTATGATGATGTGGTATTGCCGGTTCATGAATATGTATTTATAAAAGAAGGTAAGATAATCGGAAAATTTGCAAGAAATCAGTTGCCGGTTCCGGCAAAGGTGGTTACGCTGTGGGGTGGGAGCATTTCTCCTATGTTGTCGGAGAAAATGACAATGCTTACAAGACGTAAGGGGTACTGCCGTTTTTTATATAACGAGCAGAATATGAAGGAACTGGCATTGCGGATCAGTATAACCGGATGTCGGAATTTTAATATAGAGGAGCTTACAATGGAGGAAATGCTATTTGAAAATTATGAGAGGTGGATTTCGTGAAAACCGTTCTTTATTTTGAGTGGATGAGAAAACGGCAAAAGATATTAAAGAGGATTATTGCTCCTCTTTTGATTGTGGTGGTTCTCTTTGTTTTGTGTACACTGTTAGATTTTATAATACCCGAATTTAATAAAAATTATATGAAATGGCCGGATATGCTCAAAGATTTTTTGTGTCTGAAGAGTTGGACCAGTCATATGTGGTTTAATGTGTGGCAGCTTTTTGCATTGACCTATCCGTTTTATCTTATATACAGTTTGATGAAGGAACTTGCTGATTCGGTGTCAGAAGAGGACAGACTGGAAACGGTAGTTTATCTGCACAATGCAGGAATTAGCAGGAAGATGATTTTTTGGGGGAAAAGCTTTGTGTATCTGGCGCAGGCATTTGTATGCTGTGTTTCGCTTTTGATAGTAAATGCAGTGTTGGCCTTAATACTTGGCTCTCTCCAGATGGCATTCAATATGCTGCTGCATTATGTTTTTCTATATCTGGTTTGCCTGGTGTATCTGGCAATTACACTATTTATAGTGAGTTATAAGAGGGCAGAGGGAGTTTCGGATGATGCTGTACTGACAGTATTGATTTTGCCATGCTTGATTTCCCGGCTGCCAGCTCTTTTGCAATTTTTTTCCTCGCTGCTGGAGCTTACAGGACGGGAAGGCCGCAGTGTAGATACAGTAGGCGGGATTGCAGAACGGATAAAGATGTTTACGATTGTTTCCCCTATTACATGGTGCTGGCCGGCATTTGAAGGTACGGTTTTTCATTTTATCTTCGGGGCAGCAGTGCTGATTGTAATGCTTACGGCAGGACTTTCCATTTATACGCATAAAGGATGAAGGAAGCGGGTATTTACATATTTACTATAAAATATAGATAATTATATAATTTACTATGTTTGGAATTGTGATATGCAATATACCATGTTTTTTAGGATGATTCAAATTTGTTGCTCTGTTGTTTGGGATAGGGTTGTTGATGTAGAAGATAAAGAAAGGAGATGCACCATGAGAAAGGCATTTATCCATATACTGGTATATATCAATGTATTTTTTGTAGTTTTACATAAAAGGCTTTCAGTTGTGGCGAAAAAATGTCTGGCAACAGGTTTTTGTACAGGTTTGCTGACCTTTTTGTTGGCAGTGTCTCTTTTCGTTCCGCAGCCGGGTGCAGAAGTACTAACGACATTACCAGCATTGGAATATCATAATACGGTAACGAATAAGAATACAACGGCAAGTATTGATATCCAATACTCAGAGGTGGAACAAAAGGAAGCGGAAAGCGTGTCTGTGGGAGAATCAGGGAAGCGGGAGGAATCCATTGATATGGATAGAACCGACAATCTTAAGAAGAATGTGGTAAGTCCTGGACAGATGATGAAGGAGGACGGTAATAATTCGGTTGTAAAGAATTCGACACCTCTTTCACTGGTTCAGGCTTTATATGAGAATAAGGGTGAACAGCCTAGAAACAGCCTGGGGAACGTGCTTTATCAATTTCCAGTAGAGATTGGATATGCTGTTGATGCTAATTATGATGGGATTCAGACAACAGCAGATTATGTATTAAATGATGTGTTTGAGACGAGACCGGAAAAGGAAGAGGGAGAGGATACACAGAAGCTGACAGAGGATGAAGAAGGACAGCATACATTCTCAAGCAAGACAGAGTCGGATGTCGATAAATTGATAACCAGCAGTGAGCGGTTTCAAAAAAGCGTCTGGAATGTAGTTTTACCAGCGGAACCAGTAGAGAGGAATTTGTCTGACAGTGAAAAGGAAGCCCGTACTGTGGTAAAAAAAACATTAGGTGAAACAAAAACACAAAGTAAGAAACAGGACAGCAGCGAAGGAGATAAGCAACCCATAGAAAGAACGGACGATGTTGTTGATATAGAATTGTACCAAAAGGAAGATAGTAAGGACGATGCAGATATTATGGAGGTATCCGGCGGGGAAGACGATATAGAAGTTTCAGATGAAACTGAACAGGGAAATGATGAGAGTGCGGTATACATGGCAGATGCCAGTTATTTTACTGTAAAAGGAAGTATGCGTACAGGTGTGGAAGCATTTGTCGGTGATATTACAATTGAGCCCACCGGAGTTGACGGATTTGATCAGGTTAGGATAGGGCAAGACGGGGAGTTTAACAGTCAGATTATACTTACAAAGGATGCAGCAAATGAGAAGATTACGCTGTATTTTTCAAATGGAAGTGAAGTGACAACGGGAGTGGATTTTACCTATTCAAAGGATAGTGTATCACCGGCTCTTACTTTTAATGAGGAGGGGCTTGGCAGGCTACAGGGCAATGATAAAACTATTTATTGTACCAATAATCAGGAATTGAATGTTTTTTCTGATGATAATATAGACGGTGTTCAAGGTACAGGGATTGATAAGATTTGTTATGTGTATGGTGATAAACTCTTATATGTGATGGAACAATCCGACGGGACTGGAATTAAGGTACCGGAAGATTATTATGGAAGAATTTTAATGAATTGTTCTGATAAGGCTGGTAATGTTTCGGAAGTGGTATCGAAATATTATCTGGTGGAAAATAGTATACCGACGATTTCAATACCACAGGATTCGTTTTGTACTACACCATATACTTTGTGGATTGATGTAGCAGACGAAGGACACATTATTTCTGGTATCCAGAAAGTGGAATGCAGTATAAATGGAGAGACGTATGATATCAGTGATCTTACACTTTTAGAGAAGGTGATAATTGATAAAGGGATTGAAGTTCCGTCAAAATATGAATTTTCTATACCTTTCGCAGAGGAAGGTGAATATAATGTTGTGGTAACAGTTACGGATAATGCGGGAAATGTAGCGGTGAAGGAGCAGACGATCACAGTTACAAAACCGGATCTGGTATCTGTATTTATGCCAAAGGAATTTACAATCCATATTGATCCCCAGCAGTTGTTAGGTCGGGAGCAAATATTTTCAGATGAGATTATGCTTCATAACAATAGTGAATTTGATGTAAGAATTAATATAAAAAATATAGAACTTGTGGTGAAGGATGAAACTTCGGATACCGGAATAAAGAAGGATTGTAATATCTATTTGTTGGCACCGGATACCAAAGAAAAAATTATTCTCAAAAAAGGGAAGAATGAGAATGTTTATTCATACTGTCTGCCTCAAAATGAGCAAGGGGATAAGAATAACCTGATGTTTGTCGGGGATACCTCAGAAGGTTCCGATACAATGTGGAAAAGTTCGGACATCACAATTCACATGGAACTTGAATTTGAGAAATGGAAGGATGAACAGGAAGATTAAAATAATATGAATGATATACTGAACTAATTAAAATAACTCAAGGCAGTTATTGCTTAAAGAAATTCTCTCCAAATTCCTTTTTTATACAATTACGGATTGATGGCTAATTAAAAATATGCTAAAATATATTTAACTATATGAAAATGATTTAATAGAATAGAGGGAGGTGTTGTTATGTCACTTAGTATTGATAGGAACTACCGCAATTTGTCGAGTGGTTATAAGATTAACAGTGCGGCAGATGATGCAGCGGGATTATCTATTTCAGAGAAGATTAAGAACCAGAAGAATGGTTATGACATTGGAGCCCAGAATGCAGAGCGGGGCAACAACGTCTTAAATGTAGCAGACGGTGCATTGTCTTCTATGTATGATTCTCTAAGCAGGATTCGCGAACTGGGCTTACAGGCATCCAATTCAGCAATCTATTCCAAGGATGAGCTTTCCATGATGCAGGCAGAGATTGATCAGCTTAAACAAGGAATTACGGATATTGCAAGGAATACCCAGTTTAACGGATTAAAGCTTTTAGATGGCAGTATGGCAACTATGGAGCTGGCAACGAATCCGTCCGGAGTAGGACATGAGATGGAACTGGTGAATGTAACATTAGAAGAACTTGGAATTGCAGATTTTGATGTGACAAAGAAGTTTGATATTCGTGATATTGATAATGCACTAAAAAAGGTTACATCAGCGCAATCCTCTATTGGAGCACAGTCAAACCGTCTTGCATATACGATTATGAACAACCAAAATACATCATATAATCTGGAATCGGCATTTAGTTCTCTTCGGGATACCGATATGGCAGAAGAGATGAGTGATCTGCACAAGAATCAGATTTTAGAGCAGGTACGGCTTAATATGCAGAAGAAACGAATGGAACAAGAGGAACAGAAGAGAAAGATTATTCAGGTGAATTAATAGAATTAAAGATTAAGAAAGAGGCTGTCACATTAAGAATACAAAGAGTAAGCCTTAGTGTGACAGCCCTTTTTTGGATATGGGAGGAATAAGAAAGAATGACCAGACAGCAAATCTATACTACCAGTACACAATTACAATATCATATCCGTGAAGCAATTTATGCCTGCCATACTCAGAATCATGACCGTGTGGTACGAATTCTTGCAACGGTCATAAATGTTTTAGTACAGAGGCTGGAAGAGGTATTTGCAGATATTTCCTATTACAATCAGGAAATAGAGCTGGTAAATCTGGAGGCAATCAATCTATCATTGCAGGATATCCTTGCGGCACAGGAGAATAAAGATTATGTATTGCTGGCAGATTTATTGGAGCTTCGGTTGATTCCTTTTTTACAGTCCCTTCAGGAAGCGATTCGAAGCTATGATGGTGTGGATACAGATTCAGAAATCTGGAAGAATAATATGTCTGCGTTAAAAGAACATGACAAATCCTTGTGGAAACAGTTAAACGCTTATCATGAGCGATATGAAAGAGAGACAGCAGCGGGCACATGGCAGATGAACCATCATTTAGAGGCGACAAATACCGGAGCGTTTACTTTAGCTGGACAAGACGGGAATGGTATGTATTATTATCACAGTAATATTTCTCCGGAAGGAGAGGCCGCAGATTTCGCAAGATATTATTATACAATAGAGTGTCCGTCTTATGTGGTATGGGGATTAGGACTCGGATATCATATCCATGAATTATTTCGTCTGGACGACGGAATCCGTATACAGGTATTTGAAAGTGATCTGGATGTGATTTACCATTGTCTGATGGCGGTGGATTTCTCGGAAATCTGGACAAACCAGAATTTTGTACTGGTTTATGATCCGGATTTTAAGAAGGTTATTTCTGCCTTGGATGAAGAGACCGAAAACTTTATTATCCATAATCCGTCCCTGCGTCATATTAAGGATGCAAGGATTAAAGAACAGATGGAAATGTTTTTTATCAGGGATAGCGGGAAACGGAATGCTGCAATTTTGTTTGAGAACAACAGCCGGGAAAATTTTAAACATTATGATGGATATGCGGATGAACTGAGACCGGAATTTGAAGGAAAAGATGTTATCATTGTAGCGGCGGGACCGTCACTGGATAAAAATGTAGAACTTTTGAAAAATAAAAGGCCCAATATGGTGATTTTAGCGGTGGAGACAGTGTTCCGAAAACTATTAAATCTCGGAATTGATGTGGACTATATGATCGTAACAGATGCCAATAGCAGGATATATTGGCATCTTGAGGGGCTGGAGTCCAGACAGGTTCCGATGCTTTATCTTTCAACTGCCTATAAGGGGTATGCTATGAATTATCAAGGGAAAAAGTATTTGATTTGTCAAAACGGCTATAAGAAGGCAGAAGAGCTGGCAAAACAGAAAGGCTGGCATCTTTATGAAACGGGTGGTTCTGTAACGACAACAGCTTTTGATGTGTGTATTCGTCTTGGCTGTAAATCAATTGCTTTTATCGGGTTGGATCTGGCATATACAGGCAATCTTGCCCATGCGGAAGGAGCTGCAAAAAGAGCGGCGGCAGGTGCAGAGGAAATGCAGCAGGTTCCGGCAGTTGGAGGAGGAAAGGTTCCTTCCAGCAAAGTATTTATCATGTATAACAGGTGGATTGCAGAAAGGGCAAAGAAAGAGGATGTTGTCATGCCGGTTATTGACGCAACAGAAGGAGGAGCGGTAATTCCCGGGCTTAAGATGATGTTATTTCAGAGTTATCTGGAAGAAATAGCAAAGGTATGACAGCAGTTCATAATCTGCAACCCATGTCTATAATCGTCAAATTTGTTGAAAGTGTCGTTTAAATGGTGTATAGTTGAAAAGGCAAGAACCATTATTTGGCACAATAAAAGTGTGAAAGGGCTGCTCTTATGTGCGAATAAGGGCAGCTTTGTTAAGTTTCTTTACAGGAGGTATATAATTTTGGATTGGAACGAAGCAATTGAGGAATTGGAATGCCGCAGGACTCAGGCGAGATTAGGTGGTGGACAGACTGCCATTGAGAAACAGCATGAAAAAGGAAAGCTGACAGCGAGAGAACGGCTGGATATATTATTTGATGAGGGAACATTTGTAGAAATTAATGATTTGGCGGAATCGAGAATTGATGATTTCGGACTGGATAAGAAGAGGGTGCCGGGAGACGGTGTTATCACGGGATACGGTAAGATTAACGGAAGAACGGTGTTTGCATCTTCGGAAGATTTTACGGTAATCGGAGGCAGCCTTGGTGAGTATCACTCCCGCAAGATTGTGCATATTCAGGATATGGCATTGAAAATGAAATGTCCGATTGTCACGATTAATGACAGTGGTGGAGCAAGAATTGAGGAAGGAATAGATTCTTTAAGCGGGTATTCTGGAATTTTTGAGAGAAATACCATTGCTTCCGGGGTGATTCCGCAGATAGCAGTTATTTTGGGACCATGTTCGGGAGGTGCCTGTTATTCTCCTGCAATTTGTGATTATATTTTTGTCGTGGATGAGATCAGTAAGATGTTTATTACCGGACCGCAGGTTGTAAAAACAGTGATTGGTGAAGAGCTGTCCGCAGAGGATCTGGGAGGAGCCATGGTCCATGCGGAAAAATCCGGTGTGGCACATTTTTTATATAAGAGTGAGAAGAATTGTCTGGGCGGGGTAAGAGAGCTGCTTTCTTATCTTCCTGATAATAATCAGGCACCGCTTCCGGTTAAGGCAGGCAGAAGTGTGGATCAGTGTAAAAGTCTGATTAATATTGTACCGGATAATAAGAAAAAGAGTTATGATGTTCATGATGTTATCAATGCGATGATCGACAGGGAGAGTTTTTTTGAGGTACAGAAGCATTGGGCAAAAAATGCGGTTGTGGGCTTTGGAAGAATAGAAGGCAATACTGTAGGCTTTGTCTGTAATCAGGCGAATTTTAAGGGTGGTTCCCTGGATATTGATGCTTCGGATAAGATGGCGAGATTTATTCGTTTTTGTGACTGTTTTAACATTCCGTTAGTTTCCCTGATTGATGTTCCGGCATTTTTGCCGGGTTCAGAGCAGGAACATAATGGAATTATCCGTCACGGGGCAAAGATTCTATATGCGTATTCCGAGGCGACGGTGCCGAAGATTTCCCTGATTATGAGGAAAGCATATGGCGGGGCATATATTGCTATGAATTCCAAGCATATGGGTGCGGATATAGTGTATGCATGGCCGATTGCAGAGATTGCGGTTATGGGAGCAGAGGGTGCGATCAATATCATAGGAAGAAAACAGATTCAGACAGCGGAAAATCCAGAGGCAAAGAAGGCAGAGCTGATCGAGGAGTATGAGAAGAAATTCCTTAATCCGTATACGGCAGCCAAAAGGGGTTTTGTAGATGAGGTGATCCGACCGGATGAGACGAAAGGAAAGATATTGGCAGCATTAGATGTGTTAAAGACAAAAAATATTGTAAGACCATATAAGAAGCATGGAAATATACCGTTATAAACGAAGGCTTCTGCATATACTATAGTGCGGATTCCCGTGAGGGTCAGCAATCCTGCTGCTTGCAGGGAGATTTGACTACTAAAGAATTAAGAACCGGAGGAGCTGTTTGACAGCTTTCTCCGGTTTTATATATAGAAAAATGAATTTAATGATTGTAACATATTACAATCTATAATATACTTGAATTTATAAAGAGAAACAGGTAATGGCAAAATACAATTCCATAGGTTGTCAAATCATGGTTTTGTTATTACCTGATATAGAAAAGAGGAGAACGATATGAGTAAGAAGCAGACAACAGGGCTGATTATTGCCGCCGTTATCTTTACAGTGGTGGGGATTATCAGTGTAGTAACCAATACATTGTCTTCGAAACTGCTATCTAAGGAAGAGACGCAGAGTACGAGCTTTAGCAGTTTTATGGAAGAACTTTATGGCAGTAATCATGCAGCTTTGGCAGATATGCCGGTAGCACAGGATTTTATAGCAGTTTTGCCGATAAAGGGGACGATTCAGGCATCCGCTAATACATCAAGCATTTATGGAACTACTATTGGATATAATCATGATCTGTTGATGGAGTATGTGGAGAAGCTGATGCACAATGACAGTAATAAAGGGATTATTTTACAGCTGGATACTCCGGGCGGAACTGTATATGAAGCAGATGAACTTTATCTGAAGATTATGGAGTATAAGGAACAGACAGGACGTCCTGTCTGGGCTTACATGGAAAGTACCTGTTGTTCCGGAGGTGTATACCTTGCATCTACCGCAGATGAACAGTACGCAAACCGGATTACCACGACAGGTTCCATTGGTGTGATCATTTCCAATTATGATATGTCAGGACTTTATGAGAAGCTGGGAATTAAGGAGGATAATATCGTTTCTGCCAAGAATAAAGATATGGGAAGCGGTGGCAAGCCGATGACAAGTGAGCAGAAAGCTATTTATCAGGCTATTGTGGATGAATATTATGAACAGTTTGTAGATATTGTTGCAAAGGGCAGGAATATGTCTGTTGAAGAAGTGAAGAAGCTGGCAGACGGACGCATTTATACGGCAAAACAGGCCATGGAAAATGGCTTGATTGACGGAATTAAGACGGAAGAGGAATTTAATGATTATGTAAAAGAAAAAAGCGGGGTGGAAAATTTTTACCGGCCTAGACAATCTGGTGGATATTTGTCCGGAATTTTTGGTTCCCTTTCTTCTGTTAAGGAGAAGTCGGAATCAGAGGTGCTTGTTGATTTAATGAATCAGTTAGGAAGCGGGGTGCCGATGTATTATGCAGAACCATTTGGAGAATAAAGCCTACGCAGGTTTTTTTGTGAGATTGGCAGCATTTGCGGTAGACAGTCTGCTGGCCTCCATTATAGTCGGGATCGTAAAGCTTCCGTTTTCTATGGCATCAGTATACGGAGCCGGTTTTTTGAAGACTGATTTTATCTTTGATTATTCTTTTTTAGATGTATTCAGTTATGTAGGGATTGCTGCATATTTTGTCCTGCTGACCTATTTTTCACACTCTACACCGGGAAAATTGTTGTTTCGTCTGGAAGTAGTGACAAAAAACGGGGAATGGACTTTTTTAAATATTGTGTATCGGGAAACCGTTGGAAGATTCTTGTCTTCTCTGTTATGTATTGGTTATCTGGCAGTTCTTGTGCAGGGAGAGAAACAGGGATTTCATGATATGCTTTGTGATACCTATGTGGTTTACAGGAATATGGCAGTTGTGCCACCAAAAAGACCTCTGGCAGCAGCTGGCGTGGGAACTGTTGGTGGAGGGACGGTTCCGTCAAATTCAGTGGATTCGTCCCAGCCATCATCGGTTGTTTCTGCTTTTTTGATGGAAGAAAGCCATCCGGTGCCGGCGGCGGAACATACTTTTTTGACAGGGGAATCGGGATATACAGGAAAAGAGAATGTGCCCGAGCATGCGCTTCTGACAGGAGAACCGGATTGTTCAGAGGAGACTCCGAAAATGGAGCATTCCTATGATAATCTGAATCCGGACAGTTCTGTCCTTAATATAAATAAGAAATGATTCCTGTAAAATATGAATAAATATAGAAATGCCGTCAATCCTATAAAAAAAGGATTGGGGGCATTTTTTGTGACCAGAAAAGTAAAAATCAGCTTTTTAATCGTGGTATGGAGTATCGTGGCGATACAAATTTATGTAAATTATCAGCAGACGTCTGACAATACATCCCAGGCGGTAACTGCATTTTCTGTGGTAGAGGACAGCATTATTGAGGAAATCGTAAATGGGTGTGGATATTTTGGAACAATGGAGATATCGGAAAACACAAGGAAGAAAATGCTGGAAAATCTGGCGTATAAATTAGGGATAACAGACGGATACGATTTTATGACAGGGAACGGAAATGATTATGAAAAAATGATATTGACAAAAGAGGGCAAACATGCCACAACGACATTGCAGATTGTAAGTATGATAAAAGAAGGAACCTCACCGGAACAGTATATTCTGGTGGAAATCAGGGCAAAGGAAAAAGCAAAGCAGGCAGTGTCCCTATATCAGAAAGTAAAGCGGACATATGAAGAAATCGGCATAGATGGACAGGTCAGTCTGGAAATACTGGCTGAAGAAAAGGGAAACTGCATGACAGGGGAAAAAGGAAGAATCATGGAAGATATTTTCGAGATCATGAAAGCAAAAAAAGTGGATTCCATTATGGAAAATGATATTTTTACCGTATATGGATATACCAAATCAGAGGATAATTACATCACCTTAAAGGATAAAAAAGTAAATATCCAGATTGTAATGTTTTATGATGAAAAAGAGGACAAAACCTATATAAAAATAGGACTTCCAATGGTGAATTCATCGTATTAGATTGTTTTAACCGAAAAAATGTAAAAGAAAACCGAAAAAATTTTAAAAAAAGTTTTGTAATGTGACATGGTTTGGCAAGGGTACATGCTAGTCTATAGATACAAAGTTGATGCCCGGCATAATAAGTATTGTCAGGTTCTGCGTCAACCGGTAAGTGTACAGCAATGTATTTAGCGAAGGATAGGAAAGGGTGAACATTATGAAACGAATGAAGCAGATTATTGGAGATGCATGTGTATATTTAATCAGTTTTATATCCATAGTGATATTTTTCAGGGAGATATTTAACTGGATGATGTACGTGTAACAAAAAGCGGGCTGTCGCAAGATTTTTCTTCTTGTGACAGCCCGTTTACAGTCTGTAAATCTTTTGTTTCCGCAAGCCATGCGGCACGCATATTAGACTTCATAGTTTAACGGAGTATTTCCTATAGTCTGGAATATCCGTAACTGTTTACGATTGCTTCTATTTTCTGTCCGGCCTGACAGAACGGACATTGATTGTGGGGGTAGGTCATATATTCCGGGATATCAGATATTTTAAATAAAGTATGAATGGTCTGTCCTGCAATTACTTCGTTGGCAGAGAACATAGCAGAAATGCCTGCCACGATACCGCCATAATAGGAGATACACTCTAAGCTTCGCTCAATGGTACGTCCAGTTGTAGCAGAAGCTAACAGGAACAATATATGTTTCCCCTTAATCATAGGCTGGAGATTATCTCTGAAGATCATCTGTCCTGTAGAATTAAATTCCGGGGTAACTACATAGATTGCTTTATGCTGGTTCATGGACATGATGCCGCAGTTATTTAACTCTTCTGCGAGATAGGAACCAATTACTTCTGTACCATCCATACATACGATAGTGTCTATAACGGTAGTGGCAACATATTCACCAGCAATAGATTTGGCAGCGGCTCTTGCCATGCTCTGACGGGTCTTTAGTGTGGTCATATCAATGTAATGTGTAATGTGGGAATGGTTTGTTGCAAAATGTCCCGGAATAACATTGATTGTAATGCTGTTGTTATAATGTGAATGAATCTTCATAACCGGATGTTTAAATTTCATAATAGTCCTCCTTTAAATTCTAATAATCTGTTTTACATTACGCATTTCTATAAATGAAAATACAGAACTAATATTATTCTATCTTTTTTTGCCACTTATTTCAAGTTCTTTCCGAGTTTTTTACCGGTTGGCAGTTTTCCTGGCTTGATGTCTGTATCCAATCATGCTTTGGCAAAACAGATGGGGGGTATTTCTGTTCCCATTTATCTAAAGGCTTTATTTTTTGTAAAAAATTAGAAAAAACTTTATACCAAAATGTAACAAATATGTAATATTTTAGACAAAAAACAAGTCAGAAAATTGTAAGAAATTGCAGAAAATCTTAAGAAATACAGCGTTGAGTTTACATAACTTCAAAATATGGGTTGACATAATGAAAAAGTTGTGCAATAATTGTTACAGAATTGTTACAAAATGATTTCGAAATATATTTTGCTTTAAATAATTTTGTAACAAGTTAATGCCCCTCGGGGATGACGCTCAACATTCGTGTAAGTGTGTTGGATTGGCTTATTGTCCGCAGGAGTAAAAGAAAAGGAGTATAGGATCTATATCATGATCCTGAAAAATTATGAATTTGAAAAAATTAGTAACCGTAATTGTAGCCGGATTTGCACTTTGCTTAATGTTTAGTTTATCTTGTGAAGCAGCTACAACCAAAGCTACTACGAAGGATAAGAAGAAAAACAGCTATACACAAAGCGAACTTCGTTATATGACCACCATTATTTATTGTGAGGCAAGAGGTGAGAGCTTCGCAGGCAAAAAAGCAGTCGGAATTGTTGTAATGAACCGTGTGAAGAGTAGCAAATTCCCTGACAGTATCAAGGAAGTGATTTACCAGAGAGGTCAGTTTTCTCCTGTGAGAAACGGCAGTCTAAACAA
Organism: uncultured Lachnospiraceae bacterium; assembly: GCA_910585605.1. Lineage (GTDB taxonomy): Bacteria > Bacillota > Clostridia > Lachnospirales > Lachnospiraceae > CAG-590. The sequence goes on along the minus strand of CAJUFL010000066.1, from coordinate 926 downwards.
AGCATTAGGAATTTATGATGAACAAAAGAAATCCGGTAAGATAAAAGGAACGATGAAAAGCTGTATGAAAGCAGCCAAACAGGCATTGGAGGGATCAACGACAGTTAAGGTAAAGGGCAAGAAAAAACAAATGAAAAAATATTTATTTTTCTCAAGATATATTCCGAATGCAAAATATTCATTAGGAGCGCATCAGTTTAAATAATTGAATAAATGTGTGTGGAAATGCAGTCTCAGCGTAGTAGGGGGCTGCATTTCTTCTTTTTTCAGAACTGCTTTATAAATCAGAAAATGATTCCTGTAATGCATACGAATTTACCATTCTCATGTGAATATATTTTCAGGAATTACAATATATATAGAATAAAATTCGTAACAGTTCATATGGGGAGGCTGGCTTAAGGATGAAAAGGACAAAGCGTATTTTTATTCTTGTGATGGCAGGAATTTTTATTCTTGCGGCACTTACTGGATGTAAGTTGGAAGAGACAAAGGAGAAAAAGGTAAAAGATCTGGATTATACGGTTTGTGATGAAAGTAAACTGCCGAAAGAACTGGTAGAACTGATTCATGAAAAGAAAAAAGAGCCATTTAAGCTGACCTACCGTACTAAGGATTATCTATATATTGTAGTGGGCTATGGTGCCCAGGATCGTACCGATTTAAATGTAGTGATGACAGAGCTTTACCTTACTGAAAATGCAATCTTTGTAGATACAGATATGACTTCAGTAGATTCTACCACGTTAGAGGATAACATGGTGGCATATCCGTGGATAGCCGTCAAATGCGAACTCTACGACGTACAGGTGAATTTTCGATAAATTCTTGTTTATCTTACTAGGGGACGCTTTCAACATGAGGGGCTGGTGGGGCTCGCTGTGGGGAAATACCCTGCTGTTCTCGTCCGTCCCCGCTTTCGCTCC
>CAJUFL010000065.1 GCA_910585605.1 uncultured Lachnospiraceae bacterium | reverse complement strand
AAGGATTGAGAAGAATGTCTCATTTTAAATTGTGCTAATTAGATGCTAACACTAACAGAAATTGTATGAGATAGAAAGTAGGCAGTGGGATTAGGACAATATGAACTATAGATGATGATTATTTGAAATAAAAACTATAATTTTGTTGAAAATAAAGGGCTTGGAGTGTATAATTATAAAATGAATAACTATATAAATTGGTATTATGGACGAAAGCAAATAAAAGTGTTTAACAAACTTTTGTTTGATTGAGGAAAATTATGATAACAGAACAAACGATAGCAAGGCAAATAGAAGAAAACGAATATAAATTATTAGGGCAAGTGGAAATATCCGATGAGGATTATGATATTTTGTTGATTCATACAAAAAATAGAGCAAAATATGCATTTGTGCAAACAATAATAAAACCAGATTTGCTACTTTCTGTTGCTATGGTTCAAATTGCAATTCGTCATTATAAGAATGGACGGTATTGGCCTTGTTTCATTGAAGAATTAGGGATTGATGATGTTTCAGGATCCAAATTAAATTATTTAGGTCAAATTTTCTCAAAAACATTAAAAGCATTTAATCTCTTTGAATTAAAGAAAGAAGTTGAAAAATCATCTAAAATGTATGTGGAAAATATAAAGGCACATGCTTTTGTAACCAATTATTATATGGATGGTTTTTATGAGTTTTCATATTCTTTCTTCGAAAATAATTTGTTTCGTGAACTTTCTAATGATATTGATGAAGATATTGAAGATTTGTCAGAATTTATGTCGACAACATTAAACTCAAACAAAGATGCTTTTTCATTAGATGATACCTCAAGAAAAACTGCAAAATCATATCGCTTGTTGAAATCCACAAGAACTGTGTTTGCACAATGTGATACAAATACTGTTCGAAAAATCTTTCTTCCAATATTGTCTTTGCTTGATAAGTACTATTATGATAATGAAGTACCATCTAATGCACAAAATCGGTTTGAATATGGATTTATAGAATGGTGCCAAAAACAACAAGCTGCTGATGCAGATAGAATTAGAAAGAGTAGTGGAACAAGGAAATTATATAACCATAAACCGTTCATTAAGATTAGTATCAACAGTGAGACGGTTTTGCTGGTTATTCCTCGGCAAAAGTTTAGAAATAATGATTGTAGTGGGGAAGCAGTTGTTAAAGTGACAATTGGGGGGTATACAGAGGAACGAAAGCTAGATTTGTATCGTTCATTTGGTATTTACATTTCGGAAGAAATTAGAATTCCTATTCCGAGTGCTTTTGATGAAATTGATATTGTGGTTGTGACAGAGTCGGAAAAGCAATATCAGATAAAAAAGAGTAATTATAGAATACTTAACGAATCGTACGAGAATATCTCTAAATTAGGTATAGGAAACCATTATTTGTTAGTAGAGCCCAAAACAGAAGTAACTTGGCGAGATAGTAATGATATAATTGATACGTATACATATCAATCATGGCAGTATTTTTCTGTAAATATTAGGGAAGAATCAATATGCTATGTTGGTAATAGGCCATTGTCGATTATTGGAGAGTTTTCGGTTGAACCGGTTTATGAAAAACCTGTAAACCATTTTTCTGTATTTGATATTAATGATAAAGGGGTTACTATTACAAGAACGCATCCTTCAATCTCATTTGTTATTGACAGATTGAAATGGAAAGGAACGGTTGTATTAATAAATCGAAAGAAATATAGGATTAATGAAATAAGAGGGGTAAATTGCTATGAATGGCCGGAAGATGATTCAAAAATAGCTGTTAATATTATACTTGATACTTTTTTAGGAAAAGAAGATGGCATATATTGTATTGTGCTGGATGTACCAGGAGAAACTAATAAAACTTTATGTAAATATATTCTTTTAAGAAAGTTTAATTGTAAATTTAATAAACCAAGATATACTTATGATAAAGAAGCGATTATAACATTTGAGAAAGATGGGAAACAGGTTTATCCTATAAATGAGGAATGTATATATACTTATGATTATGAAGATGAAGAAATAGTTAGATATGTTATTCCTCTTTCAGCAAATTTGAAGGAAATAAAATTTTCTTTAAATCTTGATGAAGAGAAATATATATTTAAAATGCCATTGCGAATATTTCTGTATGGTTTTTCGCAGAACGATATGAGACTTGATAGGCCTAATTATATATGGTATTCCGAATTAAGAGAGATTTTATATGTAAGAATACCGGGAGCAAAGTCAGTAAGAGCATTTTGGGACAAGGAAGCGTTCAATAAAAGCTATGGGATGGAAATTGCACCAGAAATTTTTAGGATTGATATATCTGAGTTTGTTCGTAGGATTTCAAATGAGAAGAAAAGAAAATGGCAATATATCAATATTGAATACGAAGACAACGCAATAAGGCGTATTGCTTTGCCTGCTATATTAAGAAACATGATAGTAGAGCCGTATTTTGAGTTGACGTATATGGATAAAGTTGTTTGTATGGAAGCAGAGGTAAAAGGTGATGCAGAGTTGTTTGTTGATATAGCAGATATAAAAACAAAAGAAAAAATTGTAGTACATCGTAAAATTAATAGTGGGAAAATAGAATTTCCTGAACTAAAAACAAATACGGCATATGATTTCTATCCGGTAATGGAGGAAAGTGATGAATTTGGATTTGATGTATATAAGACCTCTATGAAGCCGATTGGAAATTGTGTATGTCTTGATAGTACCGATTTAGTTAACTGTCAGTTGCCAGTAAAAAAGATTTTTTATAATGATGAAGAAAAGGAGGTTTCGTTTGATTACTTCATAACTGTACGTGAGAAAATAGATGACATTACATATGAAGGATATATGCATGGGTATGAATTGTCGCCAGATTGTTTTAAAGGACGATATATTTTAGATAAAGAAGGCAAACGGAAAAAGATAAAATTAGGGAAAATTAAGTTTGAGGTGTTATCAGCTAATGGAGAATTAGAATTAGCAGTATTGTTCTATTCATATGCGGATGAGGAGTGGATGTTTCCGTACTATGATTCTAATCCGCATAGTAAATATTTGGTTAAGCCTGACAGTCCAATTTTGAATAATACAGGTAGAGAGTATCTGGAACGTTTAATTGAGTTGGATAATGAAATGACAGTTTTTGAGATTAATGTACAGAAGTTAAGGAGGTATGATCATGTTATTTAGACCATCAGAAAGTTCGAAAAGAATCACAGATTTTTATCGCAGATATTTGTTGACAACATTTGGAACTAATAACGAGAAATATAACGAACAATTAAAGCAGGCACTTGAAAAGAATGGCGCCATTGCTGATGGTCCATATATTAGTATGTCGGACCCCTATGAAAAAGGTAAAACATTGTCAGAATTAGCTGAGGAAGGATTGATTTCCAGAGAGCTATTAAAACTTGAAAATATTAATCCAAACCGAAATTTGTACAGGCATCAAGAGGAAGCCGTTAGAAAAGCGGTGGAAGGCAAAAATTTAATTGTTACTACAGGTACAGGTTCGGGAAAAACAGAGTCATTTTTGATACCTGTTATCAATCAATTGCTGAGGGAAAAAGAAGAGGGTACTTTAGGTCCAGGTGTAAGAACCCTTATTATTTATCCAATGAATGCTTTGGTTAATGACCAAATTAGAAGATTACGAGAGTTGCTCGCTGATATGGAAGGTAATCCTAAAATTACATTTGGCAGGTTTACGGGTGAAACGAAAGAAAAATATAAAGAGGCAAAAGAAAAGTATGAAGAGATTGAAGATATTTCTATAAATCCGATTAGCGAAAATGAGTTGATAAGCCGTGAACAAATGCGGACGAATCCACCCAATATTTTGATAACGAACTATGCGATGCTGGAATATATGTTGCTTCGTCCTGGAGATAATATTATTTTTTCAAAAGAAAATGCATCTAAGTGGCAGTATATTGTATTTGATGAGGCTCATTCATATGGCGGAGCAAAAGGAATAGAGGTTGCTTCCTTGGTAAAGCGAGTTAAAGCGATGCTTGGTCGGGAAAACATCAAGTTTATTTTAACCAGTGCTACATTAGGGGACGAAAAGGCAGATAGTGCAATTGTGAATTTTGCGGAATCTTTGTGTACTGCAAAATTTGATTCTTCATCTATTATTCGTTCACATACAGTAGAAGCAAAACCTACACATGGTGTTGTTAATTTGGATTTCGAACTGTACAGAGAATTGGCTAATCAGATTAGGAATAATTATGCGGATGAGAAAATTATAGAAACAATTCAAAAATATAATAGTAATATTACCGGTCAATCAGACTTAGCAGAAATATTGTTTGACGTAGTGCTGCATGATAGGTTTTATTTTGATGTCCGTTCGGTTTTATATAAGCAAATTAAGACAGTGAATACAGTTGCTAAAGAGTTACAAATCAGTCCAGAAGATTTTACAGACTTTATTGCGGTTGTGTCTAATGCAGTGAGAAATAATGAGAGGCTTTTCGAAGCAAAATATCATATGTTTATACGAGGAATAGAGGGTGTATATGTTACATTGAATCCATCAAATAAGCTGTTTATTAATCGTATGGAAACGTATAAAGAAAAGCCTTTTGATGAGGCTAATATTGGATATAAAGTATATGAGATTTCTTTTTGTAATAACTGTAATGCATTGTTTATTACTGGTCAGGAAATAGATGGACATTTGGTACAGAAATCTAAATTTAACGATGATTATAATCCAGATATTTTTCTTTTGAGTGGCGATTTTGATGAAGAGGATACGGAAGAAGATGATAATGTATATCAGTTATGCTCAAAATGTGGAGAGATTAAAAGAACATCTTCAGTAAATGGGTTACAGTGTGGTCATGGAAAAGAGTTTGTTAATAAATTGATATGTGTAAAAAGGAAAGGGGAGAAACTAAACAGTTGTCCATGTTGCCATAGTTTTAATGGGAAAAGAAGTATTTTAAGACCATATTTTTTGGGTACAGAAGCTTCAACCGCAGTTATTGCAACAGCCCTTTATAGTGAACTTCCCGGTGCTGAACATAAAGTGAGAATTGAAAACTATGAAGATGATTTTGGCTTTTTTGGAAAAAGTGAAGAGGATGTAATTGATGAAAACCCGATAACAAAACAGTTCTTGGCTTTTTCTGATAATAGACAAACGGCTGCATTTTTTGCGACATACCTTGAGAGTACATATCGTGATAGTTTGATTAAGCGAATTATTGTTCAGATTGTAGATGAGAACAAGAAGCGTTTTGAAACAGGGGTTGGGTTAGACTATTTCGTTACACTGTTAACGGATGCATTTGATAAATATAATATGTTTCCAGGAGAAAGCGAAGACCGCCTTATTTCAGAGGCTTGGATATATACATTAAGAGAAATGTCAAATTTTAAGGCAAAAAATTCTCTGATGAAAACAGGAATTCTTATATTTGATGTAGATTTTAATGTTCCAGAATCGAAGAATTTGAATTTATCAGCACAAGAATCAACACTTTTATTTAAGTCATTATGTAAATCAATGATGAAAGATGCCGCTATCAGTACAAATGAAAAGTTTACAAAAGCGGATATTGATCGGTTTACAGTTACGGGATTCCAAAAGGGCTATGATAGAACTAGTGCTGGTTTAAGCTATGTGGAAGGATGGGCTCCGGAAGAGGGAAAGACAAATAAACGTTTAAAATATGTGACCAAGATTTTAAATGGTGATGAAAAAAAGGCAAGAAAATTATTAGAAACCGTATGGGAATATATGAACAGATATCATTTTATTTCTTTAAAGCCATTTGGAAGAAGAAAGGCATATCTGCTTGACTATAGAAAAATAAAGACAAAGACAATTAGTAAATTATATATTTGTTCAGAGTGTAGGGGGATTACTCCATACAATATAAAAGGAGTATGTGATAATCCAAAATGTAATGGACATCTTGAAGAGTATGATTTTAAGGTAGCATTGCAAAATGATCATTATTATAATCTTTATACAAATCTTGATATTACGGCTATGAAAGTGCGAGAACATACGGCACAGTTATCAAGTGACCGTGCTTATGAATATCAAAAGGATTTTAAAGATAAAAAGATTAATGTTTTAAGCTGCTCAACAACATTTGAAATGGGTGTTGATGTTGGTTCTCTTGAAACGGTATTTATGAGAAATATGCCACCATCGCCTGCAAATTATGCTCAGCGTGCGGGTCGTGCAGGTCGTAGTTTAAAATCGGCTGCCTATGCCATCACATTTTGCCCGAATAGTTCACATGACCTAAATTATTTCAAGAATCCTGTAACGATGATTGAGGGCACTATTCAACCACCATACTTTAATGTAAGTAATGAAAAAATAGTTCTACGTCATATTTTTGCTTCCGCATTTTCATTTTTCTGGAAAGTACATCCAGAATTGTACAAAGATAATATTGGAGATTTTATAGAAGATAATGGATTTGAAAAATTGCAAATATTTTTGGAATTGAAGCCAGAATCATTGAAAAAATATCTTCTTAGTGTAGTACCTGTTGATTTGCAAAATTATTTTGAAATAAATACTTTTGGTTGGATAAATCAATTATTTAATAATTCTAGCGAAAAAAGTGGATTATGCAATATTGTTTTGGATAAATATAATGAAGATTTGGATACACTAGAAAAAGTTAAAATGGAGCGGGCAATTGAAAATAAGAAGGGAATTGGTAGTATAATAAATTCAATAAATACTATGGAACATCAAAGAATAATAGATTTTCTTTCAAAGAATAATTTGATTCCTAAATATGGTTTTCCTGTTGACACAGTAGAGCTTCAAGGGGCATCTAGTGGACTGAGTTTGAATAGAGACCTTTTTGCAGCAATTTCGGAATATGCACCAGAATCAGAAATTGTTGCTGATGGCAAATTGTTAACAAGCCGTTATGTTCGTAAACTTTCCGGATATGAGTGGCCAAAATATAATTATGTAATATGTCCAGAGTGTTATACCATGAGTAAGACATCCTATGTGAGTGTAATAAAAGAGTGCAAACAGTGTGGAAAACAGCTTGTTGATAAAGTGCACCAATATATTATTCCGAAATTTGGATTTTTGTTGGATATAGACAAAAAAGAAAGACCAGTTGGACTTAATAAACCTGAACGTACATATAAAGGATCAATTTCATACATTGGTGATGAAAATAAAATAGAATTTCATGAATATCAGATATGTGGTCGTCAAATTTTATTAGGTAATAGTAGAATGGATTCACTGGCAGTATTGAATGAATCTCCATTCTTTATTTGTGAAACTTGTGGTTATGGTCATCTTGATAATAAAACAAGTGATATGGTTATTAGTTCAAATCATAAAAATTCAAATGGATATAAATGTAGTAATGAACATCTGAAAAGATATTCATTAGGTCATGAATTACAAACGGATGTAGCATTAATTAAATTTTTAGATTTTGATATCAATAAGGTTGAGGAAGCATGGACGATTTTGTATTCTATGTTAGAAGGTTTGAGTAGAAATATGAATATTGACCGAAATGAATTGTCCGGCTGTTTACAGTGGTATAGAGATGCAGGTCATGATATGGGAAATTTTGGCTTTGTACTATTTGATAATACACCGGGTGGTGCTGGTTATGTTAGGCAATTGGTCGAACCACAAATATTGGCTAATATGCTTCGAGAAGGATTTCGTGTCGTAAGCAATTGTGATTGTGGTGGAGAAGTAGCAGATACGGCTTGTTATAGCTGTTTGTGTAATTATTATAATCAACGTCAGCATGATATTTTGAAAAGGAGATATGCGATTGACTTTTATCAGCAATTTTCCGCTTCCTATAAAAATGAGTGGGAATATTACCGAAACGAAGAAGTTTACCTGGAACTGGGTAATGTTAACGTGGAATCAAAAGTTAGTAGTAATGTTGAAGGAGAAGTAGCAGCAACAAAAGAACATTTTCAGTGAACCATAGTCAAGTAAGTAGACACAATTATTAGAAAAAACTGGATGTGGTATAATAATGTAGACACGAAATTAAGAGAAAAATGGTGATTTTGACGTGCTTAAAGTCAAAAGTTAAGATGTATGAGAAGATGGGATTTCACAATAACGGAATCGCTGAATCCTCATGGGGTGGAGAGCAGTGGTATGAAATGAGTTATGTGTTGAATATTTAAGGTTTGAGACATAGAGAAGTATAAATCTCCCAAACCTTTCAAATCTGTAAGAATAATGTAAGTCTAAACGATGGAAAAGCTTCCTCTTTTTTCTTATACTGAAATCACAGGATGAGAAATCCTGATGATTAAGTAACCAACCAAGAAAAAAGAAGGGAGCGATTTTTATGGTAATGATAAAGCATATGATTTCCGGTTTGGGAAAATTGTTTCAGAAGTTTTTGCTGATGATATTGAGACTGATGGTCAGAGCATTTGTAATAGCAGGTGTTTTAAGTGTGATCGCTGCCGGATTTTTTACCGTGAAGGGATATCAGATGTATCAGGGTGCAATCAGGGAACAGGGATTAGAGGAACGGATTGAAGAGGTGGAAAGCGATGAGGATTATGTTGCACTGTATGATATTTCCGAAGAGTTCCGCAGCCAGTTAGTGGAATCTGAGGACAGACGGTTTTACGACCATTGCGGAATTGACATTGGGAGTATTATGCGGGCTGTGATAGCGGATGTGAAAGCAGGTGCGTTTGTACAGGGCGGAAGTACCATAACACAGCAGCTTGCAAAAAACCTGTATTTTTCTTCGGAAAAGAAAATAGAGCGTAAGATCGCTGAACTTTTTGTAGTATACCGGCTGGAAAAAGAATATTCCAAGGATAAGATATTGGAGATTTACAGTAATATCATTTATTTTGGTGAAAGCTGTTATGGTGTTCAGGAAGCAGCATCTAATTATTATAACGTGGATGCCGAAAGGCTTAACAAAGAACAGGCCGCCGGGCTGGTATTTACGATAAAGTGTCCCAATGTTTATAATCCGAATGTTTATGCGAAAGAGTGAGAAATGCGAATTTTTCGTAACAGCCAAAGGAATCCTGTCCTTGTAGAAATAATGAACAGGATTCTTTTTGTTATGCTTTGGTAAATTGTGACACTGGCTATCATGTTGGTATAGTGTTGCAGGGATTATCTTCCCGAAATGATATCAATATCTCCGTATTTACTGGTTATCTCAACGGTATTTTTTCCGGATGCTTCTTTCATATAGGTTCCCTGCATTTCTTTTCCGTCTACTGTGATGTACCCGTCAGTGATGTCAAGAAGGAGGGAGTACTGAGATTTATCTTCTGCCAGACTGATTTTGCAGTCACCGTCTGTAATTTTGACAGACAATTGTTCAATAGAAGAATCAGCCATAGTGAAATCCCCATATTTCAGGGAAAAATTACTTGTCTGGGCAGTGAGCCTGTTGAACAGGGCGTCGCCATCCTTTAATGTAAATGTGTGGTTGTTGATGACGGAATCCGTGATGGTGCAGCTGCCATAGTCCAGTGCAGCATCTAAAATGTCAATCTGACAGTTCTTAAATGATATATCCCCGTTTTTTGACTGGATAACGGTATTTTTTATATTACTGTTATGGATAAATATATCGCCATAGTCTGTGTCCAGGCTGACTTCGTCTGCGGTCTGGTCTTCGATCCGGCATTCGCAGTCTTCACCCAGCAGGGATATGGTATCAAGTGCTTCTGGTACGGTAATGGTTATGGTCTTTTCTATTGGCTCAAAATCAAATGAGAAAAAGAAAAACTGATTCTTAGTAACAGAGTCCACAGTTAAGACGCCATCCTTTATGGAATAAGAGGTCTGACCATTAGGAGATTCCGGATAGGAAATGGAAAAACAGTCTCCGGCCTGAATAACAGTATCCAATTGATCGGATTGGACTTTAACGGATGAAAATGCTTCGGTTTCTTTTTCCACTAGCCGGGTGGCGTTTTTCATATCCTTTGAAGTCACTACTTTCCTGTTCTGCGGGGAAAACGAAAAGGAAAAAGTACCGCCCAGCATGTATCCCAGACCGGTTATACAAATGCCTATAATAATGAATACAACGCTTAAAAGTGCAAGATTTTTCTTTAAATGTTTCATGATTCCACCTTCTTTCTGATAAACATCTTTTGGAATAATGCAGCTATGGCACAGGCGTATGATCTACTAAGCAAAATAGTGGCGAGCATAAGGAGGATGCCGACTCCCAGGAAGAGAAATCCGAGCCCACAGCATACAAGCTTTTGTGCAATTCCGACTGCAAAGAGAATCGAGATAAACAAAAGGATGCCGCTTCCCGCTAATGCGACTCCCATAAATCCAAGCGTGAGTATTAAAATGATAAAGGTGCATAAAATGACAGCTAACAATGCGATGGCAGCAGCGGCAAGTGGAATTGCAATCGGAGAAGCCAGAATCGCAAGAATGGTCATCCTGATTATCGTGGTACTGTTTTTGATGCTTCCTTTTTCTTTTTGATTATTGATATGTTTTTCGGTACAATTGGCGATGATCTCTCTTGCGGCATCCTCGGGTGTTCCCAATTTTGAGGTTACGTCGGATTGGGCATCGACTCCCATTTCCTCAAGGTATTCTGTATAATAAGCAATGGCATCTTCAAAATCTTCTTTGGGCAGATGCTTAAGACGCCGCTTCAGGGTAGTGATAAAATCATTCTTGTTCATGTAACTTCCCTCCTAACAAAGAATCAATGTTGTTTTTATATAGTTCCCATTCTGTCTTATAAAAAGCGAGTTTTTTCTTTCCGGTATCTGTAATCCGATAATACCTGCGGTTTCTGCCCTGGTAAGGCTGATCGTAGGTAGTAAGACAGAGGTCCTTTTGCAGCCGCCGCAGGACAGGATATAAGGTAGATTCTGAAATATCTACAATTTCCTTGACCCGGGCGGTTAAAGTGTATCCGTAGGCATCTTCGTTTTCGACGATGGCCAGTACACAGGCATCCAGTAAGGGTGCCGCCAGTTGATATGTCATGTTCATTCCTCCTTTTATTTCTGCTAGTTTTTTGACTGGTAACTAATTTTACTTTACAGTGTCTGACATGTTATGATGTTAATTCGTGCGGGCTTCCACATCTGGTTTATTATTCGCAGAATTTGATTGCCTGCTCGCATGTTACAATGTTATCTCTTGCATAATACTATATAATATATAATATTATTTGTCAACAAGTATTTGTGGTGACAGAGACCGGGTTCTGTTTTTTAGAATGTTTTTCCATGCAATATGGATAAAGCAAGGGGTTTTGGAAAGGCTAAGGATTGAGCTTTCAATCAGTGTAGCGTATAATAAAGATTAGTATGATGGCTTTTAAACACCTATGATGCTGTATTGTTTCAATGAATAGGCAGTTTGTTTTCATATAGATAACTGTGAAACAGTTACTTTGTGTTATATATATTGTGAATATATTTTTTAATTAAAGAGAGGGGTTTGAGAAGAGTATGGAAGGAAAAACAGCGGAGTTTTCAAAATCAGAAATGATGCATGTGATTCAGCCCAGGGATCTGAATGGCAGTGGCAGGCTGTTTGGCGGTGCATTGCTTCAGATGATAGACGAGCTTGCAGGAATTGTGGCAAAAAGACATTGCCAGACAGCCAATGTTACGACAGCAGCAATTGATAATCTGAATTTTAAGGCAGGTGCATATGAAAATGATCTGCTGGTTTTGATCGGATATGTTACCTATACGGGAAATACTTCAATGGAGGTCAGGATTGACACTTATATCGAGGATACAGAGGGAATGAGACGTCCCATTAACCGGGCTTATTTTGTTATGGTGGCAATGGGAGAAGATAACCGTCCTACAAGGGTTCCGCCTCTTTTGATCGAGACGGAGAGTCAGAAGGCAGAATGGGAAGGGGCACTGTTGCGGAGAAAAAACAGGCTGGAACGCCGGAAGGTCGGTTATTGAAGATTAACCTGTATTTTGTTTCTGGGATGCTTTATTTTCTGGTTTGTTCATTATTCGAAAATCTATTTGATACTGTCTGGGCATATGGACTTATAAAGGAAATGAGATTATAATGAAGAAAAACAACTTGTCTGTAAGTGTGGTTTTCTGAATGCTGATTATGGGCAACGCTCATGTTATAAGAAATTGTGCTGGTGCACAAGCAGGTCATCAATTTGTGCGGATAACGAGCTAAGCGTAGATACTTGTATATACATTTGGCGGCTATCGCAGCAAACGAAGTTTTCTTCGAAAATTGGTGGCATACGATATAATAATCAATGAGGTGATATAGATGTCAAAATCATATTCCATGGATATGTGTAACGGTGCAATTCTTCCGAAGCTTTTGAGGTTTGCACTGCCGTTGATGTGTTCAAGCATTTTGCAGCTGTTATTTAATGCGGCAGATGTAGTGGTAGTAGGAAGGTTTTGTGGGGAACACTCTTTGGCGGCAGTAGGGTCTACGGCCTCGCTGATCAATCTTTTGACCAATTTGTTTATGGGGTTATCCGTAGGTGCCAATGTATTGGTAGCACGTTATTTTGGTGCCAGGGAAGAAAAGCGTCTGCATGATGTGGTACATACCGCCATTGCACTCAGTATCGCAAGTGGAGCGGTTCTGACAGTGTTTGGTATTATTTTTACGAAACAGATACTGGTCTGGATGCAGACCCCGGAGGAAGTGCTGGGGCTTGCGGCAGTTTATCTTCGGATTTACTTTATAGGTATGATTGCAATGATGCTTTATAACTTTTGCAGTTCCATTTTACGGGCAGTAGGGGATACCAAAAGACCTTTGTATTATCTATTATTTGCAGGGGTGATCAACGTATGCCTTAACCTGTTTTTTGTTATTGTATGTAATTTAAATGTAGCGGGAGTAGGAATGGCGACGGTAATTTCACAATGTGTATCTGCTTTTTTGATTGCACGCTGTCTGACAAGGGAGAAAGAGGCATATCGTTTATGTGTCAGGGATATAGGGTTTCATTATAAATATATACTCAAAATATTGCAGATTGGATTGCCTGCCGGTTTGCAGGGCACTATTTTTTCGCTGTCGAATGTGGTGATTCAGTCATCTGTCAACTCTTTTGGAGCAGTAGTCATGGCGGGAAATGCTGCCGCTGCCAACATAGAAGGGTTTGTCTATGTTGCCATGAATTCTTTTCATCAGGCAGCGGTTTCCTTTGTGAGCCAGAATTTAGGGGCAGGTAAATTCAGCCGGATTAATAAGATTGCAGTGAGAAGCCTCATCTGTGTGATCATAACAGGCTGTGTATTAGGTGGTCTTGCTGTGCTTTGCGGATATCCTCTTTTAGGTTTTTATTCCTCCAAAGAAATGGTCATAGAAGCTGGAATGGTACGAATGAAAATGATCTGCGGAACCTATGCACTCTGCGGGATGATGGATGTAATGGTGGGGATTTTGCGGGGATTGGGATATTCTGTGATGCCCATGATCGTGTCATTGATAGGAGCTTGCGGCTTAAGGATTCTTTGGATATTTACGATTTTCCGGATTCCGACATTTCATACGACAGAAATGCTGTATCTGTCTTATCCGATTTCATGGGTGATAACGCTTTTCGTTCATATTGTCTGCTTTTTGGTGGTGAGGAAGAGGTTTCCCAAAACAGATGGTCCCAAGGTTGTGTAAAGTGGATTATGAAAATTTACAAGACGGGAATTGCCCGCATGAAAATCCGCTTACTCCAGGTATCATGTGCATGAAAATTGCTTCGCAATGGCACGTGAGTAGATAATCCATTGCATTGCAAAATTGGTTACAAATTTGGTAGTGGCAAAATGAAAATAGAAATGGTATACTATTTGGTAATGCGACAAAGATAATGAAAAAGTCGGATAACAGTCAAACGAAAGGATAATGGCAGATATGGAACAAAAGACGGATGAATATAAGGAAAAGATAGCGATTATTACAGATTCCTGTGCGGATGTACCAAAGGATTTGGAAAAACAATATGGGATTTATGTTTTGCCAATGGTTATCAGCTGTCAGGATGGGGAATATAAGGACGGAATTGACATTCATGCAGAGGATGTGTATGAAAAGTTAAAAAAGGAAATGCCAAAAACCAGTACACCTACTGGTGAGGATTTAGAGAATTTACTGGAAAAATTAAAACAGGAAGGCTATGATAAAGCGATTGCAATTATGATTTCCAGTGGATTATCAGGTACGGTAAATCATGTGCGCCTATCGGTAGAGGACTCAGATTTGGAGGTTTGTGTTATAGATTCTTTATCTGCAAGTATCGGAAATGGTGCAATTGTATTACAGGCAGCAATCTGGCGGGAAGAAGGAGTGCCCTATGCCGAATTGTGTGACAAGGTCAAAGGCCTTTGCAGGGACACAAAAGTATTCTTCTCTATTGATACACTGGAATACCTGCAAAAAGGCGGGAGGATTGGAAAGGCAACGGCATTGGTGGGAACAGCATTGAGCATCAAGCCGATTCTGTCCTTTGACGATGAGGGAGAAATATACACCCCTGCAAAAGTCCGCGGACATAAGCTTGTTGAGAAAAAATTACTCTCTTTAGTGGAGGAATGTGCAGCGGTTCCCGAAAATACAGGAAGACACTATAATATTGTTGTTGCAGACGGCGGTGCACCGGAAGAAGGAGAAGAACTGGAACGTAAAATGAAAGAACTGTTTCCTGATTATCATAGATTGTTTAGGGCAAAAATCGGTGCAGCTTTAAGTGCGTATTTAGGTCCTGGTCTCTTAGGTGCCGGCATACAGTTTGTTCCCGAAAACAATAACCCGGATTAATGTATATGCAGATATTTAATGAGAGTGGTAAGTTTTGATTTCTACTGCTTATACAGGACTGATAATCCACTGACAGATGACTGCGTTGGAACGCTGTTGGCTAAATTGTTGATAGAGAGGATTTAAAGGAAAAGTGCTGGATTTTATGGAGATAGAAGAACTGCATATTCCTGTCATATGCGAACGTGGGAATCGCAAGACACTTGCAATTACTATAACGCAGGAGGGAAGCCTGCTGATCAAGGCTCCATTTAAAATGCAGGATAGGGAAATTGAACGTTTTTTGGGACAGAAACGTTATTGGATTTATAAGCAGGCCAAACGTGTAAAAGAAGCGGCTTCCGACAGAATTTACCGGAGTGAGGAAGAAATCAAACGCTTAAAGGAACAGGCACGGAAGGTGCTTAAACAAAAAACGGATTATTATAAGGCCCTGCTAGGGGTTGATTACCAAAGAATACGGATTGGCAATCAGAAAACAAGGTGGGGAAGTTGTAGCAGCAAGGGCACAATTTCTTATAACTGGCATTTAATACTGATGCCGGAACAGATTATGGATTATGTAGTGGTACATGAACTTTGTCATCTTCTGGAGATGAATCACTCTGAACGGTTCTGGGAAAGAGTGGAAAAGATTTTTCCTGACTATAAGGAAAGAAGGAGATGGCTTAAGGAGAATGGAAACCGCTATCTGTGATGAGATGTGATGAAGAGAAAGGAAAATGATGTAAGGGAAAAAGAAGAAATAAGAAGCACATTTTGGTAAAAAAGGAATATAATAAGATGAAGAAATAGGGAGACCAATTATGGAACCGACAATTATAATTGATGCAGGGCATGGAGGATGTTAATTGCGAAAAGAATAGAAAGGATACCGTATCAATATAGAATAAAAAAGAATTTATAAAAAATAGATTGTATTCGTTTATTATATATAAAATGAAACAAGATGGCAAAAGGCTGTTGAAGGAAAGTGATTTTTTTCAATAGCCTTTTTTCATATAAGCCGGAAAATTTATAAAATAGTCTAAGTAATTTCATTGACGAAAGGATAATACTATATTATCATGCGAGTATAGATTATGGAAAAAATCTGGAGGGAGTGATAAAAAGTGTTGGATAAAAAGGATATTGCAATAATACGTTATGTTGTAGGAGAAGTTGTTGATGACAGGTTGATAAAATCAGAAAATCTGGTTTTAGAAGAAGTAGGGAAAATCCAGCAGGCGATGAATGCAGATATGGAAAGACTTCAAAGAAATATTGAAGAACAGGAAAGGAAAACTTGCCAGGGTATTCCCCTAGGCCGCAATATTTGGGAAGTGTCCCCAACCCTAATGGTATAAAATATGGAATGAGAAAACTTGAAAAGTGGAATAATTATGGTATAATTAATCCATGTAGAAAGGAGGAATTGATATGCCACAGATTATTCCGATCAAGGATTTGAAGAATACAGCAGAAATATCAGAGATGTGCCATGCCGTTTCAGAACCGATTTACATTACAAAGAATGGGTATGGAGATATGGTACTGATGAGTATGGAAACATATGAGGCACATTATAATAAAGAGAAAATCTACCGGGAACTTGAAATATCAGAACAGCAGATAAAGGAAGGCAGGGTGCTAGATGCAAAAGAAGCATTAAACACTTTAAAGGAGAAATATGACTTATAAGATAGTAGTTTCACAAAGGGCAAATGAACAGATGGAAGAAATTATTGCTTATATTATGCAGAAGCTTCAGAATAGGCAGGCAGCAAAGGCTGTATATGATGATATCATGAACGCTTATGATAAGTTGGAATATATGGCAGAGGCAACTGCGTTATGTGAAGATCCATATCTGGCTGTAAAAGGATATCGCAGGCTGGCATTGGAACATCATAATTATATTCTTTTATATCAAGTGGATGGAAACATGGTTTATGTGAATGGCATCTTTCATATGCTGGAAGATTATCAGGAAAAAATAAGATAAGAAAGAAGAAACGGTTATCTGTATATTGCAGACAGCCGTTTTTTGTACAAAAATTTAAGGAGGTGACGTGAACCGTTGAATATGAAAAAACAGATATTACAACAGCTTGTTTCAGAAAACGGTGATATTGAAAAATTGATAATGGATATGGGGTTAGAGTACTGGAAGGGAATAAGAATACCCGCTTGTGAATACAGGCGGGTATTCCCATGTCAGAAAGGTTTTAGATTACTGATTCTTTCTTTTCCTGCCACCTTTAAGCGGCATAAATAAAAGGTGCACCGGAATATCCAGAGCTTTGCTGATATCAAAGAGCAATTCCATAGAAAAGGCTTGTACCTGGTTTTGGCTTTCGATACGGCTGATGTAGGTTCTGCTGACACCAACAGCAGCAGCCAGCTGAGTCTGTGTCATTCCTGCACGCTGCCGGTAAAAAGCAATGTGCTTTCCTGTGTCCAGAAAAAGGTTATGGTTTTCAGATGACGGGTACTTGTTTGTTTTACTCATATTGTTCTCCTCCTTTGTGAATAAAACCTAATCAATAACTACATTTGAATAATATACGTAACTGTAGTAAAAGTACATAGTTTTTTTATAAAAATTTGAAATGTTGATAAAAAATTAACAAATATTGACAAATTATAAGATAATTTTATTATCAAATGTGTTAGTTATTAATAAACATAGTGGTAATTATACCTATTTTCAGTTTATTGTTCCGGAAGTGGCTCAAAAAAACATTTTGGCGGAACATTTAGAATCCGGCAGATCATGAAAAAGCGATCAAAAGAAATGTGTGCATTCTGGTTGGGACTTTCAATGCGGCTCAGGTAAGTGCGGTGAACGTGAAGTTCGTCGGCAAGTCTCTGTTGTGTAAAACCTGCTTTTTTACGGAAGTAGGCAATATGAATACCTAAATCAATGTAATAATCGCAGTTTTCAAAGGTAATTAAATATTTTTCTTGTTTTGTCAGCATAATAGGACTCCTTTGTAAATTTTTAGTTATTTAAAATTTAATATAAAGAAGTCGAAAGGTACATACTTGTTATCTAAAAGTGAACAAAAAAGTAATCTGACAGTTGACAAAAAAGCAAGGTATTTCAAGCAGGACAAGGAAGGAGTGGCTACCCTGAAATGTAAACTGTTATTTACTAACAGCCGTCAGTATTGTGAGTAGTGGCGGCTGTTTCTTTTTGTCCCAAGGCATTATCGGTTCGAGAAAATTTAATTATGATTTATTCTATTATTTCATTTAAATTAGTGATATAATAAATAAAAAATTTTGAACCAAGGAGGATATGTTGGATAAAGTGTGCCAATTGATGTTTCTTAATATATGTGAAAAATCAATTAATTTTTCAAAGTAATCGATTGTGCTTACAACTATCAGAGGTTATCCTGCTGATGAATCTATCATACAAAGAAAAAATGTTATATATCAATGTACCTTATTCAGAAAAAGACGAAGCAAAAAAACTTGGAGCATGGTGGGATTCACAAAAGAAGAGTTGGTATGTAAAAAGAAGAAAAGACTATCCTAAATTTTACAAATGGATATTAGGTAACCAAGAAGAAACATTTATATTATGTGATTATTTTTATATTGTAGAGGCTATGAGAAAATGTTATAGGTGTAAAAGAGAAACCGAAGTTATTGGATTTGGTATCGAAAATTTTTATATTTTACATGATCCTAAAGAATATAGAGATTTATATTCATGGTGGGATGAAGATATACATATGGCATCATATATCGATCCAATGAGTGATAAACTACTTGACTTTTTGAACCGGGAATATGGTTATCATATGGGATATTCTAAAACAGTTGAGGATAGTTACATGGCAAATCATTGTAAATATTGTAATGCTCTTCAAGGGGATTATTTTCTTTTTAATGAACCAGATAGTCCCTTCTGTATTGATACAATTGATGATGCGAGAAATCTCAAATTACATAAAGTAAAATTAGAGACTGATATAATAGCTGATGTGGATATGATATGGGGGTCTGAAGACTATTTAATAAAACAGTATGCACAAAAAATGAGGGATATCAGTATATAATTGAGTGTAAATGATATGTTGTAAGAACACCGATTGGTGCTTTTTCAATATAGTGAAAATTCCAGCATGACAGATACCCAGGTTATGAAGTAGAGCCTTTAGCAAGCGAACTGGCAAGGGTAAGTCAGGCTGAGGGATTTAAACGTGGCTTCTCCATTGCATTGCGGATTATGATAGCAGGAGTAAATGAGGAAAAGCTGTAAAAGATATCAGAAACTGCTATCATTTGGCACGTTGGAATGATATAATCTTGAATAAATGAATAAGAGAGCGTGGGAACGGTTGCCCCTTGGGAAAGGGGGTGTAGCCTATGGGATATGTTACATATGATAATCTAATCCAGATTGGATTATTTTTGGTGGCACTTATAGGTCTTGTTTACAAGATAAGTAATAAAAACAAATAACCGCCCCTAGCTGGTAACTTGAGCGGTTATTTTAACTAATTAAATTTACTTGCAAGGGGTCAACTTAGTACCACTTACTAAGAAGATTGTAGCATAAAGACATTGCAGATTCAAGAGGAAAGCAAAGTTATTTATGCTTTTTTTTAATATTTCTTGACTTTTGTACGTAAGATACAATTAATGCATGGACAATAAAGCGAGGTGAGTTGATGAGTCCACGAACAGGAAGACCTACATCTAATCCGAAAAGAGGAAGGTTTGAAATACGAACGTCTGAAGAAGATGAAAAAATGCTAAAATATTGTTGTGAAGTTACAGGTAAGGATCAAGCAACAATTGTACGAGAAGGAATTAGAGAGGTTTATAATAAATTAAAAAAATAAAGGTAACCGAAGACTTTGGCAAGACCGATTACCTTTATACGATACCAGAGGTTACCCTACTGATAAATCTATCATATCATTAAGGGTTTCCTCTTTCAAGGAAAATTTAATAATAGTCCAGCTAATAAATGTCAATAGCAAAAATGAAAAAAGTTGAAATTTATTGT
>CAJUFL010000064.1 GCA_910585605.1 uncultured Lachnospiraceae bacterium | reverse complement strand
TAGTGCTAAGGCTGAATATACTCGTTTTGAAATTACAATTTGCGGAAACTCAAGACAGTTACAGATATCTTTGTATGCGTATGTAAATTTTTCCCTTACGGGTATGGCCGGCAGAGCCTGCAAAAATAAATTTACCATATCCTCTTACGGAAAAAATATCCCCATCTTTTAGCAGAATGCTGTTTCTGCCTGTGATATGACCGTTTAGTGTGACTTTTTTATCCGTAAAAAATGTTAGGGCTTCACTTCTGGAGCACTTTAGCAGTACGGCAATGACATTGTCCAGCCTCAGGGAGGAGACAGGAAATTCTTCATCCCTTAAAGACGGAGCAAGAGCAGGAATGTCAATGTCTGTTATTTCACATTTTACATTGGTGTGTTTTACTTTCGTAAGCTCTTTGCATATGTAATCGGCAATGGATTCCAGACAGAAAATATATGCTGTTTTGTCTTTGATGAGAATGTCACCGATTCTGTCCCGCTCAATGCCAAGATGCATTAATGCACCCAGAAAATCTCTGTGATTCAGAGGATCGCTGAATTTCTCTATCAGAGGGGAAGCTCTGACCACTGCAATGGGAAAATGTCCTGGATATCCAAATTCTTCCTCTGAACCAAATCCTGCAATCTGGCGTTCGCAGAGTTCGTTTCCTCCAAAGCATTCGCAGTGGATATAAGAGATGTCGCTTTTGATGTCTTCTAAAAGTGCAAGCTCAGCCATGGATAAAAAACAGCTGTATGTATAGATGTTCTGCTGATAGGCCCGTTTTGCCAGATCAAGCAGCCGTCCTTTTAAAATCTGGTCTTCATTCATAAATATATACCTCATATTATTGATATGATTTTTATCTGTATACAGATTGACTTTATGATATCGGGACTGAAAGAAAAAGTCAAAGTTTTTAGGAGAAATAATATAGAAAATTTCTTGTAAAATCTTTATTCCCTTTTCGGTTTGTGCTATACTAAGCAGGAATTAAGGGAGAAATGGAATGGAGCAGGTATATGAGATTTGTAATACAGAGAGTGAAACATGCCAGTGTGACCATAGATGGGGAGATAACCGGGAAAATAAGTCAGGGGTTTTTGGTGCTGATTGGAATTGCAGATACGGATACGGAAGAAGTAGCAGATAGAATGATAAAGAAAATGACAGGACTCCGGATTTTTGAAGACGGCAATGGCAAGACCAATTTAAGCCTCGCAGATGTAGACGGGGCACTTTTACTGGTATCCCAGTTTACACTTTATGCAGACTGTAAAAAAGGAAACCGTCCTTCTTTTATAAAGGCAGGTGGTCCTGAGATGGCAAATGCAATGTACAAATATATTGTTTCAAAGTGTAAAAATATAGTAGCAATGGTACAGACCGGCAGTTTTGGTGCGGATATGAAAGTGGAATTGTTGAATGACGGTCCCTTTACAATACTGCTTGACAGCGACGAACTTTGTTAGCGGCAGATATTGAAAAAAGAGTAGTATAAAGCGGCAATGGCAGCGGAATGGAGAGTGTATGACAAAAGAGCAGTTTCAAACCTTATTAAAACAGAAAATTCTTGTACTTGACGGTGCAACCGGAACAAATCTGCAAAAAGCAGGAATGCCTACGGGGGTATGTCCGGAAAAATGGATTTTAGAGCATCCTGAAATATTGGTAAAGTTACAGACAGATTATATTAATGCGGGAAGTAATATCATATATGCGCCTACCTTTTCGGGAAACCGAATCAAATTGGAAGAATATGGATTGGAAAAGGAATTGGTTTCCATCAATAAAAAATTGGTGCAGTTATCTAAAACGGCAGTGGCTAAGACAGGTTATCGTGCATATGTAGCGGGGAATCTGACGATGACAGGCAGGCAGCTGTATCCTATAGGAAAGCTGACACTGGAAGAGCTGATTGATGTGTACAAAGAGCAGATTCGTTGTCTGGTGGAGGCAGAAGCGGATCTTCTGGTAGTAGAGACGATGATGAGCCTGGCAGAGGCGAGAGCGGCATTGATTGCAGCAAAGGAGACATGTGAACTTCCGGTTATCGTGAGCATGACGTATAGTGAAGACGGACGAACCCTGTTCGGAACGGATCCGGAAACAGCGGTGGTGGTACTACAGAGTCTTGGTGCGGATGCGATTGGAATTAACTGTTCTACGGGACCGGGAGAGATGATTCCGATGGTGGAGAGAATGAAGAAGTATGCCAATGTACCTATTTTGGCAAAACCGAATGCAGGAATGCCCGAACTGATAGATGGGGAAACACTTTATGCAATGAAACCGGAGGAGTTTGCAGAATATGGCAGAAAGCTTGTGGAAGCAGGGGCAGGTCTGATTGGTGGATGCTGCGGGACGACGAAGGAGCATATTACCGCTTTGGCACAGACAGTACGACTGATGGAGGTGCCGGAAGTATCCGTAAAGAAAAAGCGTCTGCTTGCTTCGGAACGGCAGATGCTGGAATTGGATATTGATGGTCGATTCATGGTGGTAGGAGAGCGTATTAATCCTACAGGTAAGAAGAAATTGCAGGAGCAGCTTCGGGAAGGCAATCTGGATCTGGTGGTGCAGATGGCAGAGGAACAGGAAGAAAAGGGTGCAGCTGTATTAGATATTAATGTGGGAATGAATGGAATTGATGAAGACGCTATGATGCAGAAGGTTCTGTATGAGGTTACGGGCACGGTAAATCTGCCGTTATGTATCGATTCTTCCCATGTGGATATCATTGAACATGCCCTGCGGATTTATCCGGGACGTGCTCTGATTAATTCTATTTCTCTGGAAAAAGAGAAATTTGAAAAACTGCTGCCGATAGCTGCAAAATATGGAGCTATGTTTATATTGCTGCCGCTTTCAGATGAAGGTCTTCCAAAAGATATGGATGAGAAAAAGCAGATCATTCATACGGTATATGAGAGAGCGGTAAGCCTCGGATTTACAAAAGAAGACATTGTGGTAGATGGTCTGGTCGCTACTGTGGGTGCTAATAAAAATGCTGCGCTGGAAACATTGGAGACGATAGAATACTGTAAAAAGGAAATGGGACTTGCCACGATTTGCGGACTTTCCAATATTTCATTCGGACTGCCGGAGCGCAGTTTTGTCAATACGGCATTTTTGACAATGGCGATTGCAAAAGGTCTGACAATGGCAATCGCAAATCCTTCCCAGGAGTTGCTGATGAATGCGGCATATGCTTCTGATCTTCTGTTAAATAAAGAAGAAGCAGATATTCGTTATATCGGAAATGTAAAGCCTCTTTTGATGGAAGTGGGAACAGGTGCAAAAAGAAAGAATGACGATTTGCCGGGAAATGCTGCTGAGGGAAACAAGTCGGATGTGGGAATCCGGTCAAGACTTTACGAAAATGTGTTAAAGGGTAATAAAAGAACGATGATTGATGATGTGAAAGCATTTCTTGCAGAAGGAAATAGCCCACAGTCCGTGATAGAAGAACATCTGATTCCGGCTATCAATGAAGTGGGAATTTTATTTGACCAGAAGAAATATTTTCTGCCCCAGCTGATATCATCTGCGGAAGCGATGGAATTGGCAATCTCTCATGTAGAGCCGCTGCTGCCGAAAGCAGAGGGAGGAAAAGAAATGCCGGTTATTGTCATGGCTACAGTAGAAGGGGATATACATGATATCGGAAAAAATCTTGTGGTTTTGATGCTGAAGAATTATGGATACCGTGTAGTCGATCTTGGGAAAGATGTTCCCAAGGAGGTAATTGTTGAGAGTGCGATTAAGGAGAAGGCTGATATTATTGGTCTGTCAGCTTTGATGACGACTACCATGATGAGGATGAAAGATGTAGTGGAATATGCAAAGGAAAAAAATGTGGCATCCAAGATTATAATCGGAGGTGCGGTTATCACCCAGAGCTTTGCAGATGAGATTGGTGCTGACGGATATTCCAAGGATGCGGCGGAAGCCTGTCGGCTTGTGGAACGGCTGCTGACCACTGCGAAAAGTATTTGACAGTAGGTACAATAGTTGCTAAAATGTCATTAGTTGTGTGAAAAAAGCATTGTTTGATATGTGAAAGCGCAATTTGATTTTGAAAGGTGGAATGAAAGTGAAAAAAATGGTATTGTCCCTGCTGGTTGATAACACTTCAGGTGTATTAAGCCGTGTATCGGGGTTGTTTAGTAGAAGAGGATATAATATTGACAGTTTATCGGTGGGTGTTACCGAGAATCCCCAATATTCCCGAATGACTGTTGCAGTAAGTGGTGATGATCTGACTCTTGCACAGATTGCCAAACAGCTGAATAAGCTGGAGGATGTGGTTAACATTACAGAACTGAAGGATGGAGAATCTGTTTGCAGGGAACTGGTTCTTGTAAAGGTTAAGTCTAACAGGGAAGAGAAACAGCAGATTATTGCGATTACGGATGTATTCCGTGCAAAGATTGTAGATGTGTCGATTGATTCATTGATGATTGAATTAACAGGTAATGCCAATAAGATTGAAGCATTTATTGGTTTGCTGGACGGATTTGAGATTGAATCCATTGTAAGAACAGGTCTTACAGGTTTAACAAGAGGTAGTGCCGGTTTGAATTAACTGGTGATACATAAAATTATTTAGGAGGAACTATAAAATGGCAAAGATATTTTATCAGGAAGATTGTAACTTATCGTTATTAGATGGCAAGACGATTGCTGTTATCGGTTATGGAAGCCAGGGACATGCACATGCATTGAATGCAAAGGAGTCAGGCTGCAATGTTATCATCGGTTTATACGAGGGCAGCAAATCATGGGCAAAAGCAGAGGCTCAGGGATTTGAAGTCTATACAGCAGCCGAGGCAGCAAAGAAGGCAGATATCATTATGATTCTGATTAATGATGAATTACAGGCTGATATGTACAAGAATGATATTGAGCCAAACTTGGAAGCAGGCAACATGTTAATGTTTGCACATGGCTTTAATATTCATTTCGGATGTATTGTACCACCTAAGGATGTTGATGTAACAATGATTGCTCCAAAGGGACCGGGACATACTGTACGTTCTGAGTATCAGGCAGGAAAAGGTGTTCCTTGTCTGGTAGCTGTAGAACAGGATGCTACAGGTCAGGCTCAGGAGATTGCTTTGGCATATGCATTGGCAATCGGAGGTGCGAGAGCAGGTGTTCTTGAGACAACTTTCAGAACAGAGACAGAAACAGATTTGTTTGGCGAGCAGGCAGTACTGTGTGGCGGTGTTTGTGCATTGATGCAGGCTGGTTTTGAGACATTAGTTGAAGCAGGTTATGATCCAAGAAATGCATATTTTGAGTGTATTCATGAGATGAAACTAATTGTAGACCTGATTTATCAGTCAGGTTTTGCAGGAATGAGATATTCAATTTCCAATACTGCGGAATATGGTGATTATATTACTGGACCTAAGATTATCACAGAGGATACTAAGAAGGCAATGAAGCAGATTTTATCTGATATTCAGGATGGTTCGTTTGCAAAGCAGTTCCTGCTGGATATGTCACCTGCGGGACGTCAGGTACATTTCAAGGCTATGAGAAAGTTAGCTGCGGAGCATTCATCAGAAGTAATCGGTGAAGAGGTTCGTAAGTTATACAGCTGGAATGGTGAAGATAAGCTGATCAACAATTAATTGCTGATGCTTATCAATAAGATAAGATACTAATATAACTGTCGGATATCAGTTCATGTGCCTGTCTGGACTTTTCTATGTAATATTTACAGGGAATGTGAAGAGGGCTGGATGGATATCCGGCAGTTTTTACCTATGGGGAAACATATATCTGGCAGAAAAAAAGAATGATAGGATTGATTAGATGATTGGCAGTAAAAAGCAGGTTATAGCGGTAATATTATGTATGCTGCTGGCAGCAGGTACTTTTGCCTGTGGCAGAGGAGGCGGATGGATTTTCTCTTTAAATGGGGAGAAAATCTATGAGACAGATGTTACGGCATTTGGTCTTATTTATATCAGGGAACATAATCTTTCGGATAAAGAGCAAATGAAAAAATCATATGATAACAGTAAAACATATGGTGATTATTATAAAGAAGAACTGGAAAATGTGATTATTTCCACAGCACTTCTATATAATGAAGCAAATGAGGCACAGTTTGAAATCTCGGATGAAATAAAACAGGAGGCACAAAAAAATGCAGAAGAAATAGCGGCTTTCTGTGGTGAAAAGTGGATGTCGAATCTGGACATTTCCGTTTCTGATGTTGAGAGGGTTTTCCGAATGAAACTTTTGGGAGATGCTTATGTGGACAGTTTGTCGCAAGAGGATATAAAAGCGGAACGGTATATTAAGGTTTATCAGGTGACCTTTTCGACGGCAGCACTGGATAAAGAGGGCATGGTGCAGTCTGATGAAGAAGGAAAAATCGTCCGATTATCAGATGAACTGATAGCACAAAGGAAGGCAGATGCTTTGGATTTGGTTGATAAAGTTCATGAAGGTGGAGACCTCGGAATTCTTTCAAAGTCCTATGGAAATTCTGTAACAGGCATGGAAAAGTATTTGAAATATGATGATCTTGAGAAAGAATATAAGAGAGCGGTTGATTCTGTTTCTGAAGGTGAGGTAAGCGGTTTGATAGAAGGGGATTACGGATTCTATGTTATAGAATTAATAGAGCCAGATGCTAAGGAGCATGCAGGATCGGTTGCTTTATATGAAGAAGAGACAGAAATACAGGAAAAAAAAGAGGAAATTCTGGAAAAACTTTATGAAGTTCATGTAAGGGATGACAAGGATTACAAGAATGATAAACGCTGGAAGCACGTATCAATGTTGTCTTTTTTACAGTAAACAGTATTTGCCAATGCTTTTTAATTAAAGCATTGGCAAAATAACTGCGCTTCTGCTATAGGTTTTTTGCGATAGAATCGTAAAGATCCAAAACACAGTGCTCGTCCGGAGCAAAGTGATCACAGTTTAAGCAGCTAGTACAGTTGCAGTCTACGCAGTTTGATAATTCACTGGTAGTTGTCTTTGCATAAGAACTGCATCTTTTGGCTACATTTTCATATTGTTTCTTTGAGCTTCTCATTTTAACTACTCCTTTTTGGTATAAATACAACACTAAAACAGCTACATTAGTTAGTATGACTTGACAAGAGATATTTCATTCAGTAAAATTAATCACAAAATTTATTTTAGGAGGATAATTTTTTGGAACCCGATTCGACTTTGCAAATTATTGCAATTGTAATTTTGATTTTGCTTTCTGCGTTCTTTTCTTCGGCAGAAACTGCATTGACAACTGTGAATAAGCACCGTCTGCGTTCTTTGGCGGAGGAAGGAAACAAAAATGCTCAAAGAGTTTTGAAACTGGTAGAGAATCCGTCAAAAATGTTAAGTGCCATTCTAATTGGTAATAATATCGTTAATATTTCAGCGTCTGCATTGACTACAACCGTAACGACAGATTTGTTTGGAAGTAAATTGGTTGGAGTATCTACCGGAGTATTGACACTGGTTGTTTTGCTGTTTGGAGAAATCACACCAAAATCATTGGCCACATTATACAGCGAAAAGATTTCTCTGCTCTATATTCATGTAATTGCCCCTCTTATTGTATTATTAACACCAGCAATTTGGTTTGTAGACAAACTGAGTAATGGTATTTTCTTTATTCTTCGGGTAGATCGGGAAAGTGCCACAAATCAGATGACAGAAGGAGAACTTCGTACAATCGTGGATGTCAGTGTGGAGGATGGTGTTTTGGAAAAAGAGGAGAAATCCATGATTAATAATGTCGTGGATTTCGGGGATTCTAAGGCAAAAGATGTTATGATTCCAAGAGCAGACATGGCACTCGTTTCTGTGGATGCAACCTTTGATGAATTGTTTGAAGCTTTCAGGGAAGATCATTACTCCAGACTGCCGGTATATGATGATAATAAGGATACGGTTATCGGTATCGTTTATTTAAAAGATTTGTTTTTTTATCAGAATGCAGGAGAACAGAAGAAGGGGACATTTTCGGTCAGAAGTATTATGAGGGAACCGTTTTTTGTCTATGAATATCAAAAAACATCTTCCATAATGGCAGAAATGAGGAACCGCTTTGTTTCTCTCGCAATTGTATTGGATGAATATGCAACGGCAGTTGGTCTGATTACCATCGAGGATTTAATAGAAGAGATTGTCGGGGAAATTCGTGATGAGTTTGATATGGACGAACTAAAAACAATAACAAAATTAGGTGAGAATCGTTATGAGATTGATGCATCTATGAAATTGAACGATTTGAAAGACAGTATCGGGGTTAATCTGGAATCGGAAGATTATGATTCGCTGGGCGGTTATGTTATTGAATTACTGGATCATCTTCCTTGTGTGGGTGAGACAGTCATGAAGGATGGTATTACACTTAAAGTGGTTTCTATGGATAAGAATCGTATTGCAAGGGTAGCAATCATGATTGATGAGGAATTGCAGGAATAAGAAATATGCAGTAACTTTATATATAAATCTAAGCAAGGAGAAAAAGAAAAGACATGATTAGTGCAAATAACGTGACATTGAGATTTGGGAAGAAGGCATTGTTTGAAGATGTAAACATCAAGTTTACAGAGGGAAACTGCTATGGTCTGATTGGTGCAAATGGAGCTGGGAAATCCACATTTTTAAAGATTCTTTCAGGAGAAATCGAGACGACAAAAGGTGATGTTGTCATGAATGCAGGAGAACGGCTTTCCGTATTGCAGCAGGATCATTTTAAGTATAATGAGTATACGGTTTTAGATACTGTTATTATGGGAAATAAAAGACTTTATGATATCATGAAAGAAAAAGAAGATATTTATGCAAAGCCTGATTTTTCTGACGAAGACGGTGCGAAAGTTGCTGATCTGGAAGCAGAATTTGCTGAAATGAACGGCTGGGAAGCAGAATCTGATGCTGCAACTATGCTGAATGGTCTTGGAGTAGATACGGAATATCATTATAAAATGATGTCGGAGCTGGAAGATACCCTTAAGGTTAAGGTTCTTCTTGCACAGGCATTATTTGGCAATCCGGATGTATTGTTATTAGATGAGCCTACCAACCATTTAGATTTGGATGCCATTGCGTGGCTGGAGGAATTTCTGATTAATTTTGATAATACAGTAATTGTGGTGTCCCATGACCGTTATTTTTTGAATAAAGTATGTACCCACATAGCGGATATTGATTATGGAAAGATTCAGCTTTATGCGGGTAATTATGATTTCTGGTATGAATCCAGTCAGCTGATGATCAAGCAGATGAAGGAAGCAAATAAGAAAAAAGAAGAAAAAATAAAAGAACTTCAGGAATTCATTCAGCGGTTTTCTGCAAATGCTTCCAAATCCAAGCAGGCGACATCAAGAAAACGTGCATTGGAAAAGATTGAATTGGATGAAATGAGACCATCCAGCCGTAAATATCCATATATTGATTTCAGACCTAATCGCGAGATTGGAAATGAAGTGCTGACAGTTGAGAATCTTTCTAAGACAGTAGATGGAGAAAAGATATTAGACAATCTTTCTTTTACTATCGGAAGGGAAGATAAAGTAGCGTTTGTCGGACCAAATACCATTGCGACCACTATGCTGTTTAAGATTCTTGCAGGGGAAGAGGAGCCGGATGAGGGAACTTATAAATGGGGTGTTACAACTTCTCAGGGGTACTTTCCGAAGGATAATACCCGTGAGTTTGATAATGATTTGACGATTGTTGACTGGCTGACTCAGTTTTCGGAGGAAAAGGATCCAACTTATGTAAGAGGATTTCTTGGAAGAATGCTCTTTGCCGGTGATGATGGAATAAAAAAAGTGAAGGTATTATCGGGAGGCGAGAAGGTGAGATGTCTTCTTTCCAAAATGATGATTATGGGTTCTAATGTATTGTTATTAGATGAACCGACCAATCATTTGGACATGGAATCCATTACAGCATTAAATAACGGATTGATTAAGTTTCCAGGCGTGATTTTATTTTCTTCTCAGGATCATCAGTTTATTCAGACCACTGCGAACCGTATTATGGAGCTGACTGCAACGGGGCTGATTGATAAAATGACTACTTATGATGAATATTTAGAGAATGATGAATATGCTAGAAAGCGTCAGGTTATGAATGTGAGCAGTTTGGATAAGGATTGAGAAGGAATGATAGATAAATGAGAGATTTTCTGCATAGAGTTACAAAGATATTTTTAATACTACTGTTAATTACAGTGATGATTACAGTAGCGGTTATAGGCTGGGTGTATTTTTCCAACCAGAGCAAATTAAAGGACGAGGCAGGGCTGATAGCTGACCCTCCGGGGCAGATGGTAGAAGTAGACGGGCATAAAATGCATGTATATGTAACAGGTGATGAAAATGCGGAAGATACTATTGTATTTCTTCACGGAACAGGAATGGCGGATGCTTCCATTGCAATGCAGCCACTATTTGAGAAGCTTGCAGACGGCTTTAGGATCGTTTATGTTGACCGGCCGGGAAATGGATACAGTGAGGCTGGCTGCGGGGACAAAAGCGTTGATAATATCACGGAAGAAACCAGAAAGGCACTTGCCGGGGCCGGGATAGAAGGTAAACTAACTTTGTTTGCACAGACAACAAGCGGAATAGAAGCGTTCTACTGGGCGGGGAAATACCCGGAGGAGATCAGTGCTATTATTGGTTTGGATATGTCTACACCAGAAGAATATGCGTCTTATCAGAGCGAAGAGAGTGGATTCCGATATATGATGTATCTGTTTTCCCGGATAGGAGTGACCAGACATATTGATTCGGCATATCCGGATAATCAGTATAATCTTTATTCGGACAAGCAGATTCTTGTACGTAGGGCATTGATATCAAGGGGAAGTTATACCAAGGATATGTATGAAGAAGATAAAGCGCTTGGCGATAATGCAAGAGCGGCAAACGAAGGCGGATTTTTAGAAGACATTCCAATGTTCGTTATGTTGTCAAATCCGATCATGGAACCTTATCTGTCAACGGATGCAAGTGCAATGGCTGATTTAAAGGCGGCAGAGGAAGAAAATCCGGGATATGATTTTGAAGCAGCTTATAATAAAGCACGGATGGAATATTTTGGACAGTATGATAATGTGGAATGTGTAGAACTGTCCGGTCCGTCTGCGTTATATACTTATATACCAGAGGAAATGTCAGAAAAAATAATGGATTTTCTCATGAAAAAAAGGTGATAAACGGATATTAAACGTGAATTGTGCAAAATCTCTTTTAGATTTTGCACAATTTTTTTAAAATTATATAATAAAGTATGCCGAAAAAACATCATATTAAGACAATGTGTACAAAAAAGAAAAAGGATTTAGAAAAAAAGACTTGCCAAATTGTCTATTGTGTCCTATAATGTACCTATGTTGAATTGAGAAATTCAAACATATTCCGTCTAAATATATATAATGTTATGTCAGGACGGGATAACACACACACATTTTTAAAGGAGGGTTTTTTCGTGAAAAAATTCAAAAAAGTAATGGCATTATCATTAGCTTTGGCAATGGGATTATCACTTGTTGCTTGTGGCGGCGGTGATGATGATGCAACAACAACAGAAGGAACAACAGCTGGTGGAGATGACGCACAGACTCCGGCAACAGAGGAAGTTCAGGAAGTTGAGATGCCATCAGAAGATGGAGATCCAATCTATGTTTACTCTTGGAACACTGAGTTAGGTGACAGATTACAGTATTTCAGAGATGCTTATCCACAGTACTCTGACAGAGTAGAGTATGTTAACCTTGGAGTTGGTGGTACCGACGTTGAGTATCAGACACAGATTGACACATTACTTCAGGCTGGTGCTGGTGCTGAGAAGTATCCTTCTATCATTGCAGCAGATAACGACGTAGCACTTCACTGGACAGAGTCAGAGTACACAATTCCTATGGCTGACATTGGTATTGGTGGAGATGACTTTTCTGAAATGTATCAGTATACTTTAGACTATGCTACATACAACGGAGCTGTTAAGGCTGTTTCATGGCAGGCAACTCCTGGTGTATTCTGCTACAGAACTGATATCGCTGAGGAAGTATTAGGTGCTTCTGATCCTGATACCGTTCAGGCTGCACTTGCTGACTGGGATAAGTTCTTTGAGACTGCTGACAAGTTAAAAGAAGCTGGTTACAAGATTGTTTCTGGTCCGGATGATGTTAAGTATCCAATCGCTGACTCTAGAAAGTCACCTTGGGTAGAGAACGACAAGTTGAATATCGACGGATGGGTAACAGAGTATCTTGAGACAGCTAAGAAGCTTTATGATGGAGACTATACTAACAAGACACAGATGTGGTCAGATGCTTGGACAGCTAACATGGACAAGGATGTATTTGGTTACTTCGGATGTACATGGTTCTTATACTGGTCATTGAATCCGGAAGAGCATGCAAATGATTACAACATCTGTCAGGGACCGGTATCATATCACTGGGGTGGAACTTACTTATCAGTAGGTAAGGATTGTCCAGATACTGCTTTGGCTGCATTAGTACTTAGAACACTTTGCTGTGATACAGAAGTACTGACCAAGCTTTGCGAAGAGACAAAGGATTTTGTTAACAACAAGGCTGCTGTTAAGGCTGTAAGTGATGCTGGTAATGGTAATTCTGATAAGTGTGGTGGTAATGACCCGATTCCTACATTCATGGAAGCTGCTGAGGGAATTGATTTAAGCAATGCTACATCTTATGATGCAATCTTCAATGGTTTCGTTGATACAGCATCTGCTGCTTACAACTCAGGTGAAGCTAAGGATATTGATGCAGCAATCCAGATGGTTAAGGATTCCGTATCAGACGGTTATAACTACATTACTGTAGAATAATTGAGAGCTTACCAAGCAAACTGATATCAATTAGGTTTATGTTATGCACCGGCAGTTTTTGTCGGTGCATAATTAAACAAAAAATACGGTGTAATCTGCCGTAATCAGCATCATCAAACCGCTATTGGACATTTTATAAAGTGCAAATGCAATGTGTTGATAATATTTATTATACTTGAGAAAGCATTTTAATTTTATAAAATGTCTAATTGGGGGTTCGTGATAAGATATGCTGCAAAATAATATTTGGGGAAGTGAAGAGCATGAAAAAAAATAAGACAGTTGAATATGGTAAGTATGGATATCTGTTCATTGCGCCATTTTTCATCGTATATGCAGTTTTTCAGCTGTATCCGCTGATCTATACAGTATGGCTCAGTTTCGTGGAAAACTATTACAGGGGTCTGACCCAGGTGGGACCGAAGTTTGTGGGACTGAGCAACTATCTGTCAGTATTGATCAACACGGACAGCTCGTACAAAGTAGTTGAGGGTGCCAAATTTTTGGACACCATGACCGTCATGTCCATCAAGAATACATTGATCATGTGGATTTTTAACTTTATTCCACAGATCCTGATGTCACTTCTTCTGGCATCATGGTTTACAGATACAACCGTCAAATTAAAGGGACAGGGTGCCTTCAAGGTCATGATGTTCATGCCGAACATCATCACGGCATCTACCATTGCGGTATTGTTCTATTCACTGTTCAATAACAGTGGTCCTTTCACTAAAGTGCTTAGAAGTATAGGCATCATTAGTGAAAACTTTGACTTTATGGAAAGCAAGGCGGGAACTGTTGGGCTTATCGCCTTTATGCAGTTCTGGATGTGGTATGGGAATACCATGATCGTGCTGATCGCAGGAATACTGGGTATCAACCCATCATTGTATGAGGCAGCCATGGTGGACGGTGCAAGCAGCCGTCAGACCTTTTTTGACATCACCCTGCCGCTGTTGAAGCCGATCCTGCAGTATACACTGGTAACATCTGCCATCGGAGGACTCCAGATGTATGATATCCCGGCACTGTTTAACGTATCCGGTACCGGTGAGGCACTGCCTGCCTATGCATCGCAGACCATCACAATGTATATCAGGAAGTTAGGATTTACTACAAAGGATATGGGTAAGTCCGCAGCAGCATCCATGATACTGTTCTTCGTAACTTTAGTGATCAGCTTAGTGTTCTTTGCAGCGACCCGCGAACGTGAGTCGAAGCAGAAGCATGCAGTTGTCAAATAGGAAGGGAGGAGCAGATTATGGCAAAGCAAGCAAATGACGGACAGCAGAGTTATTCTGCATGGATTCATACACAGAAGGTGATCCGTACGATCGTATGTGTGATTCTGTGCTTTTTAAGCATCATTCCGTTTTATATCATGATAGTAAATGCAACCAGAGATACTCACGCCATTGAGAGAGGTCTCTCTATCATACCCAGTACTTATTTCGGGCGGAACCTGTCACTACTGCTTGAGAAATCACAGGGTATCGGTGCGCCTCTTTGGAAATGTATGTTCAATTCCTGCCTGATCTCCGTACCGGCAACGCTGTTACAGGTATATTTTTCAACCTTTACGGCATACGGTATCACGGTGTATAATTTCAAGCTGAAGAATTTTGCATCATCCTTCATTATGGCGATCATGATGATACCGGCCCAGGTATCCATCATCGGATTCATGCAGTTCATGATGACGATAGGATTATACAATACATACCTTCCGCTGATCATCCCGGCAGTAGCGGCACCATCCACATACTACTTTATGAGACAGTATATGGCACAGGCGCTGTCACTGGAGATTGTGGAAGCGGCAAGAATAGACGGATCGGGCGAGTTCAAGACCTTTAACACGATCGTGCTGCCGCTGATGAAACCGGCGATGGCAACCCAGGCGATCTTTGCATTCATCGCATCATGGAACAACCTGTTCACACCGAGCATGATCCTGATCGATAAGTCAAAGAACACCCTGCCGATGTTTGTGCAGACACTGCGTTCTGAGCAGTTCCGTGCAGACTACGGAATGATCTATCTTGGATTATTTGTAACCGTACTGCCAATCTTTGTAGTATACTTTGCGTTGTCAAAGTACATCATTGCAGGTGTGGCACTTGGCGGTGTAAAAGAATAATAGAGTTTGTAACGGTATCAGCCGTACAAAAAAAGACAGTTTGTTATCTTGGGATAGCAGACTGTCTTTTTATTTATAGGAAAGTTCTCCGGGCAGAATCACACTGCGGCGGAGAGGAATTGTGTTGCCAGAGCGACCCGCCGCAGGCAGAGAACCTCGCAAAGTGAGATTTTTTGTAGTGCAGGAACTTAAATGAAGATGAAAAACAATAGTAAAAAACATGTCTTTGCAAATGTGAATTATCCATGAAATAGAGAAAAAGAGTTGAAAGGTTTTCCAATTTATAATAAAATAGCAGAAGTGCAGTTTATTTTATAATATTTGGAGGAAAACAGAAATGTGGAGAAAAATAATAAGTAGTATACTTGTGGGAATGATGCTTATTGCATGTACAGGGTGCAGTAATTCAGATATATCATCGAATTCAACAGGTTCAGAAATTGATTCTGCTAAGGAGACGATAAAGGTAATAGCTCCTGAAGATGCAAAGAATACAGATGTAATCAAGATAG
This sequence comes from uncultured Lachnospiraceae bacterium, assembly GCA_910585605.1. Lineage (GTDB taxonomy): Bacteria > Bacillota > Clostridia > Lachnospirales > Lachnospiraceae > CAG-590. Next base: position 4,705 of record CAJUFL010000064.1, on the reverse strand, counting down.
GTGATGAAGTGATAAAACTGGATTATGTCTATCTGTATGTCATTCAGTTTTTGTATACCTTTAAGATGGCAGATGGCAGCTCTGTAAAAGACAATATGTCAACTTATAAGGAGCAGATTATTTCTCAATTAAGAACAGATGAGATTCAATATCAATATGCAAAAAAGAACGGAATAGAATTGACAGAAAAGGAAAAAGAGGAAATGGATGCCGTGGTTGATAAATATTATAAGACCTTTTCGGAAGAGTTCTTAGAAGGATATGGTATATCCAGAGATACGGTAACAGATTTGTTCTATAAACAACGTTATTTAACAATATTAAATGATAATGCAACAAAAGAACTGCAAGAAGAGCTTACGCAGGAAGCAGAAAAAGATTTAAAGGATAAGGAATTTTTTGAACTTTATTATCTGTTGTTTCCTACTGTAGAATATGGTGAAGACGGAAAGGCAGTGGTAGATAGTGCAGGGAATAATGTAAAATTAAGCAGTGAGAAGCTGGAGGAGCAAAAAGCTTTAGCAGAAGATGCAAGAAAGCGTCTTATGGATGGTGAGGATGCAGAAAAACTGGCAGAGGAGTATAAGATTAAGGATTATTCTGATACATTAAGGGCATATAAAGGTGCATATTCGGAAGAATTAAATAATCTCATTCAGGATATGAAAGAAGGGGATATATCAGAAGTTTATGAAGATGATCTTGGATATATGGTTGTGAAAATGATTAAGACAAATGATGAGGAATATAAACAGTATTATATAGAAGCATCAGTGTCACAAAAAGTTCAGCAACAGCTTTCGGAAAAGAAAAATGAATGGTTACAGACTGTTGAAGTAGATATGGAAAACGATATGGTAGGTGCTATTTGGAAAAACCTTGATATATCAAAGATTGCAAAAAAAATGGAGAAAGAAAACTTAATTCAGGACAGTTCAAAATAGCTATTTTAGAAAAGGTTGTCAGATAAAATGAGGACAATGAAAATGCACAAACATATTCAGGAAGTTACCCGCTTTATTATGTTTGTGCATTTTTGTATTAAGAAAATACCTTTGGATTAATTGTATATTCAAATAAATTATATGTACATATCAGCTAGTTTTTGGAAAACAGGAATAGAACGCTCTACTTTTTCTGTAGGGATACAGTAGCTGATGCGGAAATGTCCTTTGACACCAAATGTATCACTTGGTACTAATAATAAGTCTAAAGCTTTTGCTTTATCAGAAAATGCGACTGCATCAGCTTCTAAAGCTTTTGGGAACATATAAAAGGTTCCGCCCGGTTCCACGATTTCAAATCCCATTTTGGTTAATTCGGTATACAGTAAATTTTTATTAGTCTCATAGACTGATAAATCAGCGGTATCATATAATGATTTAGAGACAGCCAGCTGTATAATGCTTGGTGGGCAGTTGTGTCCGATGCCGCGGGAAATCTGGCCAAACATATCTACTAATAAAGAAGAATCTTCACAGGCAGGATTGACAGCGATATAACCAATTCTTTCTCCCGGAAGTGATAGAGATTTGCTGAAGGAGTAACAGGTAATTGTATTATTATAATGTGCTGCGATAAAAGGGGAGTCTACACCGTCAAATACAATCTCGCGGTATGGTTCATCCGAAATAAGATAAATGGGGTGACCAAATTCTTCTTCTTTTTCAGCAAGAATCATTGCTAATTTATCTATGGTTTCCGTGGAATATACGATTCCGGAAGGATTGTTTGGTGTATTGATTAAAATAGCCATTACTTTATCATTTAACATATCTATAAAAGAATCAAAGTTAATCTGAAATGTACTGATGTCAGCAGGCACTACTTTTAGAACAGCACCCGTAGCCGATATATATGGCATATATTCGGGGAAAAATGGAGCAAATGTAAGTATTTCATCTCCAGGCACAGTAACGGCTCTGGCAGCATGTGCGATAGCACCGGCGGCTCCGCTTACCATAAAGATATCCTTTTTTTCGTAGCTCATATCAAAACGGTTGTTTAAGGAATCTGCAACGGCTTCTCTAACAGAGTCAATTCCAAGGCTTGGAGAATATCTGTGGAGACTAACAGGATCGTTTTCCTGTAAAAGGCGAATCATTTCCTGTGTAAAGGATTCCGGTGCAGGAACGGAAGGATTGCCCAGACTGTAATCAAAGACATTTTCATAACCGATTTCTTTTGCACGTTCACTGCCATATGCAGATAACATACGGATTACGGACTTTTGACCACACATGTCGATAAAGTTTTGATTTAACATAATAGCCCTCTTTTCATAAATATTAGCATATTTTGTTCAAAGTATCTGAGTATGTATCAAACAGATATTGAACGATATTATCTTATATCTTAGCAAATCTTGAAAGAGGTTGCAATCCCTTTGTGAATAGGATAAAATGCATTTATACAATTATTGCCAAGATATGGCTGGCGGAATCTAAGTGGAGATTTTCGGGACAGGCTCTGGAGGGCTTTGGCAGTATATATTAAGGAGAGCATGATGACTGATAAAAATAAGATTTTGTGTGCAGTTTCCAAATATGAAGAAAAATATTATCTGAATCCAGATTTTAACGGATTGCCTGATGGGATCAAAGATGAATTGCAGGCTATGTGTGTGTTGTTTGCTGAAGATATTGGAGGCATATTGACTATGGAGTTTGATGAAGGGGCCAATCTTCAATTTATAACTATGTCTGATCAGGGTGATTTATTATATGATGAAATTGGAAGTGTACTCAAGATTAAACAGCTCCGGCAGACAAAGGCAGAATTGTTGGAAAGCCTGGAGCTTTATTACAGGGTATTCTTTTTGGGAGAGAAATTAGATTTGGAATAAATGTAGATGAAGGGAATGGAATTATGTTATTAGCAATAGATATTGGCAATACTAATATTACAATAGGATTATTTAATAAGAATGAGATTGAGGGAACATTCCGAATGACCACAAAGATTCCCAGAACCTCTGACGAATATGGGATTTTCTTTTATAATATACTTCATAGCAAGGGGCTTCACAGGGAGAATGTGGATGCTGCGATTATGGCTTCTGTTGTGCCGGATGTAAACCATCATATTATAAATGGGCTGATTAAGTATTTTAATGTCAGACCGATTGAAGTGGGACCTGGAATTAAGACGGGAATCAAAATTGCTATTCCAAATCCTAAAGAGGTAGGAGCAGACCGTATTGTGGATGCTGTGGCTGCATATGAAATATATGGTGGTCCGGTTCTGGTTGTTGACTATGGAACGGCGACTACACACGACCTTGTGTTGGAAGATGCTACTTTGGCAGGAGGTGTGACTTCGCCCGGTATCCGTATTGCAGCACATGCTTTATGGCAGGATGCTGCCAAGCTTCCTAAAATTGAGATTAAAAAACCAGATCAGATTCTGGGGAAGGATACGATTTCTTCCATGCAATCCGGTCTTGTGTACGGACATATTGGACAGACGGAATACATCATCAAAAAGATAAAAGAAGAAGCCAACCTTGATAAGATGACAGTGGTGGCTACAGGGGGGCTGGGTAAGATTATTTATGATGAGACAGATAGTATTGAATTTTATGATCCCAATCTTACTCTAAAAGGGCTTAATATTTTATATAACAAACAGTAGAGGTACATATGGCAGGAAAAGAAATGATAGATTTACACAATAAATTAATATTAGCTCCCATGGCAGGCATTACTGACCTGCCTTTTCGCTTGCTTTGCAAAGAACAGGGTTGTGATGTTTTGTATACAGAAATGGTAAGTGCAAAAGCAATTTTATATAATAATCGAAATACAATGCCGCTTATGGAATATCGGGAGGAAGAACATCCCATTGGACTACAGCTGTTTGGTTCGGAACCGGAAATTATGGCGGATATTGCAGCAAGAGTTCAGGAAAGAGGCTATGATTTTATTGATATTAATATGGGGTGTCCTGTTCCGAAGATTGTTAATAATAACGAGGGTTCTGCACTGATGAAACAGCCTGAACTGGTAGGGAAGATTGTATCTGCTATGGTAAAGGCAGTTTCTATTCCTGTTACGGTGAAGATCAGGAAAGGATTTGATGAGGATCATGTAAATGCAGTGGAGATTGCAAAGGTAATTGAAGCGAGTGGTGGTGCAGCTGTTGCAGTCCATGGAAGACTGAGAAGTGAGTATTATTCCGGTATTGCAGACTGGGAGATTATCCGTCAGGTAAAGGAAGCAGTTTCTATTCCTGTTATCGGTAATGGAGATTTGCGTACACCACAGGATATTATACGCATGAAAGAAGAGACCGGTTGTGATGCCTTTATGATTGGAAGAGGAGCAAAAGGGAATCCTTTTATTTTTTCCCAGATTAAAACATATTTTGAGAAAGGTTACCTTCCACCAAAGCCCACCCTTTCAGAGATGATAGAACTGATGCTCCGGCATGCCAAAATGATGGTGGAGTACAAAGGAGAATATACGGGGGTCCATGAAATGCGCAAGCATGTTGCATGGTATACTACCGGTTATCCCAATTCTTCCAAACTCAGAGATGAAGTAAACCATGTGGAAAGTTTTTCCGACCTGGAAACCCTATTACATTTATGGCAAAATTCTTGTTTATCTTAGTAAGGGGGACGCTTTCAACATGAGGGGTTGGTGGGGTTCGCTGTGGGGAAATACCCTGCTGTTCTCGTCCGTCCCCGCTTTCGCTCCTTCGC